>JAYVSK010000287.1:0-9746 GCA_043775395.1 Lysobacter sp. | reverse complement strand
CCCGTCCGCGACTGCGGTGGTTTCAGTCTCTATCTTGTCCAAGACGGCGACCGCATCTGCGGCGAACATCAGGTCGCCACCGTCGGGCTGGGGCGTCTTGATGAGGGTCAACCCGGCACGGTGTTGGGCAGTGTCAGCGGCAATAAAGCCACAGTGGTGATCGATGCCACGCGCAGCGGCGCGAAGTATCTGGCCACGGCCAAGCGCGCAGGCAATCGTCTTCAATGGCGTCTCGTCGGGATGGTGAAAGTCGGTGAGGTTTGAGAGCCTACGATCATTCCGCAGCGACAGACCTTGGCGCGCGACATCGGCGCCAGCCAAATTGAGCACGTGAAAGTAGTGAAAGACGCGCCTTGCCGATGGCCAGAATAAATCGCTCACTATCGGGCCGTTCGTTCTGATGCTGTGCGGCGCCGCATAACCGGAGATTACAGTGGAATATCAAGCGCTCACCCGCGAAGAATATGCCCGTCGCGCCAGCGCGATGATTCAGCGCTTCGAAGGCGCTGGCGCATTTCCAAGTTTCGTTGTCGGCACTCTTTTCAGCCGTTGATGCAAAGACGCTCCCTTCTCCCGCATGCGGGAGAAGGTGGCCGCAGGCCGGATGAGGGTGCTGTTCGCATCGCGATATCAACCGATGGGCTGTCACGCGACATACCCAACACCTGCCATGCGAAATACGTTCAGATTTCGATCGATACGGAAGAATGCCCTCACCCTAACCCTTTCCCGCACGGGGTAGAGGGGAGCTTGCGCGCTGCGCAAGCAAAAAAATCGTGATTGCCTGAATCAAAAAAGTGTCAGTGCGGTGTCGCTGCATTCACCACAACCCGCACACCGCGCACTTCATCGGCAGTCGGCATACGCGGCGCCGCATCCGATCGCGTGATCTTCAGCATGACCGCAACGCGGCCATGACAAATCGCATCGACGGGCAGCGGCAGGATGTAGGTGCCTGCAGCATGTCCAGCGCGGATACCATGCGGTGAAATCACGCCGAGCGTGCGCCCGCCCGGCGTGGTGATTTCCACTTCCTGCCCCGGCCCGATCATGCCCAGCGTCACTTCGATATACGCGGTGTCGCCGGCGTGCAGCGGCTGTGTAAGCATGAGCGTTTTATCCTGGGCCGCCGCGCGCCCGCACAGCGCGAACAGCATCGCGAGTGCGAACGCAGCGGCGGCGCGGTTCATACCGCAACCTTCATGTGGGCATGCCCATATCAATCGACGCGTATCGAAAGCGCGATCATGGCGCGGAGATGATCGCTGCATCCTGCACCGGCGTCGACTTCGGCGCCTGTCCGCTGGACGGCACCAGCCGGATCTCCAGTTTAGTGCTGGTAGCTTCCAAATTGGTAAATGCCTTCAGGGTCTGCGGCAGCGGTACGGCGAACGTGCTGTTGTGCGACATCTCCATGCCCGACATGACCGGGCCGAAGAACGCGATGGTGCCTGCATAGTACGGGCTGTCGGCGTCTACTTGGGTCACGCCTTCGGGCGCATTGATGAGCACGTCGAATTCGCGCGTATTCGACAACCCATCCGGCCGTGCCATGGTGATCTCCGCGATCAGCGTCTGCGGGCGACTCTCCGCAAGATGATGCTTGATCAGCAGATTCGGCACCACCACCGACGCGGCATCGGCGTTGCGCACGCTCTTGATCGCAGCGGTCCTCGGCGCTGAGCGCAGCGGCTTCGGCTGCTTTTCAAGATCGCTGGCGAAGCCGCCCACGTAGTCGTAATCAAACACCGATGTGTTCACGTACTCGCCGGCTTTCCTCGGCCCCACAAACCGGCCGTCGCCGCCCACGTAGAACAGGAACGCTTCGCTCATGAATGGCGCAAAGTCGGCGCCGCCCGGCAGAATCGGCAGCCCGCGCGCGATCTGTTTGCGCGTCCACACATCCCACAGGCGGTCCATGTTGGAGTGATGCAGAAAGAAGATCGGATCGACCGGCGACAGGAAATTGGTCATGCTGCCGTACGGACCGGGATCGATCGCGCCTACGCCGCCGATGCAGTTGTGCACCTTGTTGTGCGGAAACCCTTCCAACACCGAAAACTGGGTGGTGTCGTTGGGCTGCAGCACGTGCGATGTCGTCTTCGAACTGGCGAAACTGCGGCTGATCTGCGGATTGTAAAACTCGACCGGCGACAGGCCCGCGCTGATGATGTTGGGCGCCACATCGGCGGTGGTCTTCGCATCCAGCTTCGGATTCGATCGCGACAGATAGCGCGCGCCGCAGGTGATGGCGTACGCCGCATTGCCCGAGATGCCGGCCTGCTGCGCCGCGTTGTAGCCGGTCACATCGTTCCACAGATCGTCGAAGGCGTTGTAACCGCGCAGCGACAGCTGGCCGCGCTGCCCAGCGGACAGCGAATTCCAGAATTGGCTCAGCGCCGGCTTGATGAATTTTGTGAACACATTCAGATTGCCCGTGTACGCCGCATAGGCCCCATCGGTGGGCGTGAGTACGCCGTTGAACATGCCCGCCGGGATCTCCGGCTGCGTCGTCCAGTCCCAATACGGCATCGCGAATTCAGGGTCGCCGCTCAGCTTGCGGATGGTCTGCTCGAAATAGCCCACATAACCGCGATGCCACACATAGAACCACCAGTTGCCGTGCGGGCAATCCATCATGTGCACGAACGCATTGCGAAACCAGTTGTGCGGATGATCCGCCGGCAGCGCCAGCATCGCCTGCACCCCGCGCGCATAGCTGGCCAGCATCCGCTGCCCCTGCGGACTAGCGACGTTGTAACGATGGTAGCGGGCAACGCGGCCCACCTCTTTAGTATCTGAACCAAACGCTTGCCCGGGCGTGAGCGACATCATCGATGCCCCGGCAGCGGCAGTAGCGGTAGCAAGAAAATCACGGCGTGTGTAGCGCATCCTGGCGTTCTCCCTGTGATGGAACTGTTCCCCTTTTCCTGCGATCACGGCGTGCGGCTGTGTGCAGGGTTGGCCGAGCGGCTTTGGTGCGGCTGGCTGGGGGTTACGCTAGCACGGAGTGGGGCTTGGGGATGGTGGTTTTGAGGGTAAGGAGTTGGTGTTTGTGCGATCTGTCGGTTATGACAGGATGGCGTGGATGGTGGTTTGATCTAGTGTAGTGGCGGTCGTAGTTTGGCCAGAATGGTGTTCCAGGAATGAGCTGGCCAGTAGCGGCAGACCTGAGTAGCCTGAGTAGAGGCGAAGCCGGTGTTCAACGGCGCAGCCGGTAAACCCTTGGTTTTTTGCGGTATGGTTCCGTTATGAGCAGTCTTTGGATTCCAAGAAATAATGAAGTTATTGCAGGCTGTTAGGTTTTGCGAGAAGAGCTCCGGATTTATCGGCTGCGCCGTTGAACACCGGCTTCGCTTCTACCCGGGCTGCGGTACTTTTATTTGCCAACTGTTAAAACAATGAAAAGAGCAGGTATTTTAGCCAGCCGCCTCAACGGCAGGCGCCTTGCACTGCCAGCCTACGGGCGATAGGATCGATTCGAGATAGCTGATTGTTAGAAAGTTGAGTTGCTGTTCTTCTATATTCTCTGCGCCACCTGCCATCCAAAATTTCACGCAACAATGCTCGAAGCTAAGGAATATGCGAAACAGAATCAGTAAGTTGAAGAAAGCAATCTTGATCGCAACAGCAATTTCCATGTGCATGGCGCTTCAGCCCGCGTCGGCCAAAAGCAATTGGCTTTCGCAATGCCTGGGCGAAGGAGACAGCGATTTGTCCGACGCGGAATGCTATGTGGAATACGCAAATCGTTTGAAACGCGAGCAAACGGGTGTCATCAATCGAATCAGAAACGCGCTTTCTCGGAAAGGACCAGCGGAAACAGACTACCCGAAAGCATTGCTATTGCTGAATCAATCCCAGAAGAAGTGGTCGTCGTTCATAGTGACAGATTGCGCCATCGTGACAGAGGTCTTTGGGGGCGGAAATGCGGTGGGGTTTGCAGAAGAAACCTGCGTGATAGAGCACTACAGAGCTCGCAACGCACAGTTGAAACTGCTGCAAGCCGATTACCTGTCGAACTGACGAATATATTTTTAGCCATAAAAGACGATCGACATGGCATCGAACCCTAACGACCAGGCAGGCGATCAACCTGCAGTTGATTCATTGTCTCAGACCGAGATTCGTGCGCTTGCGTACTTCGCCGTTGGTGTCAGTTCGGAGGGTAGCAATAGGGGGCGTGACGTGTCCCACGACTTGGCCTTCGCTGGAAATATACTCAGTGATAGCACCATGCGACCCGTTGGGAATAGCGGGTACTCGATTGGCACGCTACAAACCGACCTTGGCCAGCACCGTGGCGGCAAAGAAGAGCACTTCAGATTTTCGCGTGAAGTTGATGACGATGTTCCCAGCGATCTTATCAACGCCCATCAGAATTGGGCACGCAGAGAGCGGCCGGACCTGATTTTATCGAATGCTGAAGAAAATCAAACCCTTGCTGAGTTAGGCCGTCGCGGAAGGGAAATGACGGGTACTGATCGATTCGATATCGATTCAACCACAAAAGGAAAGCTTGAGAAATTTCTCGATTCAGATGCCGGGCGCACCTACATTCACGGACGTGATCTCCGGCAAATCGAAAAGCTGGAGACGGCTGTGTTCACGAAGATCGCAGATGACTCCGTCTATAAAAATGCTTCAGTTGACGATCAGGCGCGCATCGCGACTGTCACCGCAAAGCTATATAACCAGAGCGAGGTTTATGGCGGAAGTCTCATCAAGAAGATGCAGGATGGAGACTTTGCCAGTTTCGCCGAAGTCAAAGCGAATGGCTTTACCGGAAAGCCAGACTACGTCATTAGCGGTCGAGACCATGCGCTGGCGGGTGCGGAAGTGTTCATTGCACTACGAAACGCCAGTGTTGACAATCCACTGCGACAGGCATGGCAAGGCGTCTTACAGGACCCACTCTCAAATCCGACGCAGCTTCGATCATGGGATGCGACACAGTGCGACATGCCGGCCGGTGCGATGCCTGCAATTGGAACTCAGATTCAATTCCAAGCGCTTGGTCAAATTGAATCTGTCGGAACTACGAAACCTCCGATGCGGCAGCTACCCTATACGGCCAATCCGAATATCGCAGCAGAGTACGAAACCGTCAAAAACATTTTTGTTCTGCCAGAAGAAGGGAAGCGATTCGTCGAGGCCACAGATCGTGGAGAAGCGTATGCGAAAGTCGTCAACTTCAAGGGTGGTAAAACAGCAGGTTTTTTTGCCAGTGGCCAAAATATCGCGGTGTGGAATCGCGATGGTCAGGGACATGCCTTGGTCAACAACACTTGGCACGATTTTCGCAGCGCCGACGTTGCTGTTGTAAAGAACAAAGACGGCACGACAGATCTGAATATCGTACATGGCAACAGCACAACGCGATTGCTACACGTCGATCCTGCTGCGCCAAACTTCAGAGAAGTTCGCTCCAGGACTGACAGCACGGAGGCATTGCAGCAATCAACTGTTATTCCAGCGCAACCCGGCCCGAGAAATGGAGGTGACAGTGGAGGTCAGCGTCACGACCAAGAGCAGAATCGCCAGATCACACCTGGTCATTTTCAAGCACTATTACTTGACAACTCGACACACCCGAACCACGCTATGTTTTCGACACTGCTGAACGTCGCCTATGACCGCGATGACAAGCTCGGGCGGCCTCACGATCAGTGCAGCGTACAGTTGGCAGGCGGATTGACCGAGCAAGCCCTCGCGCGTGGGCTCACGACCATCGGTGCAGCGAAATTCACCGACGACGGCACAAAGGTTGGCATGACCAATACGGCAGATCTAGGTGCGCCTTGGGCGATAACCGCTGTAGGGAATGTCGGTGAGCTGGTGAATCGGCCGCTCGCGCAGAGCAGTGAAGGGGCAACAAAACTCAATCAGCACATAGAGCTCGCACTCGCGGTGCAAACACAGACGCAAACTCCACCGACTCAGGACGATCCGGGGCCGAAAGGGCCGAGGGTGTGACGCGCCATTATGAAGTCCGCAGGAGACGCAATGGACGACTGTTCCGACGATGACATGGCGGCCCTCGCGTCGGCTATACGCCCCCGCCCTGCGATGCCCGTCGGGCAGGCGTTGCCCGCGAATCGCGAAGACTGGACACTTGAGAGTCTGCGTGGTCAGCCGTTGCCCGACGCAGTGACTATTGTCTATATCCTCGCATTCGCATGGCGGCAGACGTTTCACATTGATGTCGCAAAGAATTTTGCGTATGCGATTGCCGTCAAGTACAAAATCGACCTCGCGCAGCAGCGACACTCCGGAAAACGCGGCGTGACGCCCCTGTATCGCGTCTATGTCGAATGTCATACGAGCGTGGATGCAGCACACTAGCGTTGTGCCGAAATCAAAGCGCTGCCGCATCCGTGGCAGCGGCGCATCATCGATCATTTCAATCCGACATGGTTGAGCATGGCGAATGAGCTGATCGTTTTCCCCTGCAGTCGGGATGCCATTGGGAAAAAGGTGTGTTGATGCTCTCCAAATTCCAGCAGGCTACAGCGCCGATGCCCGGGCGATGGTCAATACCGCATCTCACTAGGCAGGAACGCGCGGCCGCGATCGGGTTACGCTTGGTCGTGCCGTTCGAGCCAAGGCCGTAAGGCGCATACGACTTTGTAGGGTGCATAAGCGAAGCGTCATGCACGGTTCCTGGGAATTCCGATATTGATTTCACTCCATGGTGCATGACGCCTTTGGCTTATGCACCCTACTGATCTAAGGTGCTGCGGTCAGGCAGCGCAAGCGCATCGATCGTCGAATGCGGTGGTGCCAAAAACGACGTGGCGGACCAAGGTCCGCCACGCCTGTCCGCCGATCTTCAAAGACTCAGCAGTTACGGCAGATGCTTACAGCCACAGATTCATGGCGTGATTGGCGACGAGATTCAGCCAGGACACCGAGCTGCCCCAGTAGGTGCAGCCGTTATTGCTGCCGACGTGCTCCAGTCCCACCGGAACGGCCCAGACCGGGTCCAGATCCCTGCAGAACACTTCGACTTTCGGGCTGCCAAGGGCAGACACCAGCTGTGTGCGCAAGCTGGCGTTGCCGACGCGCGCCGGATTGTAGGCTTCCAGGTTCGGCTGTTTACTGCGGATGGTGAACGAATACGCTTCGGCCATGGCGCCGCCCAGACTGTGGCCCGTCACGCTGTAGGCATTGTTGCAGGCCACTGCATCCACCGCAGCTTTGTAATTGTCCAGCCTGCTGGCATACCCTTGTCCAATCCTTGCGGCGTTGCTTGGCTCACCCGGTACGGCCACTGCAGACCCGAACTGATTTTCGATGTTCCTCAGCCAGTCTCCGGTGCTTGCGCTGCCTCGCCAGGAGACGATGCAGTCCGTCGTGCCGTTGCTGGTGCTTTTCCAGACTTTCACGACATCGCGATCCAGCGCCACCGAGTAGAAACGGCTGCCGATCTGGCCATTGCTTGCGGTGGCCTGGTAGGCGTTGTTGGCGAACCATGCGTAGTTGCTGCCTGGCGCCAGTGCCTTGGTCGTCATCTCATTTGCGAGCAATGCTTTTGCCGCTGTGGTCTGCAGATAGTCGATGCCCACTTCGACCGCTGCGCTGGTCGGTGTGAGGTCGGTTGCGACGGCGCGCCCCTTGTCCCAAGAGATTCGTACCGAAACGTTCTGGAGCTTGTTCGCATTCACTCGCGGGTAGTACGTGGCGAGGAAGGCGTGCAGGCGCGGTACGTTCCATGTTCCGCTCTCCGCCATGACGACCCAGTTCAGGTCTTTGGCAAGATCCAGAACAGCCTGCATTTTCTTCTTATTCCACTCGATGCTATCGACATCAATGTAGACAACGGCGTCGGTTGCACTCTTCGGCAGCGTCGAGAGGCTGTAGCGCTGCGTTTGGCCATCGAAAATCTCAAAACCGATATCGCCCATCGTCCGGGTCAGCGATACGACCGGCATGCGGCCGCTCTGAATGACCGGCGTGTTTTGAATCGGTTTTGAAGTGACGGTTTGTATCGCGAGGCTGCGATTGTCAGCCGTCACCAGCGAGCTTGCCGCGATGCCCGCCGCCAAAAGTCCGAGCTTGATTGAATTGCGATGCTTTCTCATGATTTTCCTTAATGCTGAGTGGATGTTCGCTTTCAGTGGCTTCCGGAATTCCGGAAGTGCCTAGTCCAAACAGACGGCCATCGCTGGTCGTGAATCCGGTCACGCCGTCTTCGGATGCATGGCCTCCTAATTTTCGTCAGCTTTCGGGTGCGCGACAAGTCGCGTTATGATCATGTTTCCATACGCAAAAGGATTGCGGTCAAGTGGTTGATAACAGTGAAAAAGACGTTGGTGGAAATTGTATCGTTCGCGATGGTGCTCACTTTTTTCTCATGTCCCGGCCATCGACGCTATGGCTCATGATGTCGTTCCTCTCGCGACACGGTCATCGACCGGCTTGCGGATATCCATGCCGCTGCCGCGAATGTTTGCGGGCGGGCTTTCCCGAGGAAATGTCATGAAAGTCGCGAAAGTCGTCAGGCGTCGCCCCAGACAGGCGAGGTCCCAAAGTACGGTCGACGCGATCTACGAGGCGACACTGCAGATCATCGAGCGCGAAGGTGCCGAAAGGATCACTACGAATCGGATCTCCGAGGTTTCCGGTTTCAGTATCGGTACGCTCTATCAGTATTTTCACGACCGCGACTCCTTGCTGATGGCGATGGGCATCGCGCATCGCGACAGGTTGATCGAACGATTGAAAATAACGCTGGCGGCATGCCGCGATCAACCTTCCTGCGATGCGATATCACGCTTTGTGGCGGTGATTTTTGCCGACGCCCGCTGCAACAGGAAAATGCTTCGGACGGTGTTCCGCGCTGCGACCAGAAAAGAGATGGCCGCAAAGATGCTCGATGCGATGCGCGTTCTCGACCAATACATCGGGCGCAGCCTGGCCGAATTGGCGGTGGGCGATGGTTTTGCGCTGTCGCCAGCCTGCCAGTTCGTGTTGTCGCGGTCGCTGACGTGTGTATTGTGGTCTGCCGTCATGGAAGATTCCGATCTGCTCGACTGCCAAGAGGTCGAAGATCAGCTTCGCAACATGTTGGCAGCGGCCATGATTCGAGATACGGCGTTCAAGATCGACTATGCGACCAGAAACTAGTGTCGGATTGGAATGTCTCGATTTATTTGTTCTACGCTTTTTTTGGTCCTCATCCCTACGGACGTGCTGTGGTTGGTGTTGCGCAATGGAGGGGTTCGCTGCACTCACCGCCACCCTACAGATGCCGCGATGTGAAATTTTGTGGGTAGTTCATGGATTGATGCGGTACCAACAGGGAAGTTTCAACGATGCCAGATTCATTGTTAGATCGGGCGCAGACATTCACGCCGTCGCGCCGCCAATGGCTGTGTACGGGTACTGCAGCGGCGTTTGGTTTGGGCTTGCCGTCGCTGGGATGGCTGAGCGGCTGCGCATCGCTGCCGGATTCACGTGCGCTGCCGTGGGCGCTGCAAAATGATCCCCAGCACCGAGCTGAAATGGACGCCGGCCGATTCGCCTGAGGTGCTGGCGAAGAATGAACAGTGGGTGCCGCGCTTCCACGACCGTATGTAGCGTTACATGTCCGCGCACGGCTACCAGAATTTCATCGACCCCAGCCAGCGCGATTATCTGCATGCGTACTATGGCGACAACTTGCTGCGGCTGCGCCATGTCAAACGCACTTACGATTCGACGAATCTCTTTCACTATCTGCAGTCGATCCCGATGTAAGTTCA
>JAYVSK010000286.1:0-11036 GCA_043775395.1 Lysobacter sp. | reverse complement strand
CGCACCGGCCGCGCGTCGCCATCGCTGGTGGATCATCTCAGAATCAACTATCACGGCTCGGACATGCCGCTGTCGCAGGTGGCCAGCATCGCGGTGGCGGATGCGCGGTCGCTGGTCATCACGCCTTGGGAAAAAAGCATGGTCGCCGCGGTCGAGAAGGCGATTTACGCCTCCGACCTGGGCCTGACCCCCAATACATCCGGCACCACCATCCGCATCAATCTGCCGCCGCTCACCGAAGAACGCCGCAAAGAGCTGTCCAAGCACGTCCATGCCGAGGGCGAAGACAGCAAGGTCGCGATCCGCAACATCCGCCGCGACTCCAATCAGCAGGTCAAAGAACTGCTGAAAGAAAAGAAGATCACCGAGGACGAAGAGCGCCGCAGCGAGGACGACATCCAGAAGCTGACCGACAGGGCGATCAAAGACGTCGACGACGTGGTGAAGGCGAAAGAGCAGGAATTGATGGCCGTTTGAGGCCATCCCCCGAATGAGCGCTCCGCCAGCGTCCTTGCGCGTCCCGCGCCACCTTGCCGTGATCATGGACGGCAACGGCCGATGGGCGGAACGCCGCCGTCGCCCACGCATCATCGGCCATCGCGCCGGCGCGCGCGCGGTCAATCTGTGCATCGACTATTGCCTGCAGCGCGGGATCGAAGCGCTGACGCTATTCGCGTTTTCCAGCGAAAACTGGGGCCGCCCCGAAGATGAAGTCGGCGCGCTGATGAAGCTGTTCCTCAACGCGCTGGAACGCGAAGTGGACGAACTCCACCGCCGCGGTGTACGTCTGCGCTTCATCGGCGAACGCCAGCGCTTCCAGCCCGACATCCTGGCGCGGATGCGCGACGCCGAGCAGCGCACCGCCGGCAACCGCGCCCTGCATCTGACCATCGCCGCCAGCTACGGCGGCCGGCAGGACATCGCGCATGCCGCGCGCGCGCTGGCCGAAGACGTAGCTGCCGGCCGGCTGCGGCCCGATCAGATCGATGAAGCCGCAGTTGCCCGGCGCATGGCTCTGGACGATCTGCCGCCGCCGGACCTCTTTATCCGTACCGGCGGGGACCAGCGCATCAGCAACTTCATGCTGTGGCAGCTTGCCTATACCGAACTGTGGTTCACCGAGACGCTCTGGCCCGAGCTGGATGCCGCCACCCTCGACCGCGCGGTTGAGGATTTCGCCGGCCGCGAGCGCCGCTTCGGACTGACCAGCGCGCAGGTCGCGCCTGCAACACCCATGATTTCCGACAGGACCGACGCATGACCCGAACGCGCGTGCTGGCCGCTCTGGTTATGGCTCCCCTCGCCATCGCCGGCGTGTTGCTGTTGTCCACACCCTGGCTGGCCGCCATCAGCGCCGCCGCCTTCCTGATTGGTCTGTGGGAATGGCTGAAGCTGGCGGAGATCGACGACCCGATCGCCCGCGGCGTGCTGCTGGTGGTCAATCTGCTGCTGATGGTCGCGCTGGTCTGGGCATCGCGATCGTCGACCGGAAGCTCGCTGATCCTGTTCCAGCTGATGGTGATGCTGGGGGTGATCTGGTGGCTGCTGGCGACGATCTGGCTCCGTCACTACAGTTTCGCGTCCGACCATGACACCCACGCGCGCGCATTCAAACTGGCCGCTGCCACGCTGAGCGTCATCCCGGCCTGGTGCGCCCTGGCGCTGATCCACGCCAGCCAACCCCATGGCAACCGCTGGCTGCTGCTCGCGCTGATGATCGTCTGGGCGGCCGACTCCGGCGCCTATTTCGCCGGCCGCCGGTTCGGTAAAACCAAGCTCAGCCCGCGGATCAGCCCCAACAAGACGGTAGAGGGCATGATCGGGGGCATCCTCGCCGGCATGATCGTCGCACTGGTCGCCGCGCCGTTCGCCGACGATCAGATCAGCACGAAGCAGCTGATCTATGTTGCCATCGTCGCGATTTGGACCATCCTGTTTTCGGTCGTGGGCGACCTGTTCGAAAGTCTGCTCAAACGCCACGTCGGCGCGAAGGACTCGGGCAGCCTGATCCCGGGCCACGGCGGTGTGCTCGACCGGATCGACAGTGTGCTGGCGGCTCTGCCGGTGTTCGCGATGGGCAAGCTGTTGTTCGGCTTCTGAGTCTGAACTTGACGCGCCCGACACGGTCCATGACCGCCATGCCCACGCCAACCCGCTGCCGCTGCTTCGGAGCATCTCGATGGGACACCTCACGATGAGGTCTGTCGCCGTGCTTGGTGCGACCGGGTCCATCGGCAGTTCGGCGCTAGATGTGATCGCACGCCACCCGGACCGCCTGCAGGTACAGACGCTGGCCGCCGGGCGCAACGTCGATGCGCTGATTGCGCTGTGCCGCACCCACCGGCCTGCGCATGCCGCCATCGCCGACGACAGCGCCTATCTCGCGCTGCGCGACGGCCTGCGCGCAGCCGGCCTCGACACCGAAGCCCATGCCGGCATGGCCACGATCGATGCGCTCGCCGCCGACCACAACAGCGACACGGTGGTCGCCGCGATCGTCGGTGCCGCCGGACTGTCGTCCACGCTTGCCGCTGCGCGCGCCGGCAAGCGTCTGCTGCTGGCGAACAAGGAATCCCTGGTGCTGGCCGGCGCCCTGCTGACCGCAGCGGCACGCGAGGCCGGAAGCACCATCGTTCCGATCGACAGCGAGCACAACGCGATCTTCCAATGCCTGCCGAATGCCGAAGCGCACGCCGGTTTGAAGCGGATCCAGCTCACGGCGTCCGGCGGCCCGTTCCGCGGCCGTTCACGCGCTGCGCTTGCGGAAGTCACGCCGGCGCAGGCGATAGCGCATCCGAAGTGGTCGATGGGGCCAAAGATCTCGGTGGACTCGGCCACGCTGATGAACAAGGGCTTGGAAGTGATCGAAGCGCATCACCTGTTCGGCGTACCCGGCGCGCGCATTGATGTGCTGGTACACCCCCAGAGCCTGGTCCATTCGCTGGTCGAATTCGTCGACGGCTCGATGCTGGCGCAGCTGGGTCTGCCCGATATGCGCACTGCGTTGGCGGTCGGATTCGGATGGCCTGAGCGCATCGTTTCCGGCGTTGCCGGGCTCGACTTGCTTGCACACGGCAGGCTCGATTTCGAGCCCCCGGACGATGATGCATTCCCGTGTCTGCGTCTGGCCTATGCCGCACTGGAGGCCGGCGGCACCGCTCCAGCCACGCTGAACGCGGCCAACGAAGAAGCCGTTTCAGCCTTTCTTCAGGGCCGGATCGGTTTCCTGTCCATCCCGGCGCTGGTCGAAGAGGCGCTGCAGCGCATGACGCACGCCCCCGCCGATTCCTTGAATGCCCTGCTTGCCGCCGACGCCAGCGCGCGCGCGACAACTCTCGACGCCATTTCCCGCAAGGTGAACGCATGTTAGAAGCACTGAGTTCCGCGTGGTGGCTGATCGTCGCGCTCGGCATCCTGGTCACTTTCCACGAGTTCGGCCATTACTGGGTCGCGCGGCGCTGCGGCGTAAAAGTGCTGCGGTTCTCGGTAGGCTTCGGCAAACCGCTGTGGATGCGCAAAGGCAAGGACGGCACTGAATGGGTGGTCGCCGCCATTCCGCTGGGCGGTTACGTCAGGATGCTGGGCGAACACGACCTGATCGACCGCAAGACCACGGTATCGCTTGAGGAGCGCGCCCAGTCGCACGACCACAAGCCGGTCTGGCAGCGGATGTTGATCAGCTTCGCAGGGCCTTTCGCGAATTTCATCCTCTGCATCGCCCTGTTCTGGCTGATGTTCGTGATCGGCCGGCCGGATTACGCACCGGTGGTCGGTCAAGTGCAGGGCATCGCCGCGCAGGCCGGGCTGCGCCGTGGCGACACGCTGCTTGCCATCGGCGAGCGCGACACCCCTACCTGGACCGAGGCCAGCATGGCGCTGGTGACCTCCGCGATCGACCGTGGGCAGGTACCCGTGCGGATCCGGACCGCAGAGGGCGTCGAGACCACCCGCAGGGTCGATTTCGCCCAACTGCCGAAAGGCGACGATCTGTTCCGGACCCTCGGCGCCATCGGCATCATCGCGCGGCATGATATGCAGCCGGCCGTTATCGGCAATATCACCGCAGGATCCGCAGGCGAAGGGCGCCTGCAGGTGGGCGACAGGATCGTGGCGATCGGCGGAGCCCCGGTGCAGTACTGGACCGACATGTCGCCGCTGGTCGCGCTGATCGGCGCGAGCGGCGGCGGCAAGGTCGATCTGGTCCGCAACGGCGCGCCGCTCACGGTCGACATCGTTCCCAAGTCGGGGCGCCGGCCCGCCGCTGCCGCAGACAGTGCCCCGGTGTGGCTGCTCGGCGTGGAGCCTGCCGATGCAGGCAAGGTTCCCAAGGACGCGGTACTGCGCTTCGGGCCGCTGCAGGCGTTTCCGGCGGCGCTGCGCGAGACCTGGTTCCAGACCAGCCAGCTGTTTGCCATGTTCAAGCGCGCTTTTACCGGCCAGCTGGCGCTGAAGAACACCGTTTCAGGCCCGATCGGCATCGCCCAGGCCGCCAACGCTTACGCCAAAAACGGGGTGGCCTGGTACCTCAGTCTGCTGGCTGCGCTCAGTCTGAGCCTGGCGATCCTCAACCTGCTGCCCATTCCGGTCTTGGATGGAGGGCACCTGCTGTATTACCTTATCGAGTTGATCAAGGGCCGGCCGTTAAGCGACCGTGCGATGGCGGCCGGGCAATATGTCGGGCTTGCGCTGCTGTTGGGGCTCATGGGTCTGGCTTTTTTCAACGACTTGCAACGATTGATCCAATGACGCCAATCGGCGCCGACGGCAGCAAGCCACACCGCTGTCGGAGGCCGATGAAAGCTTGTGTCGACGCAGATCTTGCCTGTCGACGCCACGCCGACCAACGTCACGTCTATCGATGTCATGTCCACTGACGTCATGGTCACCGACGTCATGCCGATTGATGTCATGCCGATGGAACGGCTGGCCGCGTTTTGCAGATTGCAGATGTTCCGCTCCACCGCACGCCGATCCATCCGCTTCAACCCCGCCGTATAACTGGACGTATTTGATGACGCGCACGCCACCCCGCCGCCTGTTGGCCCTTGCCCTTGCCACGAGTCTGGCTTCGCTCCACACCGCATCCGTGTTGGCGCAAACCGCATCCGCGCCTTCCACCTCCAGCTTCACCGTCTCCGATATCCGTATCGACGGCCTGCAGCGCATCGGCGCCGGCACCGTCTTCACGTATCTGCCGATCGAGCGCGGCGATACGATCGACCCCGCCCGCATCGGCGACGCCATGCGCGCCCTGTACAAGACCGGCTTTTTCGAAGACATCCGCATCGACCGCGAGGGCAGCATCCTTGTGGTGGCGGTCACCGAACGGCCCGCGATCAATACGCTGACGCTGTCGGGCAACAAGGACATCAAGACCGAAGATCTGATGACCAACCTCAAGGAGATCGGCATCGCCGAGGGCGAAACCTACGACCGCCTGGCGCTGGACCGGGTCACGCTGGAACTCAACCGTGCTTACAACAATCGCGGCAAGTACAACGTCGAGATCAATCCGACCATCACCCGCCTCGACCGCAACCGCGTCGATGTCACCATCAACGTCAATGAAGGCAAGGCCGCGCGGATCCGCCACATCAACCTGACCGGCAACGAGAAATTCGAGGAAGACGTGCTGCGCGAGCGTTGGGAATCGAGCGAGAGCAACTGGCTCAGCTGGTACCGCCGCGACGATCAGTATTCCCGCGAAAAACTCACCGGCGATCTCGAAAAACTCAACGAGTTCTATCTGGACCGCGGCTATGTCGATTTCAGCGTCGACAGCACCCAGGTGGCAATCAGTCCGGACAAGAAGGACATGTTCGTCACCGCCGGCATGACCGAAGGCGAGATCTATACGCTGTCCGATGTGAAAGTGACCGGCGATACCGTGCTGTCGAAAGAGCAGATCGAACGGTATGTGCTGGTCAAGGAAGGCCAGACCTTCTCGCGCACTTATCTGGAATTGACCTCTGATTCCATTACCGCGGCGCTGGGCAATATCGGCTACGCCTTCGCCGAAGTGAATCCCATCCCGGACATCAACCGCGAAAAGCGCACGGTCGCGATCAATCTTCAGGTCGTGCCCGGGCCGCGCGTGACCGTTCGCCGGATCGCCTTCAAGGGCAATACCCGCACCACCGACGAAGTGCTGCGCCGCGAGATGCGCCAATTCGAGGGTTCCTGGTTTTCGCAGGCCGCCATCGACCGCTCCAAAGTGCGCCTGCAGCGTCTGGGCTTCTTCGAAAGCGGATCGGTCGATGTCGAAACCGTACCGGTGGCCGGCAGCAGCGACCAAGTCGATGTGGTCTTCAACGTCAAGGAAACCACGTCGGGCAGCTTCACCTTCGGCTTCGGTTTTTCGCAGCTGTCCGGGTTGACCACCACCCTGCAGCTCTCGCAGAACAACTTCCTGGGCACCGGCAACCAGATCAGCATGGAAGTGCAGCGCAACACGTATCTGCAGCGCTACTCGTTTTCTTTCCTGAATCCGTATTTCACCGATGAAGGCCTGTCGCTGGGCTATAACATGTGGTGGCGCGAGTTCGACAACTCCGACTTCAACACCGCACAATACTCCAGCACCAGCGCCGCGGCGCAGGCGGTACTCGGCCTCCCGCTGACCGAGAACGACAGCGTCTCGCTGGTATTCGGCATCGACCGCAACCAGATCCTGTCCTCGTTCGGTTCGCCGCAATCGGTGACTGATTACATCGATGCATTCGGCCAGAGCACGTTCCACTCCTGGCGCGCAGAGCTGGGCTGGGCGCGCGACACCCGCAACGACTTCTTCACCCCGACCTACGGCACGTACCAGCGGCTGTCGGCGGAAGTCACGCTGCCCGGCTCCACCGCCCAGTATTTCAAGCTCAACTACGAGTTCTCGAAGTATTGGCCGTTGAACCGCTACATGGTGCTCAACACCCGCGCACAGCTGGGCTACGGCGATAGCTACGGCAGCGATGCCGTACGCATCGTGTGCTTCAGCGAAGGTAGCCCGCCGCCGATTCCGCGCAAGGCCTATTCGGATGCCGACTGCGGGCCCAACAGCACGCTCGACCGCGCGCTGATCGGCACCGGCTTGCCATTCTTCGAGAATTTCTACGCCGGCGGCGTGCGTTCGGTGCGCGGCTTCCGCGACAACACGCTGGGTCCGGTCGACTTCGCCAACGGCAGCAGCTTCCGCCAGCCGATCGGCGGCGCGGTGAAGACGGTCGGTTCGCTGGAAATGTATTTTCCGGCGCTGCTGGATACGCCCGCGGCGCGAGTTTCGGCGTTCCTTGATGCCGGCAATGTATTCAAGAATGTCGACAGTGTCGACGTAGGCGAACTGCGCGCATCGGCGGGCGTCGCCCTGCTGTGGCGCGCGCCGGTCGGCCCGATCTCGATCAGCTACTCCTTCCCGCTGCGCAGCGAAGAGACCGACGATCTGGAACGGCTGCAGTTCACTTTCGGCGGCGCGTTCTGACCGCGACGCGCTGAGCCGCGGACGGCACGCCTCATGTCGACCCTTCACCATACCGCCGCCACGCTGGCCGACCGCTTCGGTCTGACCCTGCGCGGCGACGGCGACCGCCGCATCGACGGGGTCGGCACGATCGCGCGGGCGGGCGCATCGCAGCTCGCCTTCCTCGCCAATCCGCGCTATCGCAGCCAGCTCGCCGATTGCGGCGCGGGCTTGGTAGTGATGCGCGACGAGGACGCCGAGGGTTACGCCGGCGATGTGCTGATCGCAAAAGATCCGTACGTCGCGTTCGCGCAGATGGCCGCGCTGTTCGACCATCGGCCCACATTCGAGGCGGGCATCCACCCAAGCGCGGCAATCGATGCTTCGGCCCACATCGATGCGGGCGCCCTTATCGGCGCATTCGTCAGCATCGGTCCGCGTTCGCGCATCGCATCCGGCGCATTCATCGGTCCGGGCTGCGTGATCGGCGAAGACTGCGTGGTCGGGGCCGACTGCGAACTCACCGCGCGCATCACTCTGGTCCGTCGAGTGCGGCTCGGCCAACGCGTGCTGATCCATCCCGGCGCGGTGCTCGGCGCGGACGGCTTCGGACTGGCGATGGAACACGGCCGCTGGCTCAAGATTCCGCAGCTGGGCGGCGTGGTCGTCGGCGACGACTGCGAGATCGGCGCTAATACCACCATCGATCGCGGCGCGCTGGACGATACGGTGCTGGAAGAAGACGTACGCCTCGACAACCAGATCCAGATCGGCCACAACGCGCGCATCGGTGCGCATACCGCGATGGCCGGCTGCTCGGCGGTCGCCGGCAGCGCCACCATCGGCCGCTACTGCCTGATCGGCGGCGGCGCGGGTATCCTTGGCCATCTGGACGTGTGCGACCGGGCGGTGATCACGGCGATGAGCCTGGTGACCAGCACGATCCGCGAGCCCGGCGAATATTCGTCCGGCACGCCGCTGATGGACAACCGCAGCTGGCGCAAAAGCGCCGCCAGATTCAAACAGCTCGACGTCATGGCCCGAGAAATCGGCAGGCGCGACAAGGAACCTTGATGACATCGATCGACACCGGCGCGACCATCGATACCGACCAGCAACCCGCGCTGCCAATGGGCCCGGCTGAGATCCAAAAGCTCCTGCCGCACCGCTACCCGTTTTTGCTGATTGATCGCGTGGTCGAATTCGAGCACGGCAAGCGGGTGCTTGCGTTCAAGAATCTCACCATCAACGAAACGTTTTTCCAGGGCCACTTCCCTGCGCAGCCGGTGATGCCGGGCGTGTTGGTAATCGAAGCGCTGGCCCAGGCCGGCGGCGTGCTGTACCAGCTGAGCAAGGGCACCGAGGTCAAAGACAAGGTGTTTTATCTGGTCAAGGTCGAGAATGCGCGCTTCAGCAGGATGATCGTTCCGGGCGACCGGATGATGCTGGAAGTGTCGCTGAAACGACGCATCCGCAATATGGCCTGGTACAGCGGGATCGCCAGCGTCGACGGCAAGGAAGCCGCGCGCGCAGAATTTCTCTGCGCCGAAGCGCAGGACTGAACCATGACGACGGGCCGTCCCGGCATCAGTCCACTTGCGCAGATCCACCCGGACGCGCGCATCGGCGCCAATGTCGAGATCGGCCCGTTCACGATGATCGGTGCCGAGGTCGAGATCGGCGACAACACCCGCATCGGCCCGCACTGCAGCGTTCAGGGCCCCGCTACGATCGGCTGCGATAACCGCATCCATGGTCATGCCGCGATCGGCGGCGACCCCCAAGACAAGAAGTTCGCCGGCGAGCGCACTGAACTGGTGATCGGCGACGGCAACACCATCCGCGAGTTCGTCAGCATCAACCGCGGTACCAGCGGCGGCGGCGGTATCACCCGCATCGGCAGCCACAACTGGTTTCTGGCCTACACCCACGTCGCGCACGATTGCCGCGTCGGCGACCACTGCGTGTTCTCGAACAACGCCACGCTGGCCGGCCACGTCGAAGTGGGCGATCACGTGATCCTCAGCGGTTTCACCGGCGTGCACCAGTTCTGCCGGATCGGCGCGCATGCGTTCATCGGCATGGGTGCGTTCGTCAACGGCGATGTGCCGCCGTATCTGATGGTGGCGCAGGAAGATTACGGCCGGCCGCGCGGCATCAACAGCGAAGGCCTCAAGCGTCGCGGTTTCGACACCGAGCGCGTGGCTGCGATCAAACGCGCTTACCGCGCGCTGTACATGTCCGGCGCCAATCTGGCCGAAGCCAAGCAGCAGCTGGCCACGCTGGCCGACACCAGCGACGATGTGCGCGCCTTCCTGGATTTCATCGAACGCGGCGAACGTCCGCTGCTGCGCTGATCCGATCATGCGGATCGCGCTCGTCGCGGGTGAAGCCTCCGGTGATCAGCTCGGCGCAGGCCTGATCGCCGAATTGCAGGGCCGTTTTCCCGATGTCCAATTCGCCGGCATCGGCGGTCCCGCCATGCGCGCCGCGGGTCTGGACGCTTGGCACGACAGTCAGTCACTCGCGGTGATGGGGCTGACCGAAGTGCTGAAACATCTGCCGCGTCTGCTGTGGCTGCGCTGGCGTTTGCGCAAACGCCTATTGGCCTGGAAACCCGACGTGTTCATTGGTATCGATGCGCCCGATTTCAATCTTGGCGTGGAGAAGTGGCTCAAGCGCCGCGGCGTTCGCACCGTGCATTACGTCAGTCCGTCGGTGTGGGCGTGGCGCGAGGACCGCGCGGCCAAGATCGGCGAAAGCGCGGATCGCGTGCTGTGCCTGTTCCCGATGGAGCCGCCGATCTACGCCAAACACAGTGTAGATGCGCGCTTTGTTGGTCATCCCTTGGCCGATACGATTGCGCTGGAACCCGACCGTCGCGCCGCGCGTCATGCGCTTGCTGTATCCGATCACGCACCGGTGCTGGCGCTGCTGCCGGGCAGCCGGCTGGGTGAGATCGCGAAAATGCTGCCGGTCTTTCTCGACGCCGCGGCGCTGGTCGCGAAGCAGATCCCGGCACTGCGGATTCTGCTGCCGGCGGCTAACGCGCAGTGCGACGCTGCGATCCGCGAACAGCTGCGGCCGTATCCGCAGCTCGCAGTGTGCGTGCTGGATGGCGACGCGCAGCGCGCGATGATCGCTAGCGACGTCGTACTGCTGGCCTCGGGCACTGCTGCACTCGAAGCGATGCTGTGCAAGCGGCCGATGGTGGTTGGACATATCATCTCGCCGACGACCTACCGCATCGTGACCCGGCTCGGTCTGCTCAAGTCGCGCTTCGTCAGTCTGCCGAACGTGCTGGCGGATGCGCCGCTGATTCCCGAACTGCTGCAGCACGACTGCATCCCCGAAAAACTGGCTGCCGCCTGCCTGCGCTGGTTCGGCCAGCCGGAAATGACCGCCGCACTGGTGCCGCGCTTCGTCGATCTGCACACGCAGCTGCGGCGTAATGCCTCCGCCCGCGCCGCCGATGCGGTGATCGAACTCATCTCTGCGACGCACGAGGCCTCAACGCCGACTACCATCGCGTCATGAGCCGGTACCGAACGGCTGGCCAAGCAAAGCCCGGCGGCCTGTTCGACCCTCCTGC
>JAYVSK010000285.1:0-15120 GCA_043775395.1 Lysobacter sp. | reverse complement strand
TCGGCATCGCTGGTGTAGGTGCGCGCGGTGTCGACGGCGTCGTGGATCCAGGCGGGCAGGGTGAGGTGAACTTGGGCGTACAGCATTAATTGAAAGCCTGCATTATTGAAAAATCTTCATCACATCACCGCCGCGCCGTTGCTGATGTTTTCGCACTGGCCTTTCACGCATTGGCAGCCGCTGACTTCCTGAAAGCCGCAGGTGGACGCCATGCCGTCTTTTGCGCACTGCGCGCGAACCGCCGCCGGGTCGGTTTTCGCTGCTTTACCTACGCACATCGGATAGGCACCGCAGCAGTTGCCGACATCTTTGACTGCACAGTCGCTGTCGGTCTTGCAGCTGCGATCAGGGTTGGATGCATTGATGGCCGCAGCGCGCTCCATCGTGTCGGGTACCTGCGCCTTCGGTGGCGGTGCGGGTGCGGTGGGCTGTGAGGCGGGCGGTGGTGCCGTATCCGTCGCTGCGGCTTTGGGCGCATCGGACGAAGGCGTGGGCGCGGTGCAGCCGACCAACAGCAGCGCGGTCAGCGCGGCAAACGCGAAATGACGTAAAGGCATGGCATATCTCCTCAAGGAATGGGGCGGGGCGTACACGTATACGACCCGTCCCGCGATCAAGCGTTCGCGGCCCAGATGTCGCGTAGGGTCACGCTGCGGTTGAAGACCGGCGCGTCCGGGCGATGATCGAAACGATCCGCGACGAAATAACCGATGCGTTCGAACTGGAAGCTCTGCTCGGGCGAGGCGTCGGCAGCGGCGGGTTCGACATAACCGCGCACGCTGCGGCGCGAATCGCGATTCAGATAATCGCGATAAGTGTTGCCTTCATCGTCGTTGTTCCCGCTGTTATCGGGATTGGGGACAGTGAACAGACGGTCATATAGGCGTACTTCTGCCGGCACCGCGTGGGGCGCGCTGACCCAGTGGATGGTGCCCTTGATCTTGCGGTCGGCGCCGGGCATGCCGGGGCGCGATTCCAGATCAAGCGTGCCGCGCAGTTCGAGGATCTCGCCGGCGTCGTTTTTGATCACCTCGTCGCAGCGCGCGATGCCCGCGCCGCGCAGACGCACTTCGCCGCCGGGAATCAGCCGTTTCCAGCCTTTGGGCGGCACTTCGGCGAAGTCGTCGCGCTCGATCCACAGTTCGCGCGAGAACGGCACACTGCGCTGGCCGAAGGATTCGTCCTTCGGATGATTGGAGAACGTCAGCAGTTCTTCGTGACCGTCCGGCAGATTGGTCAGCACGAATTTCACCGGATCCAGGACCGCCATGCGTCGCGGCGCACGGCTGTCCAGATCTTCGCGCAGGGTGTTTTCCAGCACCGAGTAATCGATCAGCGAATTTTGTTTCGACAGCCCCAGCCGGGCGACGAACAGCTTCAGTGCGTCCGCCGTGTAGCCGCGTCGACGGATGCCCTGCAGGGTTGGCATGCGCGGGTCGCCCCAGCCGTCGACCAGGCCTTCGTCGACCAGGGTCATCAGCTTGCGCTTGCTCATCACCGTGTAGTTCAGGTTCAAACGCGAGAATTCGATCTGGCGTGGCTTGCTGGCCTCGAACGGCAGACTGCGGTCGGTGAGCGATGTCAACAGTTCGGGGTGATGCGCCAGGTCCACTTTGTCCACGCACCAGTCGTACAGCGGGCGGTGGTCTTCGAATTCGAGCGTGCACAGCGAGTGGGTGATGCCCTCGGCCGCGTCGCTCAGCGAATGCGCGTAGTCGTACATCGGATAGATCGGCCAGTCATTGCCGGTATTCTGATGTTCAACGTGTTTGATCCGGTACAGCGCCGGATCGCGCAGATTGATATTGCCGCTGGTCATGTCGATCTTCGCGCGCAGGGTGCGTGCGCCGTCCGGGAACTCGCCCGCGCGCATGCGCCGGAACAGGTCCAGATTCTCATCGACGCTGCGGTCGCGGAACGGCGACGCGCGACCGGGTTCGGTCAGATTGCCGCGATAGGCGCGCACGTCGTCGGCGCTCAGATCGCAGACGAAGGCATCACCTTGGCGAATGAGCTTCTCGGCGGCGAGATAAAACACCGCGAAATAGTCCGATGCGTGACGAAGTTCCGCCCACTCGAAGCCAAGCCAGCGGACATCGTCCTGGATCGCGCGCACGTATTCGGGGTCTTCGCGGGCCGGATTGGTGTCGTCCAGACGCAGGTTGCAGCGACCGCCGAATTCTTCGGCGATGCCGAAGTCGGTCCAGATCGCACGGGTGTGACCCAGATGAAGATAACCGTTGGGCTCGGGCGGGAAACGGGTCCGGATTGCGGTGTGCCTGCCGCTGGCGAGGTCGTCGCGAACGATCTGGCGAATGAAGTCTTGGCGGCGCTCGGGCACAGCGTCGGCGGGTAGGGTGTCCGTGGAGAGGTCCGGGGTCATTGGCAATGCAGATTGCGAAAACCGCCAGTTTAGAGGCTATGCCGGCATTTGGGACGTACGGCAACTTTTCTACAGCATTTTTGGCCTGTCGCGCGGCGACCGCTACTGCGGGAAGGCGGGCCGGGGTGCTACTGTGGACGTCAAAAACAGGGGCGCCGAATCCGATAGGCTGAGGCGCGGGTGGATGTGTAGAGGTCAATCACAGGGGGGCGGGCGATGGCGATAAGTGCCGGTCGGCCTGTAAATCCGAACACCGCGCAGGGCGTCAGCTGCGTTGCGACGACGTGCAGGCCAGAGGCCGGTATTGTTGTGGAATGGATCATGGAGATCCCGGTACCTGCGGCCTCCGGTTGATCATGGCGCTCGCAAGCGGGACGCTTACCCAGCACTGGTTCCGCGCCGTCGGTATGGCGATTGTGCTGCTGCTCGGTTTATATGCGCTCACGCCGAGCCGTATCGAAACGCTGCAGGAACAGCCGCTTGCGCTTCGGCTGGTACCGCTGGCTGATGCCGAAGGTCGGGTCCCAGCGCTCAGTCGCGACGGTGGCGGTCTGCGTCTTGGTGTTTCCGAAGACACCCGCAACGCCCGCGCCGAGCTGCGGTTCGTCCTGCCGCCGCACAGCAACGAATCCCCGCACTGGGTGATCTGGATCGGTCGGGAGCCCGTGGACGCCCTGCAACTGCGCGTGGGTGATGCCTGGCAAAGCGCGACGCGCAGCTTCATGGCACCGGGCACGCTGGAAGGTCCGATCCCGGTCGGTTACTTGTTCCGTTTGCCCAACAGCTGGGAAGGTGAGATCCAGGTGGAAATGACTGCCAGCGCGATGCGCATGGCGACGCTGCGGCCGCAGGTGGTCACCGAAGCGCTGGCCGACCGTTATCTGCAGGAGGCAACCATCTTCGAAAGCCTGGCCTATGCCAGCCTGATGACCTTGGCGCTGATGACGCTGGCCCTGTTCTTCGCCTCGCGCGACGCCAGCTTTCTGTCGTTCTTCGCTTTTTGCATCGGCGGCGTGGCGCTGCTTGCGTTCTTCAACGGTCACGTCTACATGTTCGACCGCTTCGGCTTATTGATGCCCTTGGGCGGTGCTGGCCTGCATGCGATGGCGCTGGTGTTCGAGATGATCGCTTTCCGCATCCTGCTGCGCTACACAGACGTCGAGCAGACCCGGCCCAAGCTGTCCAAGGCGGTCGACAACATCTGCGTAGCGCTGCTGTTGGCGGCGGCGCTGATGCTGGCATGGCGCGAACGGTTCGACGCGCCTGCGGCCTGGTTCATGCCCACTGCATGGTTCGCTGGCTGCGGCATGGCGATCTTCGTTCTGGCCGATGCCTGGCGTCGGCGCGTGCCGCTGTCCGGCGCGGTACTGTGTTCGGTGTTGGTGCTTTCCGCGTCGATCCTCGCCTGGGAACTGGCCGCGCGCGGCGTCATCGCCGGCACGCTGTGGACGACCTATGGCTATCAGGCGGCGGTCGTGCTTTGCGCGTCGATGATCGCAGTCGGGCTGATCAGCCGGATCAGCAAGTATCGCGAACAGCGCGATCGCGAGCAGCGCGCCCGCGCCGATTCCGAGCGCCGGATGTACCGCGAAGCGGTGCGCTCAGAGCTGATGACGGTGCTGCAAACCTCACTGCGCGGGGCCGCCGAAGATGACATCCAGCCGATCGTGTTCCGTCATCTGCTTGAGCATCTGCGTCGGATCGTGCCGACCACCACCGCGGTAGCGGTTGCCCGCGGTTATCACGGTCGCGACACCCTGGTGGTGCAGCCGGCGGCGTATCTGGAGGATGTCGAGGCGAACGTCGGCGAGCGCCTGCAGACGCTGCGCAAGCAGCTCGCCGGCAATATTGAACTGCAGCGCCCGGTGACCAAGACCGGCGAGCTCACGCCGGTGGCGATCGAAGCCCTGATCGCGCTGCCCGTGCGCGCCCCGGCCTGGGGCCTGATCGTGCTTGAACGCAGCGGCGCCACCGTGTTCCATCCCGAAGAACTCACCATCGTCCGCGAATTGGCGCGGCTTGCGCTGCTGCAGGCCGACGAGGCCGTCGCGGCGCAGCAACTTCGCCATACCGCTGAAATCGATGCGCTGACCGGTGCGCTCAACCGTCGCAGCCTTGACCAGGCGTTGGCCAGAACCTTTCAGCACGCGCATCGCAAGGGCTTGCCGCTGTCGGTGCTGTTCGTCGATATCGACCGTTTCAAGGCCATCAACGACAAGCTGGGCCACGCTTCCGGTGATCACTGTCTGCGCGAGATCGCCAAAACCATCGGCGCACAGCTGACCGAGGACGATACCTTCGGGCGCTACGGCGGCGAGGAATTCCTGGTGATCCTGCCGGGCCGCCAGACTGAAATGGCGCGCGCCATCGCCGAACAGATCCGGCTAGCCATCGAGCGGTTCGATGTGCGCCAACAGGAACAGACGCTGCGCATGACCGTGAGCATCGGTGTCGCCTCCCAACTTGCCCATGAGGCGCAGCCGCAGCAGGCGGTCGAGCGCGCGGACAAAGCGCTCTACGCCGCCAAGCGCGCCGGCCGCAACCGCGTGCATGTGGCGCCGGCGGTATTCGCGCCGGTGCGCCCGGCAACGGCCTGAGCAGCCGGGTTTGCTCCAGGTCTGGCTTGATTCAAACATGGCTTGATTCGAGCACGGCTTGATTCAAGCGCGGCATAATTTGAACATGGGTCGATTCGAGCACGGCTTGATTCAAACGCAGCTTGATCCTGAGGCATCCGCCCGCATCTCACAGCCGTAGGCGCGATGCGACATGCACGTCGCGCAACGTCCGGCCCCAGACGGGCCTCTTGGCCATATCCATTCGGGAGCAGTTCGATGTTCGAATCACTGTTGGGCATCGGTGCCCACAAACAGCGCATGCCTTCGGCAGAGCGGGCGTTACCCGGCCGCGACGCAGCGATGACGCTGCGCAACATTCACCACGTCAACGGCCGGCCGCTGCGCGACGCGTTCGAAGGCTTGGCGCGGGTGCAGTTCGGCATGGGCTGTTTCTGGGGCGCGGAACGCAAGTTCTGGTCGGTGCCCGGCGTCTACACCACCGCTGTCGGCTATGCCGGCGGCCATACCCCGAACGCGAATTACCGTGAGGTCTGCAGCGGCGAGACCGGGCATACCGAAGCGGTGCTGGTGATCCACGATCCGGCCGCGGTGTCGTTCGAGTCGCTGTTGAAAACCTTCTGGGAAAGCCACAATCCCACCCAAGGCATGCGCCAGGGCAACGACTCTGGCACGCAATACCGGTCCGCCATCTATTGCGACACGCAAGCGCAGTATGCCGCCGCCATCGCCAGCCGCGATGCTTATCAGGCGCAGCTCACAGCGGCCGGTCACGGAGCGATCACCACAGAAATCCTGCATCCTGCGCCGGAATTCTTTTACGCAGAAGAAGAACACCAGCAATATCTTGCGAAGCACCCGGACGGCTATTGCGGACTCGGCGGCACCGGCGTGAGCTGTTCGACCGGTCTGTGATGCATGTGCCCGGGCGCTATGGCGCCGGATCGCTGTTGGTACAGCGTTCCGGCGTGTCGACCAGTCGCCTCGCGATGCGGTGCTGGTCGATGTCGTACACCGCGAGATCGGGGCACCAGCGGACGCCCTGTCCGTCTTTGATCCGGCGCCAGCGCATCGTCTGCGAACCTTCGCGCCGCGCTGCGCCCTTGCGGTCGATCTTGAACACATCCACTGCAAGCGACTCGCCCCATGCGAAAGGCTGGTCTTCGAGCGGGGATGTGGTGGCATCGAAGTCCTGCAGGTCCAGTTTGCCGCTACGGTCGCGGACGATTCGCGGCGAGTAGACGATCTGTCCGTCGGCATACCCGGGCACGCTGTACAGATAGCCGAGCTTGTCTTGACGCAGGACCGGTATCAGGCGGCTCTCCTGGCTGTCGATCGCGACTAGGCCGCCGTCTTTCCAGCGATACGTATCCACGCCGTGCGAGCAGCAGCTGCCGCGCCAGGCGTTGTAGACGATTCGGTGTGCCGAATCGAATTCCGGCGAAGTGATGTCCTGCAGGCTTGCCGGCGCATCGACGAAACGCTGCGTGGCGGGATCGAACAGCCAAGATTGATGCGGGATATTCGGGCCCGCGGGCAGGGTGAGTGCGATGGTGAGATCGGGGTAGCCGTCGAAATCCATATCCATATGCCCCGGCAGGAACATGCCGCAGGTGCCCATTGAGTCGGTGTCCAGCGTCTGCAGCAGCGCACCATTGCGATAGATGCGGATGGCCGACACCCGCGGCGATTGCGCGTCGCAGCTGTCGTCGTCGCTGCCCGGCACGAACGCAGCGATCAACCGCAGCTCATAGGGCGCGAATCCGTCATCCTGGGCCGCAAGTACAGCGGGAAGCCGGCGGCGGCCGTCCTGGCTGCGCCATTCGCCGCGCCAGCCTTGACCGCCCGGCTGCAGGCGCCAGTGCCCGCTGATGCGCAGTGTTCCGCTGGCGTCAGGCGCGGATTCGTCCAGCAACAGGACATCGTCACGCCAGACGCCGGTCAACCGCACACCGCCGGTCTGCGGGTCGCAGACGTCGTAGCAATAGCGGCCTTCGATGCGGTCGCCGACCCGTTTCAGGTAAGGCATCTTCACCGGCCTGTCGCCGACCTGCCCGATGAAGTTGCGTTGCCATACCGCTAGTTCTACCGGAGATTTATTCGGCCTTTGCGTCTGCGCGAGCGCGTGCGGAATGAAAACGACGCATGCCGCAAACGCGATCATCGATGTGCCCCACCGCGATGTGTATGGTCGTTGGAACATGCTCATTGAATGCTCATCGAATACTCATCGTTTCGAAACGCCGCAGACGTAGATCACTTCGCAAGCCCCGGCACCCGAATCTTCGCGCGTGAGCGAGCTGCGCCAGTGCCAGCCGTCGGACGTATCGATCTGCACCAGCCAGCCGTCGATACGTATGCGGTCGCCGGCGTCCACTGCGTCCAGCGCGGCGGCGATGGCCGAGTTCGACGGCACCATGTGCATGTTGGCGCTGCTGCGGACGATGTCGTCGGGCGGAATCGGCGGCTGACCGCTCCAGCGATAGCGATAAAAGCGCCCGGACTGGCTGATATCGAGGCGCGACAGCACGGCATCCTCGCGCATGCGGCCCCAGCCCAAGGCAAGATCCACCGGCGAGAAATCGGCTTCCCGCCCCTGGTCGTAGTCCTCGCGCGACAGAACCCGCGCCGCAACGCTGAAACCCGCCAGCGGCTTTGCCATCGCTTTGGAGAGTTTGAAAGGCCGCATGTTGCCGGGGGCATCGCTTTGCACAGCGCCGTCCTCGCCTGCGATGCGCGTCGGCGGCACGCAGCCCAGCACGGGCTGTCCATTGGCGGCAGTAAACGACGCCAAGACCGTTGAAGGCGACGGCGGCGATGCCAACCACCAAGCCGCAGCGGCGATGGCGACGAAAATCAGGAGCCAGCGGAGCATGGGCGATTCCGGTACAGAATTCGACCGCAGTCTAGCGGTTGTTGCGGCATCGGATCGCTGGGCGGCAAAAGCGGAAAAACGCCGCCAATCGCGCATTCATGGAATGGCGTGATCTGTCTTTCGACCACAAGCAGGCCGTTTAGCGGTTATTTCTAGGGGACGTCAGCCGCACGGATGGGTGGGCGAATATCGACTCAAACGGACTTTTTTGCGCGCACCCGCACCGCACCGCCGTGTATGGGGACATCGCTGGTGGTGAGCAGGCCGGCGGGAAGGTCCCGGAACACGGCTGCCAGGCTCACCAGAAATTCCGACATCGCCGAACTGCGGCGCCACACCATCGCGATCCGACGGCTCGGCGCCGGCGCGCGGAACGGCAACAGACGCAGATCCTGCGATGCCGCCACCGGCGGCTTGACCGCGAGTACCGGCAGCAGGGTGATGCCGACGTTCGCGGCCACCATCTGTCGCAGGGTTTCCAGCGAGGTCGCGCGGAATCCGGCTTTCTCGACGGCGCCGGCGAGGTGGCACACGTCCAGCGCCTGATCGCGCAGGCAGTGGCCATCTTCGAGCAGCAGCAGGCTTTCGTGCGCCAGATCCTGCATCGTCAGTGTCTTGCTTGCCGCCAGCGCATGCGACTGCGGCACCGCGAGCATGAACGGCTCTTCGAACAGCAGCTCGATGTGCAGTTGGTCGTTGTGCAGCGGTAGCGCAAGGATGCCGACATCCAGTTTGCCCTCGCGCAGCTGGCGCAGGATGACCTCGGTTTTTTCCTCGATCAGCAACAGTTCCAGCTGCGGGAAACGTTCGCGCACTCGCGACACCACGTGCGGCAACAGGTACGGCCCAAGCGTCGGGAAGATGCCCAGCCGCACCGCACCGGCTTCCGGATTGCGGCTGCGGCGCGCGGCTTCCTTCATATCCTCGACATCCGCAACGATCCGTCGCGCGCGTTCGGATGCTTCGCGCCCGGCGGGCGTCAATATGATGTGGCGCGGCGCGCGCTCCACCAGCGAAACGCCAAGTTCGTCCTCCAGCTTCCTGATCTGCGTCGACAGCGTCGGCTGGCTGACGAAGCAAGCGGACGCTGCGCGGCCGAAGTGTTTGTGCTCGGCAAGCGCCACCAGATACTTGAGATCGCGCAGATTCATGAGGATCCCTTCATGGCATCTCGTTTCCGACTGCGGACAGCACCGCATTTAAGGCCAACCCTGCGGCAAGGGCAATGACTGTCGCGCCGCGGTGATCAGGAAAGCCGGTGAAGCCAAACGATACCGGCGATTCACGCATCGGCGAGCCTGTCGGTTATAACAGGCTGGTTCGAGCCTTCGAGGCATGGCGGCACTCGCGATATCCGCGTGGGTCGAGGCATCAGGCGACTTGCGCTGTGCCGCTGGCGATAGGCGGCGCGGAGCTGCGGATGAGGTGATCGAACGCACCGAGCGCTGCCTTCGAGCCCTCGCTCATCGCGATCACGATCTGCTTGTACGGCACGGTGGTGGCATCGCCGGCCGCGAACACGCCAGGCAGCGACGTCTGGCCGCGCTCGTCGATCACGATTTCGCCGCGCGCCGACAGCGCAAGCGTGCCCTTCAGCCATTCGGTGTTCGGCAGCAGACCGATCTGAACGAAGATGCCGTCCAGCGTCAGCGTGTGCGGCGTCTGCGTAGCGCGGTCCAGATAGGTCAGCGCGACGACTTTCCGGCCATCGCCCAGCACTTCGGTGGTCTGCGCGGACACGACGATGTCGACGTTCGCCAGACTGCGCAGCTTGCGCTGCAGCACTTCGTCGGCGCGCAGCGTGCCGTCGAATTCGATCAGCGTGACGTGGGCGACGATACCGGCAAGATCGATCGCCGCTTCCGCGCCCGAATTGCCGCCGCCGATCACCGCGACGCGCTTGCCCTTGTACAACGGTCCGTCGCAGTGCGGGCAATAGGCCACGCCCTTGTTGCGGTAGTCGTTTTCGCCGGGCACATTCATCTGCCGCCAGCGCGCGCCGGTCGCCAGAATCACCGACTTCGATTTCAGCGAGGCGCCGCTGGCGAGCTTCACTTCGATCAGACCATCACTGCCTGCGGGCAACAGCTGTTCCGCACGCTGCAGATGCATGATGTCGACATCGTAGTCGCGCACGTGGCGCTCCATCGCCGCAGCCAGCTTGGGGCCCTCGGTCTCGGGCACCGAAACGAAATTCTCGATCGCCATCGTGTCCATTACCTGGCCGCCGAAACGTTCGACGGCGATGCCGGTGCGGATGCCCTTTCGCGCCGCGTAGATGGCCGCTGCCGCGCCGGCCGGCCCGCCGCCGACGATCAGCATGTCGAAGGCGTCTTTCGCATCGATTGCCGCCGTCTGGCGCGCCCTCGAACCGGTGTCGAGCTTGGCCAGGATTTCCTCGACGCTCATGCGTCCTGCGCCGAAGCGCTCGCCGTTGAGGAAAATCATCGGTACCGACATCACCTGGCGCGCATCCACTTCATCCTGAAACAGCGCGCCGTCGATCGCGACGTGCCGGATCTTTGGATTGAGCACGCTCATCAGATTCAGCGCCTGCACCACGTCGGGGCAGTTCTGGCAGCTGAGCGAAAAATAGGTCTCGAAAACATAATCGGCGTCCAGCGCGCGGATCTGTTCGATCGTCTCCTGCGCCAGTTTCGACGGATGCCCGCCCACCTGCAGCAGCGCCAGTACCAGCGAGGTGAATTCGTGACCCATCGGAATGCCCGCGAAGCGCAGTGAGATGGATTCGCCGGGCGTGGACAGCGCGAACGAAGGCACCCGGTCACCGCGTTCGGGCGAGGCGTCTTCGCGCAGTGTGACTTTGTCTGACAGCTGCGTGATCTCCTGCAGCAGTTCGCGCAATTCAATCGATTTGGCGCCGTCGTCGAGCGCGGCGGTGATGACGACCGGTCGGGTGAGCTTCTGCAGATAGCCCCGCAGCTGGGTATTCAGATCGGAATCGAGCATGACGGAATGCCTTGGTTGATGCGGGGGAAAACTGCGTTTCCAGCAGCGTCCAGCCGCAGCGGACCGGCCGGCAGAGAGGCGCAAAAAAGATCCGGTTCGAGCCGCTGCTGCAAACAAAGTGGTGGGGCGTTCTATGTGTTGCCCAGAACCCCGGCGAAGCGTTATGCCTCGCCGGGGGGCTGCGGATCTTGCTGGGGCCCGTGCAGAGCGCCGGGTCGCGATGCTTTAGATCGCGATGTTTTAGATCTTACCGACCAGGTCCAGCGAGGGCTTCAGCGTTTGCGCGCCTTCCTTCCACTTCGCCGGGCAGACCTGGCCCGGGTTTGCGGCGACAAACTGTGCGGCAGTGAGCTTGCGCAGGGTCTCGGACACATCGCGGGCAATGGCGTTGTCGTGGATTTCTAGGGTCTTGATCACGCCCTCAGGATTGATGATGAAAGTGCCGCGCAGGGCCAGACCTTCTTCTTCGATGTGCACGCCGAACGCGCGGGTCAACTGATGGGTCGGGTCACCGACCAGCGGGAACTGCGACTTGCCGACCGCCGGGGAGGTTTCGTGCCACACCTTGTGCGAGAAGTGGGTGTCGGTGGTGACGATGTAAACCTCGGCACCGGCTTTCTGGAATTCGGCGTAGTGGTTAGCAGCGTCTTCCACCTCGGTGGGGCAGTTGAAGGTGAACGCAGCCGGCATGAAGATCAGAACCGACCACTTGCCTTTCAGACTTTCGTCCGAAACCTGGATGAACTCGCCGTTCTGGTAAGCCGTGGCCTTGAAGGGTTTGACTTGGGTGTTGATGAGAGACATCAAAAAATTTCCTTGCGTGGGGTGAATGAAACGTGGGGACGACAGCAACAAATCAAAGGATAGAGGATCGTCAGCAATCAATACAATGAATCGAATGAATGATATTGATAGTTAAAAACTATCAATTGGATTGTCGTTCCCATGCAGTGCGCGCCGCGTCGTTGTTGCGCCAAGCGCTGGCGTGAATGTCGACGACGGATCAAGGCGCCGCAATGCGGTTCATAAAGTCCCGAATGGCCGGGACCAGCGACGGCATCCGGCTGGGCGCGCGCAGCCCCACCAGCGGTGCCAGATGTCCGCCTTCGGGCAGCCAGACGAGTGTGGTCTTCACCCCGACGCTGCGGAGCTTGTCGGCCAGTTCCTGGCTGTCCTTGGCTTCCACGGTGGCGTCGGCGGTGCCGTGGATCAACAGAAACGGCGGCTCGTCGCCGTCGACGAAATTCACCGCCTGCGCGAGTGGCCACTGCGCTTCGGGGCCGAAAACATCTTCGTAGCCGGCGATTTCAAAGTCGTACGGCCCCGATAGGCCGATCACTCCGGCCAAGTCGCGTGGTTTCAGGCCATGCGGCGCGAGATAGCGCGGGTCCGTACCGATCAGCGCGGCGATCTGCGCACCGGCGGAATGGCCGGCGACGAACAGCCGCTGCGGGTCGCCGCCGTATTCGGATGCGTGCAGTCGTGCCCACGCCACCGCACCTGCGCCATCCTCCACGAAACCGGGAAACGCCCCACGTGGGAAGGTGCGGTAGTCGGCGACGATGGCCACGGCGCCCTGTTGCGCCAACCGGCGGCCGACAAAAGCGTATTGCCCACGATTGCCCTGCCGCCAGTTGCCGCCATACAAAAACACCACGACCGGAACCTTACCCGTGGCTGGCCCGGCAGGCCGATAAATATCGAGCGACAGCGTGTGCTGCGTGTCGTAAACCGCGCTTGCGGACGGCGCGGAGAGACCAACATTGGCGATCCCGAACCCGATGCTTTGGCAGCCGGATAGCAGGCAGGCCAACAGCGCCATCGTCAACGTGGTCAAAGGCAATGAACGGGATAATGCGTGGGAAAAGGAGTAGGGCACGGGCATCCTGGGTCGCGGGAAATGGGCGGCGCTGCTGCATCAGCGGCTACGATAGCCATGATGATGACGACCTCACGTCCCCGGCTGGATGCAGTGCTGCGCGACGCCGGCGCACGGATCGACAGTAACGACGCCCGTGCGCTGCTGGCGCATGCGCTGGCATGCCCGTCCGCGTGGCTGTTTGCGCACGGCGACGACACCATCGACGAAGACACGCTGCATCGTTTCGAAGCCCTGCTCGCGCGCTGCGCGCAGGGTGAGCCGGTGGCCTATCTCATCGGCCGTCGCGGTTTCTGGTCTTTCGATCTGATGGTCTCGCCGCAAACCCTGATTCCGCGTCCGGAAACCGAGCTGCTGGTCGAACGGGCGCTGCAGCGGATCGGCACACAGCCGCACCTGCGCATCGCCGACCTCGGCACCGGCAGCGGCGCGATCGCGCTGGCGCTGGCGCATGAGCGGCCGCACGCACAGGTGATCGCAGTCGACGTGAGCGCAGGTGCGCTCGACATCGCGCGCGCCAATGCCCATGAGCTGCGTCTGTACAACGTCGAATTCCGTCAGGGCGATTGGCTGCAACCGCTGGCCGGCGAGCGCTTTGATCTGATTGCCAGCAATCCGCCGTACATTGCCGATGGCGATCCGCATCTGGATGCGCTGCGCTACGAACCCGAACCGGCGCTGTCGTCGGGACGCGACGGTCTGGACGCGATCCGCATCATTACCCGTGATGCGCCCGCGCATCTGCACGCGGGCGGCTGGCTGCTGCTGGAGCACGGCTGGGACCAGGGTGATGCGGTGCGCGCGCTGCTGCAGGGTGCCGGGTTCGAGGATGTCCAGACCCATCGCGATCTGGAAGACCGTGATCGTGTGACGCTGGGCCGATGCGTGGGTGACGATGCACACGTTGACGATGCAATGGCACACTATGCTTTGTCGGTGCCGCGTCGGCCCGGGAAGGAACTGGTGATGCCCGTAACGAACGAAATGATATTGGCGTACGCCTTCCTGGACGAAATGTATCGGGACGATTATTTTCCCGATGTGCTGGTCGACAAAGGCAAAGCCATCCTGCTTCGCCTGTGCGCAAACATCGAGCAGGGCACGCCTGCCGATCTCAATGCGCTGTATGCGTTGACCCATGCTGCCACCGACGAATTCAACGCGCTGGCAGAAGAGTTCTACGAGCACGACAGCGAAATCGAAACCGCTGCGCGGGACTGCATCGGCACGGACTTCGCCTTCATCGCCAGGATCTATGGTTTCGATGCAGACATCGAAGCATTGATCGCAACCCGGGACTGGTAAGCCCCGGGAGCCTGTTCATGATTTTTCGCAGCCGCGAAAATCATGAACAGGCTCTGAGACCGGCGCATGATGCATTCGCCGCCGGACCCCATCACGAATCGCTGGGACACGACATCACCATGCGCACGTTCTATCCAGATATCGAACCTTTCGACAGCGGCACACTGCAGGTCGACGATCGCCATACGCTGTATTACGAACAGTGCGGCAACCCCAACGGCAAACCGGTCGTGATGCTGCACGGCGGCCCCGGCGCCGGCTGCAGCGCGAAGATGCGCCGTTTCCACGATGCATCGAAGTACCGCATCATTCTGTTCGATCAGCGCGGCAGCGGCCGCTCGACGCCGCACGCGGATCTGGTCGGCAACACCACCTGGGCACTGGTCGCCGATATTGAAACGCTGCGCCAGAAGCTGGGCATCGAACGCTGGCAGGTGTTCGGTGGTTCCTGGGGCTCCACGCTCGCGTTGGCCTATGCCGAAACTCATCCCACGCGCGTCACCGAGTTGGTGCTGCGCGGTATTTTCATGCTGCGTCGCTGGGAACTGGAATGGTTTTATCAGCAAGGCGCCTCCCGGCTGTTTCCCGATGCGTGGGATCACTATCTGGCCGCGATTCCACCGGTCGAACGCCACGATCTGATCTCCGCATTTCATCGCCGCCTGACCAGCGACGATGAAGCCACGCGCCTTGCCGCCGCGCGCGCGTGGAGCGTTTGGGAAGGCGCGACCAGCTTCCTGCACGTCGACGACGACTTCGTGAAAGGCCACGAAGACGCGCGCTTCGCGCTCGCCTTTGCCCGTATCGAAAACCATTATTTCGTCAATGGCGGTTTCTTTGAAGTGGATGATCAGCTGCTGCGCGACGCCCACAAAATTGCTGATATTCCCGGCGTCATCGTCCATGGTCGCTACGATGTGGTCTGCCCGATCCAGAACGCCTGGGATCTGCACAAGGCCTGGCCGAAAGCGCAGCTGCATATTTCACCGGCGTCGGGCCATTCGGCCTACGAGCCCGAGAATGTGGATGCGCTGGTGCGGGCGACGGACAGTTTCGCGCCGTAACCCACAAGTAGGGTGGGGTGAGCGCAGCGATGCCCACCCCACCCCAGAGCCGCTGCAAGAAGGGTGGG
>JAYVSK010000284.1:0-9280 GCA_043775395.1 Lysobacter sp. | reverse complement strand
ATGGCGGGTCAAGACCCGCCCTACACGGAATCCATGCAATGAAGGCTTACGACATCAAGAAAGGCAACGTGGTCGAACACAACGGCACCGTGTATCAGATCCGCGACATCGAGCGCAGCTCGCCGCAAGGACGCGGCGGCAACGTGAAATTCCGTTTCACGATGTACAGCGTGCCCGGCGGCAATAAATTCGATCTCAGCCTCGGCGGCGATGATGATCTCAAAGAAGTGGAGCTGGCGCGGCGTCAGGCCACGTTCTCGTACAAAGATGGCGATGCTTTCGTGTTTCTCGACGACGAGGACTACACGCCGTACATGCTGGATGCCGATGTCGTCGGCAACGATGCCGGTTACATCACCGACGGCCTCGCCGGCTGTTACGTGCAGGTGATCGATGACGCGCCGGTGGCGCTGCAGCTGCCGCAGAGTGTGGTGCTGGAGGTGATCGAAACCCCGCCGGAGCTGAAAGGCGGCACTGCGACCAAGCGCCCGAAGCCTGCGAAGCTCAGCACCGGCATCGAGATCCAGGTGCCGGAGTACATCACCAACGGCGAGAAAGTCTGGGTGAACACCACTACCGGCGAATTCGGCGGGCGCGCGGAGTAAGTGCTGCATGTCGAATCCGGGCTTCAACAAGCGCACTCTTGTCGTCGGTCTGTCGATGCTGCTGGGCGTTCCCGCCATCGCGGCGGCATGCGACCCGGTGATTCCGATCGTGGAAGATTTAATCGCCGATACAGACATCGCCGTCGTCAAAGGGCGTTCTTTCGCAGCGCCGATGAAAGGTCAACCCGGGCGCGCGGTGTTCATCATCACCCAAGTATTTCGTGGCAAGGTTAGCCCCGGGGAATATGCCATCGCCGAGGGCGGCACTTTCGGCAGTCGCTGCGAATACGGGGAGATGACGGTCGAATACCCGGAACCCGATCTCCGGCCGGGAATGGAGCCCACGCTGCCCGTGAACGTGGATCAATATCTGTTCGTATCGAAAGTCGGCAGGCGCGATGTGCTGGTCGTTCCGATCGGGTGGCGCTATGGCCTGAACGAAACGAAGGGGCAGATCGCGCTTGATGGGTGTCGCATCTCAAGTGCGCACTTCGAAGCCGCGTTGACACCCGGGCCGGCGCCGCGTGCGCCGCTATGTCCGATGAGGGCCGTTGAATGATGAAATTTCGCGGCGTGCCATTCGGTCCATTCGTCCTGACCATGGGGCTCTGGATATGTTGCGGCTGCGCTGCACGGCCGTTTGCGACATTCGACGATCCGCGGCCCGAAGGGCGTCTGAGCCTGCGGGAACGCTCGCAGTGCGAAGTGCCGGATGCGCCGGGCGACCAGCCGAACTGGTGCGATTACCCGCACGAGGTCCGGGTATTCCTCGATCAGCGCGAAGAATGCGATCACTTCCGCGGCGAACCGTGGCCAGAAGGCGACGACGCCGATGCCGTTGCGCGGCGGGACGCGCTGCGCGATGCGATGGCGAAATACTGCAGAGGCACTGATGCGCGGCTCACCAGGCTGCGCGAGATCTACCGCGACGATCGCGTCGTCAGCGCCGCGCTGGGCCAACTTGAAAGCGACATCGAACCGTGAATATACCGGTGCCCGGTGAGGGACAACCGCCCATGACGATCGAATCGACCCGCTTTTCCGGCACGATTGCCGAGTATCTTCACGACCACTTTTGCGATCAAACAACGCTTGCGCAGCTTGCGGATATCGACGTTGAAACACTGCGCGCGTTAACTGCCAGAGCGCTCGCGCCTAGTGCGGCCTATGTGGTTGCTGACGGCACCATCTCATCGTTTGTCTTCGGGCCGATGGACGCGCCGGATGCGCCGGCAGGGCATTGGTATTCGAAAGCGAACGCCGCGTGGGTCCGGCGCGCGCTGGCGGCGATCGACGACCATGGCGAAGCAGCCGCTGCCGCTGCGCTCAAAACCCGCTTCGAATCCCGGTATCGCGAGGCGCTGCGTGCATCGCACAGTGCCCACGGCCCTCTGCCCGGATTGAGCGATGGCGAAGGCAGTTTCGACGACGATGCCTATTCGGCTCAGTTCGATACGGTGTGGACGCATTTTCTTGCCGGCACATTCAGCCTGTGCATTCGCAATGCGGTCGACGAAACGCGCATCGCCGAAAAGGAAAGCCTGCAGCTGCGGCTGTCCGCCGCTACCGACGGCGGAACCAGAACCATTTACTCGCAAACAGAAACCGCTGCGGTTCGCAGTTTAATCGCGCGTTATGTCGACGTCTCGATGCCGTTCTCGCCTATCGAATACGCTCGCAGCAGCCGTCGTCGACTGGTCGAAAACGTGCTGCCGCATCTGCGGCAAGGCTGAGCACAGGCGATCAGTTCCGCGCCAGCCACTTCCGCGCCATCCGCGCGATCGACGGGTCCAAGCCCGGCTCATCCATCAATCCGGCAATCCCGCGCCACGCCAGCGCATGCGATTCATCGCTGACCACGAAGCGCTCATTGCCGGTCGTGCGCACCACATACCGCACGTCGTAATGCCAGTGACCGGGCACATCGCCGCGCCCGGGGATCCAGTGGCGGTCAAGATCGAAGACCTCCGGCAGCACCGCAAGACCGGTCAGACCCGATTCCTCCACAGCTTCGCGCAGCGCGACGCCGGCCAGATCGCGGTCGCCGTCGGCGTGCCCGCCCAGCTGCAGCCAGCGATCGAGCTTGCGGTGATGGGTCATCAACAAGCGGCCTCCGCGGGCGTCGACCAGCCAGGCGGAGGCGGTGTAATGCCCGGCGAGGCGTTCGCGCAGGAAGGGGTCATCGGCATCGTCGAGCAAGGCCCGAAACACCGCAGCAATCTCGCCCTCATCGGGCCATGCGCGTCCATAAACACCGAATGCTGCGACCAAGGCCGAACTGCGAAGCTCGAAATCACTCATGTTGCGGCGCACCATCTGCGGATCAGCACGGATTATCGCCCGTCGCACCCGTCGATGCAGTGAGATTCACGCCGCAAACCTCCGGTATCGACCTTGTGCCATGACGGCTGGCCGGGTATGGTCGCCGGGTTCGGTGCCGACGTGCGTTGTCGGCGACATCCGCAAGCCATTCCGGGGAATACTCAATGCTGTTCCAGCGCAAAAAGCAGCTCGATTTGATTCTGGCAACCGCCGAAAAACGATCGCTCAAACGCCAACTTGGCGCCTTCGATCTGACCATGCTAGGTATCGGCGCCGTGATCGGCACCGGCATTTTCGTGCTGACCGCGGTGGCGGCCAACAAGGCCGGGCCGGGCATGATGTACTCGTTCGTGATCGCCGGCGTGGTATGTGCCCTGACCGCGCTGATCTATTCCGAAATCGCGGCGATGGTGCCGGTCTCCGGTTCCGCCTACACCTACTCCTACGCTGTCCTCGGCGAGGTGATCGCGTGGATGGTTGGTTGGGCACTGATCCTTGAATATGCGGTGGCCGCAGGCGCGGTATCGGTGGGATGGTCCGGTTACGCCAACGGCTTCCTGGCGCACCACGGATTCGGACTGCCCGCAGCGATGACGGCTGGGCCATTCGATACGATCACCTTGGCCGACGGCACCATCGCGAAGGGCAGCTTCAATTTCATCGCTTTCGTTCTGGCATTGCTGGTCACTTGGCTGTTGGTGGTGGGCACGTCCAAATCCGCCAAGGTCACTGCAGTACTGGTGATGATCAAAATCATCGCATTGACTGCTTTCGTCGTACTGGCCTTCCCTGCGGTGGACAGCGCCAACTTCGTGCCGATGCTGCCCAATGGCTGGGGCACGCCGCTGTCGGGCGTGGGTGTGCTGGGCGCCGCCGCATCGATCTTCTTCGCTTATGTCGGTTTCGATGCGGTCTCCACTGCGGCGGAAGAGACCAAGAATCCAAACCGCAACATCCCGATCGGCCTGATTGGATCATTGGCAGTGTGCACCGTCTTTTATTTGCTGGTGGCTTACGCCGCGGTAGGCGCGGTAGGCGCGCAGCCGGAAGGCGCACTGTCGCAGTCGAAGGAACCGCTTGCGTTCGTGCTTCGGCAGATCGGTTGGCCGCAGGTCGGCGACCTTGTTGCCGGCGCCGCAATTCTGGCGTTGCCCTCGGTCGTGCTGATGATGATGTTTGGCCAGACCCGGATCCTGTTCACGATGTCGCGCGACGGCCTGATGCCGGCCGCATTTTCGAAAGTGCATCCGAAATACCACACCCCGCACGTAGTGACCTGGATCACTGGTATTTTCGTAGCGTTCTTCGCCGCGCTGTTTCCGGTGGGCATCCTGGCCGACATCTCCAACGCAGGCACGCTGTTCGCGTTCTTCATGGTGGCGGCAGGCGTGATGATCCTGCGCCGCACCGATCCGAAACGCCTGCGTCCTTTCCGCACGCCGCTGATCTGGATCGTCGGTCCGCTGGCGATGGGCGGCTGTGTGCTACTGTTCTTCAGTTTGGGCTGGAATCCGACCATCAAGTTCTTCTGCATTTGGGCAGCGATCGGTTTGATCACTTACTTTCTGTATGCTCGCAACCGCAGCCATCTGGCTCCCGGCAACGAGGCGCTTCTGCATGGCGATAGCGGGCACTGACGGCAGCGATACGGGTACGCAGAGCGTCGAACGCCGCCTGTCATTACCGCACAGGTTTCAAAAAAACGGCGCGGAATTCCGCGCCGTTTTTTTGAAACCTGTGCGGTAATGACAGGCGGCGTTCGACGCTCTGCGTACCCGTATCGCTGCCGTCAGTGCCCGCTATCGCCATGCAGAAGCGCCTCGTTGCCGGGAGCCAGATGGCTGCGGTTGCGAGCATACAGAAAGTAAGTGATCAAACCGATCGCTGCCCAAATGCAGAAGAACTTGATGGTCGGATTCCAGCCCAAACTGAAGAACAGTAGCACACAGCCGCCCATCGCCAGCGGACCGACGATCCAGATCAGCGGCGTGCGGAAAGGACGCAGGCGTTTCGGATCGGTGCGGCGCAGGATCATCACGCCTGCCGCCACCATGAAGAACGCGAACAGCGTGCCTGCGTTGGAGATGTCGGCCAGGATGCCCACCGGAAACAGCGCGGCGAAGAACGCTACGAAAATACCAGTGATCCAGGTCACTACGTGCGGGGTGTGGTATTTCGGATGCACTTTCGAAAATGCGGCCGGCATCAGGCCGTCGCGCGACATCGTGAACAGGATCCGGGTCTGGCCAAACATCATCATCAGCACGACCGAGGGCAACGCCAGAATTGCGGCGCCGGCAACAAGGTCGCCGACCTGCGGCCAACCGATCTGCCGAAGCACGAACGCAAGCGGTTCCTTCGACTGCGACAGTGCGCCTTCCGGCTGCGCGCCTACCGCGCCTACCGCGGCGTAAGCCACCAGCAAATAAAAGACGGTGCACACTGCCAATGATCCAATCAGGCCGATCGGGATGTTGCGGTTTGGATTCTTGGTCTCTTCCGCCGCAGTGGAGACCGCATCGAAACCGACATAAGCGAAGAAGATCGATGCGGCGGCGCCCAGCACACCCACGCCCGACAGCGGCGTGCCCCAGCCATTGGGCAGCATCGGCACGAAGTTGGCGCTGTCCACCGCAGGGAAGGCCAGTACGACGAAAGCAGTCAATGCGATGATTTTGATCATCACCAGTACTGCAGTGACCTTGGCGGATTTGGACGTGCCCACCACCAACAGCCAAGTGACCAGCAATGCCAGAACGAAAGCGATGAAATTGAAGCTGCCCTTCGCGATGGTGCCGTCGGCCAAGGTGATCGTATCGAATGGCCCAGCCGTCATCGCTGCGGGCAGTCCGAATCCGTGGTGCGCCAGGAAGCCGTTGGCGTAACCGGACCATCCCACCGATACCGCGCCTGCGGCCACCGCATATTCAAGGATCAGTGCCCAACCAACCATCCACGCGATCACCTCGCCGAGGACAGCGTAGGAGTAGGTGTAGGCGGAACCGGAGACCGGCACCATCGCCGCGATTTCGGAATAGATCAGCGCGGTCAGGGCACATACCACGCCGGCGATCACGAACGAGTACATCATGCCCGGCCCGGCCTTGTTGGCCGCCACCGCGGTCAGCACGAAAATGCCGGTGCCGATCACGGCGCCGATACCTAGCATGGTCAGATCGAAGGCGCCAAGTTGGCGTTTGAGCGATCGTTTTTCGGCGGTTGCCAGAATCAAATCGAGCTGCTTTTTGCGCTGGAACAGCATTGAGTATTCCCCGGAATGGCTTGCGGATGTCGCCGACAACGCACGTCGGCACCGAACCCGGCGACCATACCCGGCCAGCCGTCATGGCACAAGGTCGATACCGGAGGTTTGCGGCGTGAATCTCACTGCATCGACGGGTGCGACGGGCGATAATCCGTGCTGATCCGCAGATGGTGCGCCGCAACATGAGTGATTTCGAGCTTCGCAGTTCGGCCTTGGTCGCAGCATTCGGTGTTTATGGACGCGCATGGCCCGATGAGGGCGAGATTGCTGCGGTGTTTCGGGCCTTGCTCGACGATGCCGATGACCCCTTCCTGCGCGAACGCCTCGCCGGGCATTACACCGCCTCCGCCTGGCTGGTCGACGCCCGCGGAGGCCGCTTGTTGATGACCCATCACCGCAAGCTCGATCGCTGGCTGCAGCTGGGCGGGCACGCCGACGGCGACCGCGATCTGGCCGGCGTCGCGCTGCGCGAAGCTGTGGAGGAATCGGGTCTGACCGGTCTTGCGGTGCTGCCGGAGGTCTTCGATCTTGACCGCCACTGGATCCCCGGGCGCGGCGATGTGCCCGGTCACTGGCATTACGACGTGCGGTATGTGGTGCGCACGACCGGCAATGAGCGCTTCGTGGTCAGCGATGAATCGCATGCGCTGGCGTGGCGCGGGATTGCCGGATTGATGGATGAGCCGGGCTTGGACCCGTCGATCGCGCGGATGGCGCGGAAGTGGCTGGCGCGGAACTGATCGCCTGTGCTCAGCCTTGCCGCAGATGCGGCAGCACGTTTTCGACCAGTCGACGACGGCTGCTGCGAGCGTATTCGATAGGCGAGAACGGCATCGAGACGTCGACATAACGCGCGATTAAACTGCGAACCGCAGCGGTTTCTGTTTGCGAGTAAATGGTTCTGGTTCCGCCGTCGGTAGCGGCGGACAGCCGCAGCTGCAGGCTTTCCTTTTCGGCGATGCGCGTTTCGTCGACCGCATTGCGAATGCACAGGCTGAATGTGCCGGCAAGAAAATGCGTCCACACCGTATCGAACTGAGCCGAATAGGCATCGTCGTCGAAACTGCCTTCGCCATCGCTCAATCCGGGCAGAGGGCCGTGGGCACTGTGCGATGCACGCAGCGCCTCGCGATACCGGGATTCGAAGCGGGTTTTGAGCGCAGCGGCAGCGGCTGCTTCGCCATGGTCGTCGATCGCCGCCAGCGCGCGCCGGACCCACGCGGCGTTCGCTTTCGAATACCAATGCCCTGCCGGCGCATCCGGCGCGTCCATCGGCCCGAAGACAAACGATGAGATGGTGCCGTCAGCAACCACATAGGCCGCACTAGGCGCGAGCGCTCTGGCAGTTAACGCGCGCAGTGTTTCAACGTCGATATCCGCAAGCTGCGCAAGCGTTGTTTGATCGCAAAAGTGGTCGTGAAGATACTCGGCAATCGTGCCGGAAAAGCGGGTCGATTCGATCGTCATGGGCGGTTGTCCCTCACCGGGCACCGGTATATTCACGGTTCGATGTCGCTTTCAAGTTGGCCCAGCGCGGCGCTGACGACGCGATCGTCGCGGTAGATCTCGCGCAGCCTGGTGAGCCGCGCATCAGTGCCTCTGCAGTATTTCGCCATCGCATCGCGCAGCGCGTCCCGCCGCGCAACGGCATCGGCGTCGTCGCCTTCTGGCCACGGTTCGCCGCGGAAGTGATCGCATTCTTCGCGCTGATCGAGGAATACCCGGACCTCGTGCGGGTAATCGCACCAGTTCGGCTGGTCGCCCGGCGCATCCGGCACTTCGCACTGCGAGCGTTCCCGCAGGCTCAGACGCCCTTCGGGCCGCGGATCGTCGAATGTCGCAAACGGCCGTGCAGCGCAGCCGCAACATATCCAGAGCCCCATGGTCAGGACGAATGGACCGAATGGCACGCCGCGAAATTTCATCATTCAACGGCCCTCATCGGACATAGCGGCGCACGCGGCGCCGGCCCGGGTGTCAACGCGGCTTCGAAGTGCGCACTTGAGATGCGACACCCATCAAGCGCGATCTGCCCCTTCGTTTCGTTCAGGCCATAGCGCCACCCGATCGGAACGACCAGCACATCGCGCCTGCCGACTTTCGATACGAACAGATATTGATCCACGTTCACGGGCAGCGTGGGCTCCATTCCCGGCCGGAGATCGGGTTCCGGGTATTCGACCGTCATCTCCCCGTATTCGCAGCGACTGCCGAAAGTGCCGCCCTCGGCGATGGCATATTCCCCGGGGCTAACCTTGCCACGAAATACTTGGGTGATGATGAACACCGCGCGCCCGGGTTGACCTTTCATCGGCGCTGCGAAAGAACGCCCTTTGACGACGGCGATGTCTGTATCGGCGATTAAATCTTCCACGATCGGAATCACCGGGTCGCATGCCGCCGCGATGGCGGGAACGCCCAGCAGCATCGACAGACCGACGACAAGAGTGCGCTTGTTGAAGCCCGGATTCGACATGCAGCACTTACTCCGCGCGCCCGCCGAATTCGCCGGTAGTGGTGTTCACCCAGACTTTCTCGCCGTTGGTGATGTACTCCGGCACCTGGATCTCGATGCCGGTGCTGAGCTTCGCAGGCTTCGGGCGCTTGGTCGCAGTGCCGCCTTTCAGCTCCGGCGGGGTTTCGATCACCTCCAGCACCACACTCTGCGGCAGCTGCAGCGCCACCGGCGCGTCATCGATCACCTGCACGTAACAGCCGGCGAGGCCGTCGGTGATGTAACCGGCATCGTTGCCGACGACATCGGCATCCAGCATGTACGGCGTGTAGTCCTCGTCGTCGAGAAACACGAAAGCATCGCCATCTTTGTACGAGAACGTGGCCTGACGCCGCGCCAGCTCCACTTCTTTGAGATCATCATCGCCGCCGAGGCTGAGATCGAATTTATTGCCGCCGGGCACGCTGTACATCGTGAAACGGAATTTCACGTTGCCGCCGCGTCCTTGCGGCGAGCTGCGCTCGATGTCGCGGATCTGATACACGGTGCCGTTGTGTTCGACCACGTTGCCTTTCTTGATGTCGTAAGCCTTCATTGCATGGATTCCGTGTAGGGCGGGTCTTGACCCGCCAT
>JAYVSK010000283.1:0-7076 GCA_043775395.1 Lysobacter sp. | reverse complement strand
ATTCGATGACCGGGCGCTCATCCGCGCCCACCGCCGCCGCGCCCGCCGCGCCTGCAGCTGAAGGCAAGCCGTGATGCTGCGCGAACTCTCGCAATTGCTGGATGAGCTGCACGACGGCCTGGTGGTGATCGAAGCGCGCGGCGGCATGCGCCTGTCGCAGGTGCGGATGACCCTGCCGATCGACGTGCAGCCGGTGTTCCGCAACGGCGGCTGCGTGCTGCTGGCGGACTTCACCCGCAGCAGCGAAATCAATGCCTGGATCGCGACGCCGTCGCGGCTCACCCTGAGCTGGACCAGTGCGGACGACGCGGGAGCCCGCGCATGAGCGCCTCGCTGCCGCCGCTTGTGCAGAACGCGGGCGTGCCGTTCGACCTGTTCATCTCGTCGTTGACCGAGCAGCTGGACAAGGCGCAGGCGTCGATGGCGATCAAGGCGCGGCTGGGCAAACTGCCGCTGACCTTCGCGGTGAAGGAAATTTCGCTGGATCTGCGCGCATTCGTGCAGATTCTGGACGACGACATCTATCTGCGTCCGGCCGGCCCCGGCGAAACCGAGGCCAGCACCATCAAGCTGCAGCTGACCACCATCACCAAGCCGATGATCGACGAGAACAGCGTCGACTACAGCACCGAAGATCCGAAATTTTCGCTGCGTGAAGCATTAGGCGACCAGATTTCCGAGGGCGAACAGCGCCAGCTGGAACGCATCGGCGTGCGCACCGTGCAGCAGCTCAACGAACTGAAAGAGAAGGCCGGCACGGACGTGATCGCGCGGCTGTCGCGGATGCCGGTGAACCGTCTGCAGCAGGCGCTGCTGCGCGCCGCCGCGCCGCGGGTGACCAAAGTCGAGCATGGCGCAGGCAACAGTGACGGCAGCGGCAGCGGCGATACCTCCGGCCGCGTGCATCTGAGTGCGCCCGGTCTGCGCCCCGGCCGCTTGCCGCGCGTGCGTGCGGCCGGCGAAAGCGTGGCGGTGGTCGGCGCCGAAGACGGACGCATCGTGCTGGCGCCGATGGCGTCGCAGCTGGGCTGCGAAGCGGAAGTGGATTTCGGCGACGGCCAGATCGCGCGCGTGCATCTGAGCGAAGGCCAGCTGGGCCAGTGGGGCGCGCCATGAGCGCCAACAGCAACCACAGCACCATCCGCAACCGTCTGCTGCTGACGCTCAAACTCGGCGAGATGCCCGAACACGTGCCGGGCTGGCGTGCGTGCACGCGCTACGGCGCTGCGATGGCCGACCGCATCGACGGCGGCGTGATCGACCGCTTGTTGCGCCATCACGGCGGCGCGCTGCGCGCGGTGCGTCTGCACAGCGCGCGCACGCCGCGCAGCGTACGCAGCGTCGCCGGTGCCTGGCGTTTCGACGAGATCGAACAGATCAGCGGCGTCGCCCGCGTGCTGCGCATCCAGGTGCGCGAGCCCCAAGGCATGCCGGCGCTGCTGCGGGCGCTGGCGGAACTGCCGATGGTGGAGCGCGTCGGCGCCAATCAGCTCAGCCATGCGCCGTTCGCGGACGCATCGACGAACGCTGTCGACATCAAGACCATCGACAACGCCTGGGTGCGGCAGTGCATGCGCATCGACGACGCGCTGCGCTACGAAAGCGGCGACCCGGCCGTGGTGATCGGCCTGGCCGATACCGGCGTGTCGCTGAGCCACGTTGAACTGGCCACGCAGCTGCGCGCAGGTTTCGACAGCGTCGATCTGGATCCCGAAACCGTCGGCGGCGTGACCCTGGTCGGCGACTACCGCCGCGCCGGCGAACAGCCGCAGGACGAAGTGGGTCACGGCAGCGGCTGCGCTGGCATCATCGCCGCGCGCGGCAAAGGCATGCCGCGCGGCGTCGCGGGTGCCTGCGGTCTCACCCCGGTGCGGGTGCTGGGCGCGGCGCTGGGCGCGGGCGACAAGCGCGTGGGCGTGGGCGCGCTGGACAACATCGACGCCGGCATGAAACGGCTGATCGATCTGGGCGTGAAAGTGATCAACATGAGCTTCGGCACGCCTGCATCCATGCTCGATGCCGACGCGCCGCGTCCGCATCAGGAGATCGTGCGCTATGCGCTGGCGCGCGGGGTGATCCTGATCGCCGCCAGCGGCAACTCCGGGCTGACCGAACAGTACTTTCCGGCCGCGCACGATGGCGTGATCTCGGTCGGCGCGATCGACCGCACGCTGCGACCCACGTCGTTCAGCACCCGCGACGAACGCGTAGCGGTCTGCGCGCCGGGACGCGACATCTACACCTGCGGCCTCACCGGCTACCAGTCCGCCAGCGGCACAAGCTTCGCCGCGCCGCACGTCGCTGCGATCTGCGCGCTGCTGGCGTCGCGCGCGCAGCGTCGCGCGTGGCCACTGGGCGCGGAGGACGTGCGACGGATCCTGATCGCCAGCGCGCGTCCGTTCGCCGAAGCGGGCGTGACCGGCTGCGGCGCCGGCGTGGTCGATGCGCTGGGCGCGCTGCGCGCGCTGGATGCCGACATCGACTGCGGCATCGCGCAGGAAGGCGGCGCCGCCGACACCACCGACGAACACAACCGATTTGATGTACCACCCGCGCGCGCCGCAGCCTGATCCGGCATCCGCCGACACGGCACGACCGCGCAACCCGCAACAAGGAGACTCCGATGGCGACCCGAACACGCACCACCACACCCCGTAAAACCACGGGCGCTGCGGCCTCCAAGCCTCGCGCTGCGCGCGCCGCGGCCAGCCCCAACGGCCAGGCATCCGGCACCCGCCGGACCGCCACCGCAACTTCCGGCCGACCGGCCAATCACACAGCAGGGAACACCATGAACCGCATCCTCCTGGTCGACCTCGGCGAGCGCGAGCTGAAAGAACGGCAGAAGTTGCGCGCACGGCGACAGGTCCTCGAAACCATCCTCAACACTGCCGACACAAGCGGCGGCCTCAGCGCCAGCCAATTGGAAGAGCTGGCGGGCATCGTCGAAACGCTGAGCAGCGATATCGTCGCCGATCCTTTTTACCGCAGGGTCGCCGCGACCTATGCGCAGACCGCATGGGAAGACCTCGCCGATGGCGACGACAGCGATTTCATCCACAAATACGGCCTGATCGGCACCCAGCGTGTGCCGGCCAACTTCCTCGACGAACTGCAGCCCAGCGAACGCGAAATCATCGGCATCTGCGGCCTGCTGCAGATAGAGGGCACCACCGACGATGGCCGTCGCGGCTTCGTGCAGAAGGTCAGCGCCGCGCAGGGCGAGTACCGCGAGTGCCGCGCGCTGTTCGACGCCGCGTTCGAACTGCTGAGCAAGAAATATGTCGTGACCCTGCGCTCGCAGATCCAGTCGAAACTCATCGACGAAGACATCTTCGGCTGCATCCAGCCGGGCGGCGATCCGCAGACCCGCAAACCGGGTGCGGAGATGCGCCCGGCCCCGACCGACAAGGTGTGCGTGCTCAGCGGACGAAATCTCGCTGCGGTGGTGCGTAAACTCGCTGCCGACGGGGTCAGCGCCAACGATCCGTGGCTGACCAGCCGCATCGAGAACACCTACGAGATGCAGAGCGGCGTGGTCGGCGGTGCGCCGCCGTCGTCGTTCGATATTCCGCTGCCGGATCTGGAAGAAGCCACCGACGGCGAGATCGTCCGCGAAAATCTCGACGCTGCCCAAGCGATTTATTTCGCCTATCAGCTGGAAGAAGCGCGGATGCCGCAGGTGGTCGAGCGCATCGTCGAGCTATTCCGCGCCGGTCTGCTGCCGCTGAGTTACGGCAAGACCGGCGACTATCTCTACAGCTACTATAAAAAGGCTTCGGAACGGATCACCGAAGGCGAACGTCGCGACCTGTACATGCGCGCGTTCGGCGCGCCCGGCGGCGACCCCAGCACCAATCAGCCGAACCGCGAGTTCAACGATCTGTGGTGGCGCTTCGTGTCGTCGGTGTCGTCGTTCGGCCGCCAGCTCACCGTCGACCGCATGTTCCGTAGCCAGATTCCGCTGTCGGTGTCGCAGGAGCAGGTGCGCAAGGCCGCGCGCGATCTCGCCGCCAGCCTGTCGCGCAACTGCTACGGCATCGCGTATCAGTTCTCGAAGGAACTGAAGACGCTGATCATCGAATACCGCGATCTGCTCAGCGACCAGGAAATCCGCACGTCGTTCGGCGCCCGCGACATGTGGCAAGTGATGGACCAGGTCAACGCCAATTATCTCGGCGGCACCCGCAACAGCCATCGCTTCCGCACCCAGGCTAAATGCGGGGCGATCGTGATCGCATGGCTTGCGCGCAACCACCAGCGCCTGACCAACCGGCTGGGCGAAGTGATCTCGACCAACGCGCTGACCAATCCGCAGCTGCGCGGCAGCGAGCGGCCGATGGAAGACCCCACCGATTGGGATCTGCTGCAGGCCTGCGAACAGCTGATCGCGGTCGGCGGCATCGGCGACCAGCGGGTCGAAGATTTCTCGCAGCCGGTGGAGTCGCCCACCATCACCAGCAAACCGATCGAGATGCCGCAGATCGCGCGCGATGTGCTGGATTCGGCGGGCATCGGCCTGCCCAGTTTCTGATCGCATCATTTGCATTACATCAGCCGCATCAATTCAGCCGCATCAAGTCAGCGCCCCACGTCAGTGCACCACGCCACGGAGAACGATCATGTCCCAACAGCGCACACGCGCGCAGCCGATGCGGCATCTGGTGGAGCGCTCGCTCCACTCCGCCTCGCAGGCGCTCGGTACCCGCGATCCGATGCCCTACATCGGCGATCTGATCGAGCGCACGTTCTATCTGCCCGACGACGATGTCTCGTATGCGCACAACGCCCTCACCCCGGGCGCGGTGCCGTACGAGCCTTCATTTTCGGAAGCCGAGCCCAACATGCTGCGCTTCACCATCGAACCGCTGGGCCCGGCCGCATCGCCGGTGTCGCGCCGCGATGAAGCCACCCGCGAAATGCGCCGGCTGATCCAGCCGGTCTTCGGCCGCGACGCGCTGCGCTGGTTCGACAACCGCAGCGAAGAATGGCGCGGCTTCGGCGGCATGAGCTGGATGAATTTCGGCGCTTGGTTCGGCAGCGCCTTCGACGAGGACGGCCTGTACGCGGCGAAGATCTACTACGAACTGCAGCCCGCGCAGATCGAAGCGCTGTCGCCGAGCCTTGCGATGCTGACCCGCCAGATGATGACCGAAATGCCGACGCTGATGCCGATCTTCACCTCGATCGGCTGCAAGCGCGACAGCGGCAGCCAGCGCGTCACGTTCCTGCATCGCGGCCCGCTGGTGGTCAGCGCGCTGGGGCCGCTGATGAACCGTCTGGGCATCGGCCATCAGTTGCCAAGCCTGATGCGGATCGTCGGCGTGGCGCTGGGCGGACGTTTTGAATTGCCGTCGGGCGGCGTACTGATCGGCATCCGCGAGGCGCCGGACGGGATCGAACTCAAGCTTGAAATCCTGCTCGCCGCCATCCCCGATCTGCCCGCGCGGTTCCTCGATCTGATCAAACTGGGGCTTGCCGAACGGCCGCGTCAGCTGATCGCGCTGTCGCGCTGGCTGGATGCATTCGGCGTCGACGATGTCGGCCAGCAGGGACATTTCTCGGTGCTCAGTCTGCGGGTGACGCCGACCACGCAGGCGCGGATCAGTCTGTACGTGCGCCCGATCGAATTCGAAATGCGCGAGGCCATCGAAGAGGCGCAGGCGCTGCAATAACGCGGAGGCGCTGGCGTCGACGCGCATGCGTCGACGCGAGATGCCGGTTGAATCCGTGCCGAATCCACAAGAACCGGAGCGACTGGAATGTCCGCCATTTTTCCCCCCAGAACCCAGGCCGCTGCGCGCCCCGCGTTATCGCCGGTCAGCCGCGAAGCCGTCGATGTCAGCCGGCAGCAGGTGCGGCGGCTGCTGGAAAGCAGCGAATCGTTTACCCAGCTGTCGCCGCAGAAGCGCGAAGAGCTGGCGAAAGGCATGGTCCAGATCGCGAGCTATCTGGCCGAGCCCGATGGCGTGCGGCTCAAGCCGGGACAGCAGAGCCCGCAGGTGCGTGCGCTGGCGGGCGAAAGTTTTTCCGTCAAGACATCCGCCGGCAACAACACCGATGAAGACGGCAAGTTCACCGCGCAGAGCGCGCGCGAAGGCGCGGCCGTGGCCGGTGCGCTGCTGGAGGCGGTGAATTTTCCGGATTTCTGCGCCGGGCTGATCGACGGCGTGTTCCATTCGATCGTCAAAAGCTCGATCGAACAAATGGAGGCCTACGCCAAACTGGTCGCCGACGTGTCCAAAAGCCTCAACCAGTTCCGCGACGACAACACCACCCAGAACCAGGGCCGCGATCATCTGATCGAACAGTTCCCCGATGTGTTCCAGCTGACCATGGATACCGGCGAGTTTTCGTTCGGCGACGAAAAGCCCGCCGGGCCGCGGGTGACGATGCGCGAAGGCATCGACGAAAAAGCCGCCGTCGCCAAGGTCAACCAGTCGCTGCCGCTGGACAAGCCCATCGAACGGCTGGACGACGAGCTGGTCGAAGCGCTGCTGGTGCCGGCCGCGCGCACCCAGCTGGCGACCAGTCGGCAGCAATTATTGGCGACCATGGTGATGCTGGGCATCAACCGGATCGTAGTCACCGACGGCAAAATTTCCGCCAAGGTCATGTACGACTTCAAGGCGCGCGACAACATGCAGTTCCGGCGCAGCGCGCAGAAGTTCGACTACGACAAAAACCTGACCAGCACCACCAGCGAAGGTACCAACGAGCAGAGCAGCAACGAATCCAACCGCGGCTTCACCCGCTCCGCCGACGGCGCTTACGACACCGGCGGGCGCGACGCCAGCTTTTACACCAAAGGCACCTACAAGACCACCGCGCAGCCGGTGCTGAATATGGCGTCCGCGTCGCAGACCTCGATCAACGCCAGTCTGGAAACCAAGGCCAGTCTGGCCGGCAGCATGGAGGTGAACTTCAAGAGTGATTATCTGCCGCTCGAAAAACTGGCGAATCCGGAATCCATCGCCGCAATCCAGATGAACGCACAGCCCGGCATGGTGAAAACGATGGCGTCGCGCCCGCCCGCACCCGCAGGCGGAGGCAAGACCCCGCCCGCGACCCCGCCG
>JAYVSK010000282.1:0-8101 GCA_043775395.1 Lysobacter sp. | reverse complement strand
GCGATCCTCGCCTCGACCCTGGCGCGTGCGTAGTAGTCCACTTCCGGCCGCTTCAGCAGCGTGTTGAGCTGAATCAGTGCGCGCTCCGGCCGGCCGTTGAGATATTCGGCCTCGGCATAGGCTTCGCCGGCACGCACAGGATCGCCGGCGACTTCGCTGGCGCGGGCGAACGTGCTCTGGAAGACCGGGTCTTCCTTGCCGGCAATCATGAGTGGCCGCAACACGGCCTGCGCGCGCCTGCCGGCGGCGACAGTGTTGCGTTCGGCCAACAGCTGCGCATAGCTCAGGGCCGCTGAGCGGTGGTTCGGCATCCGCGCCAGCAGGGCATCCATTCGCGCGTCCGCGCTGGCCAGATTGCCGCCGCGGGCTTCGGTTTCGGCCATGGCGATCGAGATCCAGGCGTCGGATGGGTACTTGGCGAGCAACGGCGTCAATTCCTTCGCGGCGATCGCATATTCGCCGTTGCGATCGCGCGCGATCGCCAGCCCGTAGCGCTGGGCGTCGCTCAATGGTTTGCTGCGGCGCTGGCGTTCGTATTCTTCCAACGCCGCGCTCGGTGTGTTCGCGCTGAACACGCGAATGCGTTCCCGCGCCCAACCGAACTGCACGTTGTCGTGTACCCGCGCTGGCCCGGTGACGCGCAGGCCGGAGGGGATCAGCGGATTTTCGCTGGTAGCGGTGCTGCCCGGATCGAAACTTGCCGGTTTGGATGCCAGCTCCTCGGCGCGCTGCTTGGCTTCGCTGATGCGAGTGGTATTGACCGGGTGGGTGCGCAGATAGTCCGGCGCGCGTTCGCGTTCGCCGCCCTGATTGACCCGCGAAATCGCCTGCATCCGGGTGAACATGCTAGCCATCGCTTTGGGGTCGTAGCCGCTGCGGGCGAGGGTCTGGATACCCAGACGGTCTGCCTCGGATTCGTTGGAACGGGTGTAGTCGATCTGGCGCTGGGCCATCAGCGCCTGGGCCGATGCCAGCGCCGCCATCGAAGCATCGTCGGAGGAATTGCCGCCGGCGGACTGTGCCACCGCGATCGCACCCAGCATCGCCAGCAGGATCGGGACGCTGTCCTTCTGCGCGCGCTCGACGCTGCGCAGCACGTGGGTCTGGGTAACGTGCGAGACCTCATGCGACAGCACCCCAGCCACCTCGTCCTCCGATTCTGCCGCCAACACCAGGCCGGCGTTGGTGCCGACGTAGCCGCCCAGCGTGGCGAAGGCGTTGAACTGGCGGTCTTTCAGCATGAAAAACGTGAACGGCTGCCGCGGTTTGTCGCTGGCGGCGGCCAGACGATGGCCCACCGACTGCAGCCATCCGTCGATCAACGGATCGTCCAGCACATAGCCGTAGTGGCGCAGCTGGCTCAGCATCATGCTGCCGTATTCGGCCTGTCGCGCCGGATTGAGCAATTCGTTGGCCGAAGAACCGATATCCGGCAACCGGTTGTCTTGCGCCTGCGCGCAGATCGCCGCGAGAGAAAAGGTCAGAGCGGCGATGGCGGCCGGCAGGCGCATTGGGCAGAATTCCTGTAGCGATATCGTGGGACAGCATGCCGGTAATTGCCCAGCATGGCGTGAATGCGCTGTTAAGCCGGACACATCGGGTCTTTGCGGACTTTCGACTCCATGCGTGTCTGAATCGTTCCTTGCACTGCAGCGTTTCGCGGTGCGGGTGGAAAACGCCGGAACGGGCCCCCATGATGGCCGCCACACATGAACCGCTGCGCCCAGCAGCGAGGGAGACCTACTTGAGCGATACCGCACCCCAGACTTTGCCGATCACCATATACAGCACCGCGATCTGCCCCTACTGCGTTTCGGCCAAGAATTTCCTGAAGAGCAAGGGTTTGAGCTGGACCGAGATCCGCATCGACACCGATCCGGTCGAGCGTGAAAAAATGATGGCGCGCGCCAAACGCACAAGCGTGCCGCAGATCTTCGTCGGCGATGTCCACGTGGGCGGCTTCGACGACATGATGGCGTTGCATCGCGCCGGAAAATTCGAGCCGCTGTTGTCCGGAGCAGGCGAATGAGCAGTGTGGACGTGTCTGAAACAGACCGCCTTGCCGAATTCACCGCCTTCCGCAAACGCATGAACGAACGCATCTTGGCCGAGCCCAACCAGGTCGTGCGTCGATTCTTCGCGCTGGATACCCAGACCTATCAGGCCGGCGCGCTCGATGTGAAGACCAAGGAGCTGCTGGGATTGGTCGCTTCGATGGTGCTGCGCTGCGATGACTGCATCAGCTACCACGTCGCCCAGTGCAAAGAGGCTGGGGTGACCCGCGACGAGATGTTCGAAACCTTCTCGGTCGGGTTGGTGGTGGGTGGTTCCATCGTGATCCCGCACCTGCGCCGCGCCGTCGATTTTCTCGACAGGCTCGAACAGGGCGACGCGGCGGCGACGCCAGCGCACGATCACGGCTGACAGCAGCGCAGCTGCCATCGGCTTTCGAATGAACGCGAATTTCAGCAACCCTGCGGGGCTTACGGCATAATTCCACGCCAACCTGCGCCGGACCGGGGTTTGAACGGGATTTCCGGGCGGCCTGAAAACACTTCCGACAAGACGCCGGGCCCCGTACTTCGGCCCGCACGCTTCGACCCGCACGCACGCACTGGCTGGAAAAAATCATGACCCAAACGATTACCGTCATCCGCGGCGATGGCATCGGCCCCGAGATCATGGAGGCAGCGCTGTCTGTGCTGGACGCCTTGGACACCGGCCTGCAGTACGAAGAAGCCGACGCCGGTCTGGTCGCGCTGGAAAAGCAGGGCGAACTGCTGCCGCAGACGACCCTGGATTCGATCCGCCGCAACCGCATCGCGCTCAAAAGCCCGCTGACCACGCCGGTGGGCGAGGGCTTCAGTTCGATCAACGTCGAGCTTCGCAAACGCTTTGACCTGTACGCCAATGTGCGCCCGGCCAAGTCGTTCCCGAACACAAAATCGCGTTTCCCCAGCGGTGTGGATCTGATCATTGTTCGCGAAAACACCGAAGGTGCGTACATCGGCGAAGGTCAGACACTGTCGGAAGACGGCGAAACCGCGCTGTTGACCCAGCGTGTTACCCGCCGCGGCTCCGAGCGCATCGTGCGCTATGCGTTCGAGCTGGCGCGCAAGACCGGCCGCAAGAAAGTGACCGTGGTGCACAAGGCCAATATTCTGAAGTCGACGTCGGGTCTTTTTTTGCGCACCGCGCGCGTCGTGGCCGCCGAATACCCGGACATCACCTGCAACGAGATGATCGTCGACAACACCTGCATGCAGCTGGTGATGCGTCCGGAGCAGTTCGACATCATCGTCACCACCAATCTGTTCGGCGACATCATTTCCGATCTGTGCGCCGGTCTCGTCGGCGGCCTCGGTCTTGCTCCGGGCGCCAATATCGGCACCGAAGCGGCGATCTTCGAGGCCGTGCACGGCTCGGCGCCGGATATCGCCGGCAAAGGCATCGCCAACCCGTGCGCGCTGCTGCTTGCGATCGTGCAGATGCTTGACCATGTCGGGCAGCCGGACAATGCCGCGCGCCTGCGCAACGCGATTATTGCCACGCTGGAAGCGAAAGATTCGGTCACTCCCGATCTTGGCGGCACCGGCACCACGATGTCGTTTGCAAAAGCGATCGCCAGCCGGCTTTGATCAGCGGCATATTGCGTGAATCATGGTTGTGGTGGGCCGCTAGGACGTGACAGTTGTACGTCGTAGCGGCCGTTGATATGCCGGCTTCAGCTGCAGTTGCCTGAGATATACGTGCCGCTGAATGACTTCAAGCACGCCTGTGAGGTCGATGCAGCGCCTGGGTCGAGTTTGACCTCATAGCCTACCGAGTCGAATGCTCCGGTCAGAAACTGACTGCTGTTGGCTCTGCCTTCGACACCGTCGACAATCGACAGCACGCTTTCGATGGTGAACACGTCCCCCACACGTGCGCGGATCGTTTGCGTTTCGACGGCGTCGCCGACGACAACGTCAGCTCCACCGGGCGCACGCGCGATGGTGTAGTTCAGATCCACGAGTTTGTCGCGGTTGTGGTAGGTCTCGGTCGCAACCCAGTAAAAAGCGAAATCCGAGGCGCTGCCCGCGCCGCCTACGGTACGTGTGATGTTGACGCTCACAGGCGTACCGCGCGCAAGGGTCCGCGAGCTGACCCGGAACGAATCGCCCCACAACAGCCGGGCTCCTGCTTTAACCTCCGACAGGGCATTGAGACTGATCGCGGTCAGTTCTTCGCTCTTCTGCGAAAAACCGATGCGATTGGCGGTGATCTCATAGCGCGAAGAAGCGAATTCAACGCCCTGCACGCCGACATTGCGTAGGCTGATGCTCGGTAGAGGCACTACATTGTCGAGATCCGTCACATTGCGATAGATGCGCTCATTGGCGATCGGCGATGCATTGGTCTGGCCTTGTGCAGTTGCGCTGTTGAACCGGCTCAGGCCGACGTAATAAAGCGAAGATCCGCACTCACTCCCGCACAGCCTGAAACCCGAAGGGGCGGCTGATATCTGGGTGTTTGTTTGTTGCGCGTAAGCGGAGAACACGCATGCGGCGAGCACGCTCAAGGCCATGATCTGGCTCAGCGTATGCGCCGATCTGATCTTGTGCTTTGGTTTGCAGTTGACTTTCATAATTCACTCCGTTGAGCTATCGATTGAGGCCGTTTAACCGGCACGATGACAACATCCTGATCGACGATCCCTGTGGTTGTGCTCCTGTCGCGCCCATGCAGCCGCGTCGCGCCCCGTGTTGTTCGGGGCAAGTACAGATCGAAAGAGAGATTCAGCGTTTGCTTCGATGCAAGTGAGCGGCGTCAACGGCTATCAGTAGTCACAGCGAGAAGTAATAGCGAGACGCTACGGTTTGCTGTAGGCATCGCATCCATTGCTTTCGCAACGCTCGCAGTTTCGGTGTTCCCCTGTTTCTTTACAGACGGTGATAACTGACGATGCGCTCCCCAGCGCATCGTCATCATTGCATTTAGCGGTAGTCGAAACTACCCGGCAATCTTATTTCGATTGGAGGCGCACCGGCAGCGGCACATTGCACAGATCGATGTGGCCGGCGGGACGTTTATAAAAATCATCGCGGCGGTTGCGGCGGGCTTCGACAATCGCCTCGAACAGCGGTGTATCGGTACGCAGTACCTGCAGCTTCAGGCGCTCGGCCGGCTTCAGGTCGGCAGCGAGGCGGATCGACCGGATCGCGGTCCGCTGCTCCGGGTTTTCGTAAAAACCCAGCGCAGCGGTGCCTCGCGGCAGCACGCTCAATAACTCCATGCCCTGTACGACGCGGCCGACGCTGGTGATGTTGCGGTCGAGCTGTCGCGGCGATTGGCCGGTGACCACATACAGTTCCGCGCCGGTGCTCGAATCTGCGGCGGTATCGCGGCCGGCGCCGACCATGCCATAGCAATGCGCGAGCCACGCGGTGCCGCCTTCGCCGCGATCCAGGCCGATCGGAAAACCGCTGCTGAAACCGACTTCCGGCGCCCAGCCGTCGACATCGGGCAGACGGGTGAAAGGCAGATTCTTCAGTCCGCGGGTGAATTCGGCGGGCAATTTCGATTTTGCGGCTTTCGGCAGCGGTTTGCGGGTGGCGTCGGTATCGGCCGCATCGCCCCACTGCACTACGAAGTTGTCCTGCGAACGGTTAATGCTGAGCCCGTTCCAGTAGCCGCCCTTGGCCATCGCGCGGAGGTTGGCGACATGGGCAGGCGCGAAATCCGGCGCCAGTTCGATCACTACGCGCCCTGCGGCTAAATCCATGTACAGGGTGCGTGCGGGGTCGAGCCCTCGCCAGTCGCTGGGCTTGGAGCCATCCAGCAGATCCTGCATCGACTTGGATTTTGGGGCGGTTGGATCGGCCGGCGTCGTTTGCGCAGCGGCGGCCAGCGCTGTCGTCAACAGCGCGATCGTCAGAGTGGTGCGGATTGGGCTCACGGCGGCGGCTTCCCCTGATATGGACTGCCGATTCTGGCCGAGAAGGCGGATACGGGCCAGCCTCTACACAAACTCATAGCTGTTGGGATGACTTCCTGCACATCATCTATGCATAACTTATGGATAGACTGATCTCAACGATATAACGCTGATCACCGCAGGGGTTGCCATGCATATACCGCCGACGCCCGATGACACCACCGACGCGCTGCTGCGCAAGTTCCAGAAGGAACTGTCTGCTGGCACCGTGTCGCTGGCGCTGCTGGCGGTGCTGGGCACAGCGGTCGAGCCGATGTACGGCTATCAGATCGCGAAAACGCTGGAGCGCCAAGGCGACGGCGTGCTCAGCGGAAAGCAAAGCGCGCTGTATCCGGTGCTGCGCAACCTCGAAGGGGCTGCGCTGCTTGAAAGCCAGGTCGAGCCGTCGATCAGCGGGCCGCCGCGTCGTTACTACAGCATCACGCCGTTTGGACGCGAGATCCTGCGCGCCTGGAGCGACGCCTGGTGCGCCACCCGAGATTCCGTCGATACCGTTCTGAAAGGGAACTTGCCATGAATGCCCGCCCGCTGCCGACCAATATTCCCGATTACCTCGAACACCTGCGGCGCTCGCTGGCCGGCGCCGATGCGGCGTTGGTGCAGGACGCGCTGTACGACGCCGAGGAGTATTTGCGCTCTGAAATGGCCGAAAACCCGGACAAAAGCGAAGCCGATGTGATCGAGCAGGTGGCGTCCAGCTACGGTGCCCCCGATGAGGTCGCCGACATTTATCGCGACACCGAAGTGAAAGTGCAGACCGCGCTGCGTGCGCCACCGCCGCGTCAGCACCGTTCGATGCTGGGCAAGTTCTTCGGTGTAATCGCAGAACCGCGCACCTACGCGGCGCTGTTCTATATGCTGCTGTCGATGGCCACCGGCATCTTCTATTTCACCTGGGTGGTTACCGGCATTTCGCTGTCGGCCACCTTGGCCGTACTGATCATCGGCATCCCGTTTGCGATTCTTTTTTTGGGGTCGACCCGGATGTTCTCGCTGCTGGAGGGCCGCATCGTCGAAGTGATGCTTGGCGAGCGCATGCCGCGGCGGCCGCTGTACAGCAGTCGCGGCAAACCATGGCTGGCGCGAATAGGCGAGATGCTCTCCGACCTGCGCACTTGGACCACACTGCTGTACATGCTGCTGATGCTGCCGCTGGGCATCATCTATTTCATCTTGGCGGTCACGCTGCTCAGCGTATCGCTGTCGCTTATTGCGGCGCCGATCATGGTGTTGACCGGGTATGGGGCAGTGAATCAGGACTACAACGGCTTGGTAGTGCTGGGCATGGACAACGGTGTTTTCGGCACGTCGCTGGGCTATCTGGGGCTGCCGCTGGTGTTCGTTGCGGGAGTGCTGCTGCTATTCGTCACCCTGCATGTGGCGCGCGGCATCGGCTATCTGCACGGCCAGTTCGCCAAGCATCTGCTGGTGAAGAGTTCGCAGCACAGCTGAGTTTTTCATAGCGCGGTCTGAGCCGCGCGCATTGAAGTGGACGCCCAGCATCGTCCGTCCCAGCCGCCTGAGGCTGAAGCGGTGCTACCTCGCGGGGCTTCGGTTCCGTGGTTACAGCGGTAATGACGAATCGCGGAATTACAGGAAATCTCTTCTGCAGCTTCAAGCTGCATGCAAGATAAAAATCCATTGAGACATCGGTGTACAGCCATAAAAAAAGCCGACGCATGGTGCGTCGGCTTGATGATGTTGCGATGAAACGATCGTGGTCTGTTTGTAAATTGAGCGTCGAACGCATGGATGATGCGTTCGACGCCATAACGCTTGTAATTCGCAATCGAGCCAAGCGATCACGCCAGATCGAAGCGATCCAGGTTCATCACTTTATGCCATGCCGACACGAAGTCATGCACGAATACCTGCTGCGAATCGCTGGACGCATACACTTCTGCGAGTGACCGCAGCTGCGCATTCGATCCGAATACCAGATCCACCACCGTACCGGTGATCTTGAGCTCGCCGGTCTTGCGGTCGCGGCCTTCCAGCACACTTGAGGCGGCGGCTGATTTCTGCCACGTCGTGTTCATGTCGAGCAGATTGACGAAGAAATCGTTGGTCAGCGCATCGGTCTGTTGGGTGAATACACCGTGTTTGGTCTGCCCGACGTTGGCA
>JAYVSK010000281.1:0-7745 GCA_043775395.1 Lysobacter sp. | reverse complement strand
ACAGAAACCGGTGTCCTGGGTGTGTTCGCGGAACGCTTTGCTGATCGCCGCAATCTCGATCGGGTCGCCCAACTTTGTGCCGGTGCCGTGCGCTTCGATATAGCTGACGTGGCGTGCATCGACGCCCGCGTCTTTCAGCGCATCGGCAATCACCGCCGCCTGCGCCTGCGGATTGGGCACCGTGTAACCGTTGGTCTTGCCACCGTGATTCAGCGCGCTGCCGAGGATCACCGCATGGATCGCATCGCCGTCGCGCTGGGCGTCGGAGAGGCGCTTGAGCACCACCACGCCAACGCCTTCGCCCGGAATGTAGCCGTCGCCGCCTTCGCCGAAGCTCTGGCAGTGGCCGTCGCTGGAGATGAACTGGCCGGCGCTGAGCATGCCGTACTTGCCGGGATGCAGGCTGAGGTTCACGCCGCCGGCCAGCGCCATGTCGGTGCGGCCCAGACGCAGATCCTGCGAGGCGAGGTGGATTGCAGTCAGCGACGATGAGCACATGGTGTCCAGCGTCATGCTGGGGCCGTGCAGGTTGAGCACGTACGACACCCGGTTGGCAATGCTGGCAAGACTACCCGAGCGGTTGTATTCGCCGTACATCACACCGGCGTAGACACCGACCTGCCCGCCCCGGCAGGCCTGCAGTGAGGCCCGGGTGTAGCCCGCGTCCTCAACCGCCATCCAGACGTGCTGCAGGAATAGACGCTCCTGCGGATCGATCTGCTCAGCGTCGCGCGGCGTGATACTGAAAAAGCGCGGATCAAACTCGTCGGCGCCCTGAATGAAACCGCCCCATTTGCTGCTGTGCTGCCCGGCAGCGAGCGCTTCGCTGCTGGCAGCGACGTCGCGATAAAAATCCTGCCAGCGCCAGCGGTCTGCGGGAACTTCACGGATGCAGTCCACGCCTTGCGACAAGTTGCGCCAGTAGTCGTCCAGACCCCAGGCGTCCGGATAGCGGCCGCTGAGGCCGACAATCGCGATTGGTGCGTTCGTCATCGGCACGGGCGTGGTCGATACGGGCATGGTCGATGCGTGAGTCGTCGGTGCGTGCGCGATCGATCCGTTGGACATGGCGGTATGGGGGTGCGCGGCATCGCGGCGCGGCAGCAGTTCCGGTCCCTGCCCCGTCGGCGTCTGCGCTCTGGCGGCCTCATTCGCCGATCGCGCAGACGCGATGCGCTTGCCAGGCACCTGCGACATCGCGGCCGGCGCTGCGGCCGCGATGTCTGCGCGATTTACGGCCGGGCGATCAATGCCAGGGCGTGCGGACGCGGTGCGCGGCGCCAGCAGCGCGGCCAGGCGCTCCGCGTGCGCATCGCAAAAATAGTCGTTCAAGTGCGCGATGGTCTGATATTCGAACGCCAGCGTTTTCGGCAGCTTGCCGAAGATGGTTTCGAGGTGGGTCACCAGCTTCATCGCCAGGATCGAATCGATCCCGTATTGCTCCAGCGGCGCCTGCGGCCGCAGCCGGGCGACCGGGATCTTCAGCACCTGCGAGAACTGCTGGCAGAGGTATTCGAGCGCTTTCTCCCTGAGTGCATCGTTGATGCCAGCGGGCTGCATCGGTGCTGCAACCACAGCGGCGCGGGCTGGCGCGGGCTCAAGTACGGTATCCGCGGCTTCCAGCAGCGCCTGCATCGTCGGCAGTTCACCTTCCATCACCAGCATGCGTTCGCAGGACAGCGCGAAGCCGCGGTATATCGCACGCATCGCGGTGGCGGTAGACAGCGACCGCATACCGGTGTGGTGCTCCAGCCGGCCGCGGGTCGCCGCGTCCAAGGTCATCCCGCCGTCCTGCCACAGCGGCCAGTTCACCGACAGCGTGTGGCCGCAGCGTTCGCCCTGTGCCGACAGGCGATTGCGGTGCGCTGCGAACGCGTCCATGAACGCATTCGCAGCGGCGTAATCGACCTGCCCGACGATGCCCCAGCACGCCGCAAACGATGAACACAGCAGCATGAAATCAAGCGGCAGATACCGCGTCGCACGGTCGAGATTGACCAGCCCGGCGACCTTCGGCCCCAGCACCGAGGCGAATTCGGTCGGCGCCTTGCGAATGATGAAACCGTCGCGGAGGATGCCCGCGCAGTGGAGGATGCCGTCCGGCGGCTGTCCCTCCGTCTGCAGTCGCGATACGAGGGCATCGACGGCCTGTGCGTTCGCCACGTCCAGCGCAACATATTCGATCCGATGCTGCGGCGTCGCCAGCCCATCAACCGTTTTCTGCACCTCCGACACAAGCGTCGAGCGCCCGGCCAGCACGATGCGTGCGGCGTGGGTCTGCGCGACGATCTCGCGTGCGAACTGCAGGCCGATGCCGCCGGCGCCGCCGGTGATCAGATAGCAGCCGCGCTCCTTGAATACCACCGGCGCCACGGACGGCACCTGGCCTTCGACGCCCTGCTCCAGCACGCGCCACTGCGCGACTTCGCGCTGCAGCGCGCTGGCCCGGCGGACATGACGGACGGCCACGCCGCGCGGCGCATCGTCGGAAGATTCATCGCGCACCAGGCCCTGCAGTTCGGCGGGGCGGATGTCGGCCGGCACCCTGATCGTGCGCGCGACGAGGGCCGGATTTTCCTCCATCGCGGTCCTGAACATGGCTTCGAAACCGGCGGCGACCGTAAACTCTGGCGCATCGGCAATGATCGCCAACAAGCGGACGCCATGCGTGGCGCGCGCCAGAATCGACTGGATCGCCGCAAGCGCCTGCAGGGCCGCGTGAGCGAACGCCTCATCCATCGCGACGTCGGTCAGTGGCGCGAATGCGATCACTTCGGTGCCCGGATGCTGCGCTTTGAGAGCTGTCACGGCGTCTTGGTCGACGCCCCATAAAACAATCCTGTCCAGTGCCTGCATCGCGTCGGACGCGACCGCTGGCGATGCAGCCCAGTCAATGGCCGCAAGCAACACGCCAGCGCCCGTGTGTTGCGGCTGTTGTCTGAGCGCCTTGATCCGGACCAGCGCTTCGGCCTGGGTGAGACGGCCTTCGGCAACCGCGCGGTAGATGGGCAGCAAAGCGTCTTTCATGACAATAACCCGAGTTCAGCGGCTTCTTCTGCCGACATGCTCTGCCTGGAGATGCGCTCCAGCAGTTCTTGATAGAACGCTTCATCGAACATCTGCATCGCTTGGGGTGCGTGCGCATCGAGTGCATGCGCCACGAGCCCGTGCGCCTCGTCCGAGTGACCGATATCGTCAAATCCAGGCAGCACGGCCGTCTTGGCTTTATCCACCCCGCGCCAGCCGAAACCGCGGATGTCGATGCACAGCGCGCCGTCCGGGCCGAAGATCGACACGTCGCAGCGCTCTACATTGCCGCTCATGGTGCCGCCTGTGGGTGTCAGCACCGCGACAACCTCGGTGGGGCACGGTGCGTGGATGGTGAGCGAACGCAGCGCAAACGGCACCGACGGCGACTGCGGCAGCGCCTGCAGCGACGGCAGAAATCCGATGCAGGCCTGCAGTGCCGAATCCATGACGCTGGGATGCATGCGGTACGCGTCCATGCCGCCGACGCTGGGGGGCAACGCGACCGTCGCCACCAGCTTGTCGCCCACGCGCGACAGCGTGCGAATGCCGCGATGGGCCGGGCCGTAATGCAGCCCCATCTGTCCGAACGCGGCATAGATCTCATCGGCGTTCCACTGCTCGCCGCGCTGCGCGGAGGCCAGCAATGCGGCGTCGGCCATACGCTCGCCGGCCGCATCGACAAAATTGGCCTCGCCCTGGCAGTGAATGACGCGCGCATCGCCGGTGCCGCTGGCGACCTCGAACACGACCGCGCCGGCCTCATCGACACCGAGCTCGATCTCGACCACGGTCGGCGCATCAACGATCACCGGGCGCCACCAGACGACATTGCCCAGCACCAGCCGCTCCCGCGTCGCGGGTCCGGGCAAGGCATCGGCAAAAGCGTCCGCTATTGCTGCAGCCGCCATCTCCAGATAAGCGACGCCGGGCAGGACATGGTCGATGCGGCCGTCGCCGAAGCGCACGCGGTGGTCGCGCAGGAAGCTTTCACTGCCATCGAAGGTCGAGCGATACCGCTGCTGGCGCAGGGTCGAGGCGTTGGCGTGCAGCAGGGGATGGATCGCTGCTGCCGGGTGCGCGGCACGCAGCGCCATCGCCGAAGCGTCGTCCTGCAGCCAGTAACGCTCTTTGGCGAAGGGATACAGCGGAAGTTCGACGCGCTGCGGGCGGCAGCCGGCGGGAACTTCCCGATGCAGTTTATCCCAGGGAAGATCGACGCCGTCGACCCACAGCTCGGCCAGTTTGTCGAACTTGCCCTCGCGCAGGCAGGCGTCGATCAGCACCGCCTGCAGATCCCGGTCCTGGCCGATAAACGCCAGTTTGCCCGCGCGCGCGAGGCTGCTGCCGACCTGCACGCCGCGTGGCGTGTGACCTGCGCTGAACATACGCAGGTGTTCCTCAAGTTCGGCCAACGACCGCACGACCAGCGCGCAGCGTTCCTCCATCGCTTCCTTGCCCACCTGCAGTGTGTAGGCGATGTTCTGCAGGGATATCGCCGCGGCGGCCGCATCCGCATGCGCGATGGCTTCGGAGATGAAATTCGCCAGATCGCCCGCGCGCTGCCGCAGTTGCTCGCTGCTCTTGGCCGATAGCGGGATGAGCGCCAGCCGCGCAGGCCCGGCGTTGCGCGCGGTGTCCGGCGCGTGCGGCGGTGCGGCTTCCAGCACCAGATGTGCGTTGGTCCCGCTGAAACCAAAAGCGCTGACCACCGCAGACCGGCCGCCCTTCGCATTCTCGGGCCAGGATGTCAGCGCGGCGTTGATCATGAACGGACTGTCGGACAGGTCGATGTGCGGATTAAGGCGTTCAAAACTGGCCGCCGGCGGAAGCTGGCGATGCTTCAGCGCGAGCACCAGTTTGAGTACACCGGCGACGCCGGCCGCGTACAGGCTGTGCCCGATATTGCCCTTGACCGAACCGAGCGCGCAGTACCGGGTTTTTTCGGTGTAATGACGGAACGCCTGGGTCAAGCCCTCTACCTCGATCGGGTCGCCCAGCTTGGTGCCGGTGCCATGCGCTTCGATCAGCTGGATGTCTTCGGGATCGACGCCGAACTTGTCGTACACCGCGCACATCAGCCGCGTCTGCGACACCGGATTGGGCGCGGTGATACCGTTGGTCTTGCCGTCCTGGTTGACGCCCCAGCCGCGGATCACCGCATGCACGATATCGCCGTCGCGCTGGGCATCGACAAGCCGTTTGAGCATCACTGTGCCGACGCCTTCAGCGGGGACGAAACCATTGGCGCGATGGTCGAAGGCGAAGCAGCGGCCGTCGACCGAAAGCATGCCGGACTGCCCGGTCTTGACATGCATCATGGGCCCCGCCATCACCGCCACACCGCCGGCAAGCGCGATGTCGCAGTTCTGCGCGACCAGGCTGTCGCAGGCGTTCGCAATCGCGACCAGCGAAGAAGAACACGCGGTGTCGACCGCCAGACACGGGCCCTGCAGGTTCAGAAAATAGGCGATGCGCGCGGCCAGGATCGACATCGACGCGCCGGTGAAGCCTTGCGTGCTGTATCGGTGCTCACGCGAGCGGTCGTGGTAGTCGGTCGCGCCGCAGCCGATGTAGACGCCGCAGCGACTGCCCGACAGACTGCGCGGGTCGATCGCCGCGTTCTCGATCGCGTGCCAGCAGTTCTGCAGCATCAGTCGCTGCTGCGGGTCCATGCTCTCGGCTTCGGTCGGCGAAATGTTGAAGAACAGCGGATCGAATGCGTCGCAGTCGTCCAACACGCCCATCCAACGGCTGTTGGTAGTGCCGGGAACCGAGATGTCCTCGCTGAAGTAACGTTCGATGTCCCAGCGCTGCGGCGGCACGGTATCGATACAGTCCTTGCCGCCGGCGATGTTGCGCCAGAACGCGTCGAGGTCGCCGGCGTGCGGGAACTGGCCGGCCATGCCGATGATGGCGATGGCGTCGGTGCCCCTGCTCCGGTGCTTGGCCTTGTCGCGCCACGAGGCCAAGGTGCGTGCCGACCGTGCGGCCGGGCGCACGCGCTCAGGGAGCGGCCGGGCATCGATCGGAGGGGCGTCGACGTGTCCCTCCGGCGCAAAGGACGGCTGCGGCTGCAGCTGGATCAGACGCGCCGGCAGCAGGCCGGCGAGAAAGCGCGCGAACTCGGCCAGAGTCGGATAGCTATAGACCTTGGTCGCTTCGATGCGGGTGCCGTAGGCGGCGTTGATCCTGCGGACCCAGGTCACCCCGGTGATCGAATCCAAACCGAGGTCGACGAACTGTCGATGCGCGTCGATCTCTTCCTCCTCCGGCATGTGCAGTTCCTGCGCGAGCAGGTGTCTGAGCGCAACGCAGAGATCCGCCTCTGCGGCGGGAGCATCCGTCGCGACGGACTTGGTCGGCGCGGTCGTCGTCGGCAATGCCGTAAGCGATGGCGCGGGTTGCGCGGCGGGAGGCGCCGGCTTGGCGGCATTGGCGACGAACTGCGTCCCCACCGCTCCGGGCAGCGCGATGCGCTCGACGACGAAATTGCAGAACTGGCGCAGCGTCGGATGGCTGTAGACCTTGGTCGCCTCGATCCCGGTGCGGTAGGCGGCGTTGATTCTGCGGACCCAGGTCACCCCGGTAATCGAATCCAGGCCTAGGTCGACGAACAGTGTGTCCTCGTCGATCTGGGCCGCGTCCATCTGCAGCTCGGCCGCGAGCATGTCCTTCAGGGCATGCGCGATCTCAGGCGGCGCTGCGACCGCCTGCATCTTGGCCGACACGGGAACAGCGTCTTCTTCGGCCCGGAAATGCTGAATCACGCCCTGCAGGGCGTGCGCCTTGCCGACGAAACTCTGCGCGTGCATCGCCAGTTCGCGCGCGTAGGTGTCCTCGATCACGGCCAGGCCGGAGTCAGCGAAATACCGCTTCAGCGCGCGCACATCGGCGGGCGCCCGCGCCGCGATCGCGTCCGCCAGCGCCAACGCATGGGGCAGCACCTCGACGCGCGGGACGCAGGCGTGCGGCAATCCTTTCGCGCGCAGTTCGCTGCCGCTGTGCTCGACTGCAGCGAACAAGGTCTCCTGGGCGAGGTCGAAACCGAGCGTGGTCGGGAAGATCAGCGTTGATCCCGCGCCCGGCGTGAAGCCGTATTGCATGTACGGGCTGATATAGCGGCTTTCGGCGCTGAACACGCACAGGTCGGCGAACATGCCCAAGGTCCAGCCGCCACCGATCGCGTGCCCCTGCATGGCGGCGACGACTGGCACGCTGCAACTCATCGGTAGCTGGTAAATCTTGGTATCGGTGAACTTGGCGCTGCCCTGCTGGATCGCCAGCAGACTCTCGCGGGTGCCGCCGCAAGCGAAATAGGTGTCGTAGCCGCAGAGCACCACAGCTCGGTAATCGCCCGACGCTTCGATGTGAGCGAAAACCTCTTCCAGCCCGCGGACCAGTGCCGGCGAGAACATGTTCTTCGCCTCGCGATCGACCATGCGCACGACCAGCACGCCGTTGCCGCGAAGTTCGGTCTCGATGGCGGGGAATTCGGGCATGGGCCGCCGCGCCGTGACCCGGCCGGCGTCGCCAGCGGCCGCGTCCGATACGGCAAAAGCGTCTGCAAGCCGGGCCAGCACGGCGGCGCGGCGGCGCGCGCGCAGCGCAGTTGCGCACAGCGGAAACGCACCCGCCAGCGCCAACGCATGCGCCAGCACGTCGGCCGCATCGCCTCGCACCACCGCCGCCCCGGATGCCAGTTCGGCCCCGGCGAC
>JAYVSK010000280.1:0-10628 GCA_043775395.1 Lysobacter sp. | reverse complement strand
ACAGAAACCGGTGTCCTGGGTGTGTTCGCGGAACGCTTTGCTGATCGCCGCAATCTCGATCGGGTCGCCCAACTTTGTGCCGGTGCCGTGCGCTTCGATGTAGCTGACGTGGCGTGCATCGACGCCCGCGTCTTTCAGCGCATCAGCGATCACCGCCGCCTGCGCCTGCAGATTCGGCACGGTGTAGCCATTGGTCTTGCCGCCGTGATTCAGCGCGCTGCCGCGGATCACCGCATGGATCGCGTCGCCGTCGCGCTGGGCGTCAGAGAGGCGCTTGAGCACCACCACGCCCACGCCTTCGCCCGGGAGGGGGGCGTCGCCGCCTTCGCCGAAGCTCTGGCAGTGGCCAGTGCCAGAGATGAATTGCCCTGCACTCAGCATGCTGTATTTGTCGGGATGGATGCTGAGATTCACGCCGCCGGCCAGCGCCATATCGGTGCGACCGAGCTTCAGGTCCTGGCAGGCGAGGTGGATCGCGGTCAGCGACGACGAGCACATGGTGTCCAGCGTCATGCTGGGGCCGTGCAGGTTGAGCACGTACGACACCCGGTTGGCGATGCTGGCAAGACTGCCCGAGCGGTTGTATTCGCCATACATGACGCCGGCATAAACACCCGCTTGGCCCGGCAGCGCATCCGCGTGCGGCATCCGCAGGCTCTTGCGCGAATAACCTGCATCTTCGATCGCCATCCAGGCGTGCTGCAGAAACAGGCGCTCTTGTGGATCGATGTAGGGCGCTTCGCGAGGCGAAATATTGAAGAACTGCGGGTCGAACTCGTCGGCACCGGGGATGAAACCGCCCCACTTGCTGTAGTGACCGGGCTGTTCGCGATCGCTGGTGTAATAGTCCTGCCAACGCCAGCGCGTCTCGGGAATTTCGACAACACAGTCTTTTCCGTCGCGCAGATTGCGCCAGTAATCCTGCAGCGTCTCCGCTTCCGGATAGCGGCCGCTCAGTCCGATGATCGCGATCGGCTCGGAGGTCATTGCCCGGGCGGACGGGGTGCGACGGAGCAATGAGGCGTTTGCCTTACCGCGCAGCGCTTGCTTGATGTCCTGGCGCGGCATGTCGGGCGTGGGGCCGATTGGGGCAGCCGCCCGCATACGCGGTGCGGTCTGCGCGGCAGCGGGCTCGACGTCCGGACACAGCAGTGCCTGCAAACGGACCGGATGCGCCTGCGCGAGGTGTTCACTCAGTGCCGCGACCGTCTGGTATTCGAAGAACAGGGTCTTCGGCAACGGCCCGAGATGTTTCTCAAGCTGAGCGGTGAGGCTCATCGCCAGGATCGAATTGATGCCGTAGTTTTCCAGCGCTTCATCGATGTCGATCTGCGCGGCGGCGATTTTCAGCAGCGGCGCGAATTCCCTGCGCAGGAAGTCGCGGGTCTGCGCCAGCAGATCGCCGACAGTGGGGACGGCCACGGGGGCGACGACGGTCTCGCGCACAGACGCAGCAGCAGACATCGACACGGGCGCGCGGCGCGGGGCTGCAGGCGACGGCGCATCAAACAATCGACGCAGCCTGCGGCCCTCGCCTTCGACCGTCAGCACCTGCGTGTGCGAAGACGCCAGGGCCCGGCGGAACACCGCGATGCCCGACGCGCTGCGCATCGGCATCATCCCGGTCTGCGCCTGCAGCCAGCGCACGCCCGCGGCCTCCGGACGCATGCCGCCTGCTTCCCACAGCGGCCAGTTGATCGACAGCGTCCTGCCGGAGCGCTGTCGCTGCGCGACCTGGGTCTCGCGGAACGTTGCGAAGGTATCCAGGAAGCCATTTGCGGCAGCGTAATCGGCTTGACCGACATTGCCGAACACCGACACGCCGGACGAGAACAGTACGAAGAAATCGAGGTCCAGGTCTGCGGTCGCATCGTCCAGATGCCAAGTGCCGCGCACCTTGGGACCGAGCACGGCAGCCATATCGTCAGCGGTCTTTTTCAGGATAACGTCGTCGTTGCGCGCGCCGGCGCAGTGCAGGACGCCGCGAATCGTGCCGATGCTGCTGCCGATATCTTCGACGACACGCCTGCACTGCGCGGCATCGTCGAGATCGAGCTGGCGATAGTGCGCACGCGTGTCGAATCCGTATTCGACGAGTCGCGCAGCGATGTCGTCGTCCGGCGCTGCACGGCCAGTCAATACGATATTTGCGCGCTGTGCGTGGGTGAGAATCTCGTCCGCGAACAGGCTGCCGAGCCCACCGAGGCCGCCGGTGATGAGATAAACGCCGTCTTCTTTGTAAGGCAGGTCGACGTTGCCGTTGCGTGGAGCGTCCGCCGTTTGCGGCAGCAGCGTCCAGTCCAGCGCGCGCCAGCCCTGCTGGGAAAACAGCAGCTGCGACTGCTGCGGCTGCGTGACGGCTGCAGCCAGATCGGCAGCGAGTGTTTCGGGCGTCGCCTGCGCCTGCACGATCACAAGCTGGGCCGTGAACGACGGATTCTCCAGCGCCGCCGTCCTCAGCATGCCGTGCAGGCCGGCCAGCAGCCGGCCTTCCGCGGTGTCCGCGATCACGCACTGGACCAAGGTCTTTCCGGCGGCCGGCTGTTTCAGCAGCGACTGCAGGCGTTCGAACAGCTGCAGTGCGATGGCCTCATAGTGCAATGCGGAATGCGCGGCGTCAGACGCGGCGAGCGACTCGACCACGCTTCCCGGCTGCATGGATGCCAGCACGACAGGATCGACGGCGTGAAGATCGCACAGCAGCACGCGGACATGCGCGAAGTCCGGTGTGTGCGTTGTGGCGCCGCGTGGATGCAGTTCGCTCCATTGCGGCACGGCGACCAGCGTTTCGGCGGCGACCGTATCCGCAGCGGCGCTGACTGCGCTTCTGGCGTCGAAACGACGCGCGCAGAACCCGCGCATCTGCACGCAGATATTGCCGTTCGCATCGCAAAGATCCAGGTCGAGCGTGATCTGCGCCGCATCGTCGGACGCGACATCCGCCCGGCGGACGAACGCATGCAGCCGCTGCGCGCAGTCGCCCACGATGCACAGCGATTCCAGAGCGAACGGCAGCATCGGATCGGTCGACGGCGCATCGCGCTCACCCAGTCCGATCGCGGCCTGCAGCGCGCTGTCGATCAGCGCCGGATGCAGGACATAGGCGGCGTTGTCTTCGCTCGCGAGCGCGTCGGGCATTGCGAGATCGGCCAGTACCTGGCCGTCGCCGCTGTCGAGGCTGACGATGCCTCGGTGCGCCGGGCCGTATTCAATCCCGATCTGCGCGTACTGCCGGTACACCGCGTCGGAACCCCAGTGTTCGCGGCGCATCGCAGCGCGTATTCCGTTCAGATCCAGGGGCGCGGCGTCTTCTGCGGCATCGTAGAAACGCACGCGACCGGACGCGTGGTCGGTCTGGTGTGCGGCTGCGGTTTCGCTGAACACGCGGAATTCCAGGAAGTCCTCGCCCGCATCAATGTCGATCAAAAGTACGCGTTCGCTTTCGACCGCGAAGGGCGAAAGCCAAAGCACGTTCTCGAACGCGATCAGCGAGGTCGCCGCAAGATCGGGCACGGCATCGGCAACGGCCGCACGCGCCATTTCGAGATAGGCGACACCGGGCAGCACACCGATGGCACTGCCTGTCGGCATTCTGACCCGATGGTCGCGCAGAAAGAATTCTTCGCCGCTCAGCTGCGTGCGATAGCGCTGCTGGGTGAGGGTGGAGACGTTGAGATGCACCAACGGATGCAGCCGCGCAGACGCCGTCGGCCGGCCGAAGAACTGCCGTATCAACTCCAACGCGTTGGCTTTGCCAAGACGTTTGCTTTTGAGCTCCGAAACCACGTATTCGACGAAATCCACCATGCGATCCCCTCTCTCAAGTCCTTGTCGCTGCTTCATTGCAGCAACTTGATTGCCGCTGTTTCATAATTTTTTGCTTGTTGCTTGTTGCTTGTTGCCTTTCAGCGATTGCTTTTCAGTGGTCGCTTGTCGTTTGTTGCAGTCTGTTTCAGGCCAGTTGTTTGACCCGTGCCGTCACTTCCGCGGCGCTCAAGGTGTCCTCTTCCAGTTCCAGCAAGAGTTCGGCGATGGCGTCCAGGTTCTGTAGGAAGCGGCCAGGCTGCAGCGGCGGTGGCGACGCAGCCATCGCGGAACCGCTGCTGGCACGCACTTCTTCCTTTGACGGAATCCAGCAGCGCATCCGCGCGAACGCGTAGGTGGGCAAATGGATCAACTCGATCTGCTTCGCAGCATCCTCACCGGCACCATGTTCGACGGTGGTCTGCTGATAGCCCTGTTCGCGAATATCGGCCACCTGTTCCTGCAGCAGCGGATGCAGGTGATGCGGTTTGTCACTGCTGCGGGCCGGCATCACCGCATAAGCGGTGTCGCTCGGCACAATCCAGTACGCATCCTCGGAAAACGGATACGGCGGCAGCGCGATCATCGCCGGCGTGCGCGGGCCGTGCAGCCTGCGCCAGTCCAGGCTCAGCCCTTTCACCCAAAGTTCGCAGAGTTTCGAGGCACTACCATCGGCGATACATTTGTCAACGACCAGCGCCGCCATCTCGGCGTCCTCGCTCAGCAGGCGCACGCTTTCGCGTCCTTGACGCACGTTTGCAGCAAACACGCCCTGCGGCAGCGGCGCGTTCGATCCCGCGCGGTCGATATACGCGGTCAACACGTCGACCACGTCGCCCACGCCATACCCGACGAAGCTCAGCCGCTCGTCCATCGCATCGCGGTTGAGCTGCAGGCTGCAGACTAGCGCCGCGAGATCAAGCGCGGGTGCGGACTGGATCCTGTAGCGCAGATCGCTCGCTTTTTTCAACAGCTGTTGCAAGGTGCGCGCCGACAGCGGCACCACCAGGCCGGCCTCGGGAGCCATCGCTGGCGTGACCGCAGCCGCGGCTGGCAGGGCTGCATGCGGCACGTACTCCGCCAGCACCAGATGCGCGTTGGTGCCGCTGAAACCGAAGCCGCTGATCGCAGCGTGACGCGCGGTGCCTTCGGGCGAGGCCCAATCGCGCGTGGTTGTATTGACGAAGAACGGGCTGTCGTCGAGGTCGAGATGCTCGTTCGGCGTTTCGAAGTTGATGCTGGGCGGTAGCTTGCGGTGCTGCAGCGCCAGCAGCAGCTTGATGAAGCCAGACACACCAGCGGCGGTCAAGCAGTGGCCAATATTGGTCTTCACCGAGCCGATGGCGCAGTACTGTTTCCGATCGGTCGCCGTAAGGAAGGCGGACTTCAGCCCGTCGATCTCGATCGGATCGCCGAGCTTGGTGCCCGTACCGTGAGCTTCGATCAGTCCGATCCGGTCAGGATCAATAACAAAGCGGTCGTAGACATCCCGCATCAGCCGCTGCTGCGATTCTGCATTCGGCGCGGTGATGCCGTTGGTCCGGCCGTCCTGATTGACGCCCCAGCCGCGCACCACGCCGACAATCTGGTCGCCGTCGCGCTCGGCGTCGGCCAGGCGTTTGAGCATGACCACGCCGACGCCCTCGCCCGGCACAAAGCCGTTCGCACGCTGATCGAAGGTGTAGCAACGGCCGTCGGACGACAACATGCCGGCATGCGCGGTCTTCAGGAACATATCGGCATTCGCCATCACGTACACACCGCCGGCGAGTGCGACATCCGATGCGCCGGTGATCAGGCTGTCGCAGGCCGACGCGATGGCGACCAGCGACGAGGAACACGCGGTGTCGATCGACACGCAGGGCCCCTGCAGATTCATGAAATACGACACCCGCGCCGCGAGGATGGAGGTCGCATTGCCGGTGAAGCCGAGTGCGTTGACCTGCTGCTCGCGCGATAGCAGGTTGTAGTCGCCGTTAGCGCAGCCGACGAACACGCCGCATTTGCTGCCGGACAGCTGTTCCGCTGTATAACCGGCGTTTTCCATGCCGTGCCAGCAGCACTGCAGGAAAATGCGCTGCTGCGGGTCCATCGCTTCGGCTTCGACCGGCGACAGGCCGAAGAACAGCGGATCGAACTGGTCATGCCCTTCCAGCACGCCCATCCACTTTGAATTGCTCTGGCCGAGGCCGGGCTGGCCTTCGACATAGTACGTGCCGGTATCCCAGCGCGAAGCCGGAATTTCGCTGATGCAGTTCCTGCCGCTGGCGATGTTGTCCCAGAAGCTGTCGACATCCTTCGCCATGGGGAAGCGGCCGGCCATGCCGATGACGGCAATTTCGGTCGCATGCATGCCGAGCGGCTTTTTCGCCTGCAGCACCGGGGCGGCAGGCGCGGTGCCGTTATTGTCGCGCCACGACGTCAACGCTGGCCAGTTGAACAGCGCGACGGCCGTGGCACTGACGAACGCCGGCGGCGCCGACGACATACCGGCAGGGGCCGCGATTGGCGATGCGCGCACCGGCGATGCGGGTGCATCTGCAGCAGCGCGCTGCGCAAGCGTGTCGCGCACGAAGCGGGCGAACTGCTCCACGGTCGGATAACTGTAGACGCTGGTCGCTTCGATGGCAGTGCTGTAGCGCTGGTTGATCGCACGGACCCAGGTAACGCCGGAAATCGAGTCGAGCCCCAGTTCGACGAAGCCCCGATCAGCATCGATGCTGTCGGACTCCTGACGCAATTCCTGCGCCAGCAGATCGATGAGCGTGCGACGCACGGCACCCAGATCGACGCGGACCTGCGTGGGCGCGGCGGATTCGGGTGCCGCGATGTCGGGACGAGGTGCGACGGCCTCGTTCACGGCGGCTGGCGGCAGTGCGGCAGCGCGGGCGGCGACCGCTTCTGCGGGCTTCGCGTCGGTGGTCGTCCTCTCGGGCGACAATTGCTCGCCGACGTGCTGGGCGAGCTTGCGCAGGTTCGGATAGCGGTAAACCATGGTCGCTTCGATCGCAAGACCGAAATGCGCGTTGATATTGCGGATCCAGGTGACGCTGGAAATCGAGTCCAGCCCCACATCCACGAACGGCGCGAGCGCGTCGACCTCGGTGTCGTCGACGCGCAGCTCTTCGGCCAGCAGACGACGGATCGTCGGCAGGATATCCGTGCCGGCGGAGGCCGCAGATGCGCGCCGGGGCGCAGTGTCGACTGCCGTGTGTTCCGCCGCCGCCTGGTGCAGCATCGCTTGGTGCGGCATCGTCTGCAGTGTCGTCGTATCCTGCGCCGGCGAGAAGCGCCGTTCGATGCGGTTCAACGCATCGGCATGCCCCACCAGGGTGCTTTCGTGCATAGCGACTTCGCGCGCGAACAGCGCCTGCCAGGCCTCGACATGCGGTGAAACCTGTGCAGCCTTCCATGCCACCAGGTCAGCGCGCGCATGCCGGGCCACGCTGCGGGCGAGCGCCAGCGCTTCGTCCAGAACGCAGTTACGCGGAAGTACGGTCAACTGCGGATTGCGGCGCGCAAGCTCCGCGCCGGTGATCTCGCGCCCGGTGAACAGACTGTCCCGCGACAGGTCGAAGCCCAGCCGGACCGGCAGGATGCGAGTGGCGCCTGCGCCGGGCGTGAAGCCGAAATTCATGTACGGGCTGACGTAGCGGCTTTCTTCGCTGAACAGCACGCTGTCGCAGAACAGACCGAGGGTCCATCCGGCACCGATGCCGTGGCCCTGCATCGCGGCGATGACCGGCAGCGGACAGCGCATCGGCAGATGGAACACATCCAGATCGGTGAAGCGCACCCGGCCTTCCTGGATCGCTTTCAGACCATCACGGGTGCCGCCGGAAGAGAAGTAGGTGTCGTAGCCGGTGAGCACGACAGCCCTGTATACGGAGGAAGTGCCGATGTGATCGAACACTTCCTGCAGGCCGGCGATCAGCGCATCGGAGAACATGTTTCGCGCGTCGCGATCTTCGAGACGCACCAACACCACACCGTGGGCGTCGACACTGGCGCGAACCACGGTCGAGGCCAGGGTCAGCGGGCCCGGTATCACCGCGCCCGCTGTCACCGCAGTGTCGGTTGGGTGATCGACGGTGGCCGCAGCAGAGCCGCTACCCGGGAGATCCTGCAGCGATTGCAGCAGCGCGTCGCTGACAGCGGACGCTGCGGTGGCCATAGCGAAGCCGGCATCGAACTCGCGGGCAAGATGCTCTTTCAGCAGCCGCAGCGCGTTCGTCGATTTGTCCGACATGTGAGCGCAAAACGCCTCCACTGCGGCCGCGACGCCTTCGCGAGGCACCACCGTCGCACCCCAACCCGCAGCCTGCAGTTCGCGGCCGCTGAGCGGACTCTGGCGGGCCGCCAGCAGCGATGCCAGCGGCGCGCCGAAGCGCGCGGCAAGCCAATCGAGCTGCGCAGGCTGGACGAAAGCCGGGCCGTCTTCCGGCGTTGCGAAACCGTAGTCCTGATCTTCGACTGCGATGACCGCATCACAGGCGCAGGCGAGCCGGAAACCGGCGCCCAGTGCCTGTCCCGTCAACACTGCAAGAGTCGGCGCATGAAACGACGCCAGCGTCTGCAGCAACGAGCGCGCATCATCATCGTCGAGCGTTGCGTACACGCCTTGCAGGAAGATGTGTTGGTCGCTTTCGATCAGCAGCGCCTTGAGCGACGGCAGCCCGCGCGCATGCGCCAGCGCCTGTTGCAGCGCATCGATCAGCGCAGCATCCAGGCTACCTGCAGCCGCCTGCAGATGCAGCGCGAACATGCCGTCACCGCGATCGCGCAGCACGACCGATGCGGACATCGCAATCTCATGACCGTCAACGTCAACATCACTGCGTGTCGCCAGCGACAGCGCAGGCTTGTCCAGCGTCAGTGCCTGCGTGCCGACAGCAGCCTCTTCGGGTAAAGCCAACGCGATCGCTGTCGGCTTGGCAAGCGATGCCGACATGTCACTGATGCCGACCACCAACGCAACGCTGCTACGGAACAGGCGATCCGGCATGCGCACGACCGGGGTGGTCTGCCGGGCGTCGTGCGCGATGGAGTGAGCGACGGCGGCCTGTGACGCATCCCGCTCAACGCGCGGCGCCGCGATCGCCATCGCAGGCATCGATGTCAGCGCGGTGAACGCGATGCACACGGCGCCATCGTCGGCGCACAGTGCAATGTCGACGCACAGTGCGTCGTCCTGACGCAGCGCATCGTTCGTGCGGATCCACGCGTATCGCGGCTGACCGCGCGCGGGGTAGACGCGCATACCCGCGAATCCGACGGGCAGATGCAGCGCATCGTGCGCGGGACGCAGCCACTGAGCGGCAAGCATCGCCGCTTCGACGATGGCCGGATCGATCACGCAGTCCGCAAAGGCGGTGTGCGCAGGGTTGGAAGGCGCGAACGTCAGCCACAGCCCGTCCGCCGTGCGATGGATCGCAGAGGCCACCTGGTAGAGGGCATCCACGTCAAGGCCGATCGCACGACCGGCCTCCAGAATGCCAGCCTGGTCAGCGAACAGCGTCGACATGCCGCGCGACAATGCGGCGATGTCCAGCGTCGGCCTAAGCGCATCCGGGCAGGCTTCGACGAAGCCCTGGCAGAACACATGGCCATCGCCGGCGGCGGTGGCGATTTCGAACGCGGCATCGTGCAGCCCGGAGCGCAATCCCTGGCCGGGCAGCAGCACTGCGATCTCGACATCGATCCATGGCGGCAACGTCTGCGGTGCCGCAAAACGCACATCGCGCAGTGCCCATGCCGCGCCCTTTGCCTGCGCATCCCACCCGTCCGCGAGCGCGGCGCGGGCCGCTTCAAGCAGCAGGCCATGCGGTAAGTGCGCATAGCCCTGGATCCTGAACCCCTTGATGCGCGCATCGTCCGCGCGGAAGGTACTGAGGTAACGCTGGTGCCCGGGTTTGGATGCGTTGCGATGCACCAGCGAATGCATGGCATGCGCCGCAGGCACCATGGCGCCGATCATGTCCGCCGATTCATCGCGCCAGTAGCGTTCCCTGGCGAACGGATAGACAGGCAGATGCATGCGCCCGGGCAACGGCGCGCTGTGGAGCTTCAGCCAGTCCAGATCAAGGCCCTTGGTCCACACGTCCAGCAGTCGCGACACTTTGCCAGCGACGAACCAGCTGTCGATGCTCGCCTGCAGGTCCTTGTCGATGGTGAACAACGCGATGGTGTCGCGGTGACGACGCGACTGCGCGTAGTAGAGATCGTCCACCAGCGCACCGTCCTCCAAACTGTCGCTGGCGAGGAATGCGGCGAGTTTATCGATCAGCTCAGTGCGGGAATCCACGCGCATGGCGAGGCGCTCTTCCATCGCTTCGCGCCCGACCTGCAGCGTGTAAGACAGGCCGAGCAGATCAAGATCGATGTCGCGTTCAACGAAGGCCTGCAGGTCCTGGGCTTTCTGCCGCAGCTGCGGCAGGGTGCGCGCCGAGAGCAGCACGACACAGGGGGTTGCCTCATGGTAAAGCGCGCGGGCATGGCCGCCGGAATAGGCTTCGACAACCAAGTGGGCGTTGCCGCCGCCGGCCCCGAACGAAGAAACGCCGGCGATCAGCGGTATTTGCCTGCCGTCGATCACGGGGGCTTCCCAGTCGCGCAGCTGCTGATTCACTTCGAACGGCGTGGTGCCGAAGTCGATGTTCGGGTTCAGACGCTCCGAATGCAGCGACGGCACGATCTGCCGGTGGCGCATCTGCAGAATGACCTTCGTCAAACCGGCAATGCCCGCCGCCGACTCGCAGTGGCCGATGTTCGATTTGGCCGAACCGATCAGACAGAAACCGGTGTCCTGGGTGTGTTCGCGGAAC
>JAYVSK010000279.1:0-8371 GCA_043775395.1 Lysobacter sp. | reverse complement strand
CCCGCAACGGCTTTGGCATGTCGATCTCCAATAAAAGCCGCCCTAAAATGAGGGATAACTTACAGCGTCGCTGTCTCGGGAATTATAGGCGCGTAGGGGATGACGGGCCGTCGATACCGAACAGTCGCCAAGCGCATGGCCAGTGACCAACGGCACGCGAGCGCCCGGCGCGGTGCGCGCCGACTGGGACTATGGTTTCGGGATTTCCGCCGTCGAGATGAAGATTTTCGACAAGGGCATGTTCTATGGTGACGTTGCACTGCGCCGGCGCGTGGGTACGATCGAACTCGGCGAGTTGACGCCGACCGTGCCGAGCGCGACGTCGAAGCGCACAGCCACAACGATGCGCATTTCGTACTGGTGCTGGCTGGCAAGTACGTCAGCAGCGCGCGCGGCATGCCGGCGGTCTGTACCTCGCCAGCGTTGATCTACAACCCACCGGGCACCGTCCACCGCGATTGTTTCCGCGGGCTGGAAGGTCGCTTCCTGACGCTGTCGATACCGGCAGCCGCCGTCGCTGGCCGCGACCTGCCCGGGCACGCGGCCCGTTCCGATATGTTGTCCGAACGCCATGCGTTCGCGCTGCGCAGCGCGCTGCATAGCGATGACGACGCTTCCGCACTGGATATCGAAACCGGCCTCAAAGGCCTGCTCGAAAGCCTGCAGCACCACACCGCATTGGCGCGCGTCGATGCCAACGCGGGCACGCATGCGCGCGCCAGCATCGCAGGGTTTTTCCTGCGCCCACCGCGCTGAGCGCGAGGATCGAAGATGGCGATGAGCGCAGCGAACCTGATCGATGCACATTGGCTGCAGTGTGCGAAATCTGGAATAGGGCTCAGCGCGATCTTTCCCGGCGCTGTTGGAAAAAACTTTATGGCCCCGAGGTTTGAAGCTTCCGGCATGAGAAAACTGCGGGCCGCGCGCAGCAGGAAGCGCACCGCTTGCGTCGCAAATCACGATGCACCTCCTGCTATCGACGGGTAGGCGCACGTCCTACGACAAACAGATGCGCGACAGGCGCAGGGCAGGCTCAAGCCCGACTGACGTATGGCTTGAGCTCCGCCGTGCCGTTGCGGCTTACGACATCACCCGGGAAATTTCGGAAATTTTTCTTTCGGGTGCCTGGCTTTCCATTCCCGGTGCGCCACCGTGCCTTCCCAGGCGGTGAAAGAACGCGGAGGCCGGCCGCGACCCGACCACGTCTCCCCGTTGTGCGGCAGCCAGTACTTGGGCGGCAGTTCGGCTTTCGGAGCCGCTGCCCGCTTGGGGGCCTTGGTGCCGGTCGCAACCTGCGCAGCGATCTGCGATTTTTGCGCACTGTCGAAATGCTGACCGAACACGTGCAGCACGCTCATCACCTGGGTGAACGCATCGGCTGACTGCTCCTTGCGCAACGTTTCTTCCTGCTGTTCAAGCACACGGATTTCATCTGCCAACTTCGCTTTGGCCGATGCGATTGAATCAAGGGTAGGCTTCATTGTTTAGAACCTTATTTAAAGTAATGAAATTACATGCGGACGCTTTTAAAGCCCGCACAGCAAAAGGTATCGCGAATGCCATTGGCCGCCATTTGAAATAGCAGCTGGCCTGATTCGGGCCTGATTGAACATTTTCAATCAGACTATTATGGCTTCAGTCCGGGCGATTGATCCAGCGATCTTTTAAAAAAGCCAAACTTGCATACGCAACCCCATCCCGCATGCGTATCCGCAAGGCCGCCAGATATCGGTATTCGGGATCGCTTTCGGACATCACGGAGCCGATTGACGCTTAATCGAGCTGCGGCATAGGGGTGAAAATGAGGCATTGTTCGCCTTCCGGCATTTCGCTTCAGGCAAGCGGGTGGTGGTCTGCTGAAAAGTCTACTCTGGTCACTGTTTTTTTCTTCTATTTGATCTGGCTCGAATATCTTTGAATTCAATACCGCTATTCTCGTAGGAGTGAATTCAGCCCCGAACCGTTGGACTGGACAGGGTTTGCCGTCAAAAATCGGGCCTGAAAGCCCTGCTGCGACTGGATACGGCGTTCGAACCTGCTGTTGACCGGATCAACAAGATCGCGGCGCATGGATCACGAATATCAGTAGTGGCGGTTAGATGTCTTGGTGCGGCGACCCCGGGTTACGGAATTGAGTGATGACCCGCAAGCAGCAGCGGGCGATCCAAACTGGAGCCGTCGCGCCAGCCTTCAAACATCTTTCTGGATTCGACCCTGCAGCTGTGCGGGCAGCTGTGGCTATCGTTCTTTCCGCCAATTCACCGAGCCGCGATTCTCGACGGTGCTCGATTCGATCTCGATATCGAAACCTTTGCGCAGCAGGTATTTCAGGGTGATCACCTGGCCGGTGCCGAGCAGCGATACGCCGTAGCTGACATACAGGCGCGGCGAGAGATATTTGCCGAAGCCGACCACGCTGCCGCCAAGCGCACGCGATTCGCTGACGCCGGCATCGTCGAGGCCGATTTTGGCGCCGAGCTGCGATGCCAGCAGATTGCCGGCGGACAGCGCAGCGGTGGCGGCGCTGAGCTGGCGGTTCTCGTCGGCGCTGGCGCTGGACAGCGGGCGCCCCAGGGTGAGGTAGGCAAGGGCTTCAGACTCGCTGGTGGCAGGGTCGCTCCACACCGACGCTTCGGGCGTCGATGCACGCCCGCGCACATCAATACCGGCGGTGACGCTGCCGACTTCGCGCTCGGCGCGGATGTCGATCACCGGGTCGGCGAATGCAGTGTTCGACCACACCAGACGGCCGCGGGTGATCTGCAGTTTCTGTCCGTAGGCGCGATAGCGCCCGTCGACATCCAGCGAACCGGTCGCCACGGTTTCGCGCCCGGGGCGCGCGCGCATGCGCACGCTGCCGCCCAGGGTGCCGTCCAGGCCGAAACCCTGCAGACGCACGTCGTCGCCCATGGTCAGCGCCAGGTCCAGATCGAGCGGCGTGCTGCCGGTGCGCTCGGGATTGGCCGGATCCAGCACTACCACGTCCTGCGAAGCGGACACGCCTGAATCCAATCCTTCCAGATCGATCTTCGCGCTGGCGATGCGCACGGTGCCGGCGACCGCGATCGGCTGCCCGGCGGCATAGCGCACGGTCACATTCGGGTCGATCACTGCGCGCAGTTCGCGGGTGTCGGAGATCAGTATTTTTTCGCCGGTCAGCGCCAGTTTCAGCGGCGTGCTGTTGCTCTGCCAGCCCAGGATGCCATCCAGCCGCAGCGTGCCGTCGCCGCTGCGCACGCTGCCGACGATGCGCGCGCTGCCGTCGGCCTGCGCATCCATGCGCACATCGCCGTCGCGCAGACTCAAGGCCAGCGCCGGCAGCTCTGCGCGGAAGTTGCTCAGCTGCGCCTGCCCGCCCAGCGCTGGCTGCGCGCGCGTGCCGCCCAGTGCGATGCGTCCGCTCAGGCGCCCGGTGGGATCGACGATATCCGGCGAAAACAGTTCCAGCCACGTCAGCGCTTCGGTATCGATCTCGATCTCGCCGCGCAGCGGTGCGTACGCGTCCCAGCCGGTGGCGATGCGCCCAGCGACCCGGCCGTTAGGTGTGAGTGCGCTCTTGATATCGGCTTCGATGCGCTGCGGATCGAAGCGGGCGTCGATGTCGAGATTCGCGTAACCGAGAATATCGCGCTGGCTGCGTGCATCCAACGCAAGTCCGCCGTCGGCCGAACGCACGCGCGCGGTGCCCTGCCACGTCTCGCCGCGCGGACGCACCTGCGCATCGATATCGACCACGCCGCGAAGCTTCCACGCGCGGCGGTCGTCGCGCTCCGGCAGATAAGGCTGAAGCAGCGCCAGCGGCAGCGACTTGCCGCGGACATCGGCGCGGGTGGGCCAATCGATGTCGGTGCACAGCGAACCGGCGCGATCCTGTGTGGCGAAACAGCTCGATGCGATCTGCAGGCGCATGCCGCGCGGCGACGGCGTGACGCTGAAGCGTGCCGGCGCCTGCAGCGCCCACGCCGGACCGATAGTGGGCGCGAGCCGCAGCGCGTTCAACGCGCCCGACCACTGCGTGCCGCGCTTGGCCAGATCGCCGGCAAGCGCGATGCGGCCGAAGCCAGCGTCCGCATCGCCGTCGAGGCGCAGCGTTTCGACCGCACCGCGCGCATCCAGATGCAGACGCGTGAACGCGAGCCCCGCGTCGACGTTTTCGCCATCGACGCTGAGCGCACCGCTTGCGCCTGCGCGCCACGGTAAGCGACCGCGCGCGCGAAGCGTGCCTGCTTTCCAGTCGTCCCAGCGCAGCGATTGGCCGGCGAGATCGACATCGATATTCGGCTGGGTCCGCACGCCGGAGAGTTTGAGCGTACCGCGCAGCACGCCTTCGCCGGTCGGCAGCAGATCGTTCAACTGCAGCGGCGACAATTGCGCGACGACATCGAGCGTATCGCCAACGCGGCCCTTGGCATCAATGCGACTGCTGCCAAGACCCAGTGCAATCTCTCCTTCGGCGCCGATGAGATCGCCATCGCGTGCAGGCAGATGGGTCAGCACATTCGCACGGCCGCTGAGCGCACGGCCGCGCAGGCGACCACCGAGTGCGTTCGCGTCCACGCGCACATCCAGACCGCCGTCGCGTCGCGTCTCGCCGTTCGAACGCAACCGGCCGTTCACCGCCCCGCGCCAATCGGGCAGAAAGTAACCGGGATCGAAACCGGCGAGCCGCGCATCCGCCTGCCAGCGCAGCGCGGGCTGCCACCAGACGTGGCCCGCGCCGTCGAGCCTACCGGTCGGCATCGTCGCGCGCAGCGTGTCGATATGCGCGGTCTTGTCGTCGCCGCGTGCCTGCATCGATACTGCGGCGCGCTCTTTTCCACGTAAAAAAGTCGCGTCGCCCTTGGCAGTCCAGCCGCGCAGACGGCCGGATAATGTGAAATCGCCGTCGCCGATGACGGTCATCGAATCTGCAGCCACCGCGTCCTTGGTATCGCCCTGCCAGCGCAGCTCGCGCGCTTGCACGCTGCCGTCGAAGCGCGCATTGGCGGGATCGTTGAAATCGGCGCGACCCTTCGCCGCCATCGTTCCACCCAGCAGCGCCACCGACAGCGGCGACAGCAGCAAGACCTGACCTTCGACCGATACCTTCGACGGCAGCACGGTCGCCGACAATGCGCCCTGTGCAACGCGACCCTGCACGTTCGCCACGCCGCCGATGCCGTCGGCGCGCAGATCAAAAGCATACGGCGCGGTGTCTTCGTCGTTGCCCAGCAGCGCTGCCAGCGTCACCGCGTCGCTGTTTGCTTCGAAGCGCCAGCGTGGCTGCACTTCGCCCTGCAGCCTCAGCCTTGCTTTCAAGGGCGCCGGCGCGTTACCCGCAAGCGCAATGTCCAGCGCGCGCAGATCGCCGCGCGCGGCCAGGCCCAATCGTGCAGGCGTGCGTCCGGCCGCTGCAGGCAGCACCGCGCTGGCAGTGAGCTGCATGCGGTAGCGATCGCGCGGCGCATAGTCGCCGTGCACTGTGAAATGGCCGCGATCGCTGTCGGCGACGATGCGCTCCAGATGCAAACGGCCGTCTTCGGCGACCAGTCCTCCGCGCACGCGACGCAGTTGGATAATCGATTCGGGCTGCGGCGACGTTGCGCGGATCACGGTCAGATCATCGATCTGGATCGCATCGGCTTCCAGCGCCAGCGGCGGTGCAATCGCCGGCAGCGACTCCGGCCAGCGCGGCAGTTCGAAAGGGGCATCGCTTTCGGGCACCACCAGCACGGCGCCGAAAACGCTCAGGGCTTCAAGACGCAGACGTCGGCCCAGCAGCGGGCGCAGGGTCGGGTCCAGCATCACGCGCTTCGCGGTGAAAGTGGTGAACAGCGCGGCCTTGCAGTCCGGCCACGCAACCGGTTTGCCGTCAACATCGGGACAGCCGCGATGCACATAGCGCAAATCGTGCAGCATCATCGGCCCGGACGCGGGCCCTTCTGCGCTGGACCACGTGAGCGCATCGCCTTCGGGCAAGCGGTCGACCATCTGGCCCAACAGCACATCGCGCCCGCGCAATGTGTTGAACAGAAAATAGAGCAGCAGCGCCGCGAGCACGCTGAGGACCACGATCGACAGCACGCTACGCGTGGCCAGCCAACGCACGCGCGCACGGCGGCGGGTGCGAAGTTCGGCAATGCGCGCGTCGCGTTCCTGCTGCGGCGACACGGTCTGCGCGCTCACAGATCGGCGCCGACGTTGATGTGCAGGGTGAACGACGCATCCGGCTCGTCCAATCCGCGCGCGAGATCCACGCGCAGCGGCCCGATCGGCGATTTCCAGCGCAAACCCACACCCACGCCATTGCGCCAGCCCTCGGGCTGTCCGTCGAACGCGCTGCCGCCGTCGGCGAATGCCGCAAACCCCCAGCTGTCGCTGAGGTACTGCTCGTACTCAACGCTGGTGGTGGTCACGTTCTTCGCGCCCAGCGCATAGGCCTTGCGGCCCGAAGTCGCAGCGATACGCGGGCCGATCTCGCGGTACTCGTAGCCGCGCACGCTGCGGTCGCCGCCCGCATAAAAACGCAGCGTTGGCGGAATTTCGATCAAATCGTTGGTATAGGTCGCGCCGAATTCGCCGCGCACGATCAGGCGGCTGCGCGCACCCAGACCCCGGAACCAGCTGCCGCGCACGTGCAGCTGCAGGAAGTTAGCGTCCGAGCCTGCGCCCTGCAGACCACCGCGCAGCGTTGCGGTGCCGCCGAAACCGTTGCGCGGCTGGATGCGGTCGTCGGCCTTGACGTATTCGGCGACCAGCGACGGATAGACATACGTCGCCTGCCGATACAGCGTCACCGGGCGCAAACGGCTGTCGTAGTCGTAGGCCCAGCGTTCGCGCAGCGCATGCACGGAAGCGACCAGATTGAAATCGCGGCTGTACTGGCCGCTGCGGCTGAACACCGCTTCGAAGCGACGGGTATTGATGTAATCGGTCTGCTCGTCGTAGGCCTGCAGGCTGGTGGTGTACCAACCATCGCGCCAGGCGAACGCGGGAATGCGGTGCTGCAGCGTGAGCGTCTTGCGTTTCTCGGTGTAATCCAGCTGCGCCAGGCCTTTATGCCCGCGCGCGTTGAGATAGCGCCGCTCTAGTCCCAGCGACACGCCGAAGCCGCTGTCGGTGCCGTAGCTGCCGCCGACGGTGTAGATGCTGCGTTTGGCAGGCGTGAGATGTACCTTCACCGGCACGCGGCCTTCGACCGCGTTTTCCGGCTGCGGTTCGATATCGATGCGGCTGAAGTAATCCAGACCGCTCAGCGATTTGCGCAGCCGGTCCAGACGACCTTGGTGGTAATAGTCGCCTTCTTTCCAGTACACGAATTTCTGCAGCAGCGCATCGTGGACTATGGGTTTTGGCGTCTGCTCGAAGACGGTCTGGCCCATTGCGTAGCGGTCGCCGCTGTTCCAGCGCAGGTCGATATCGGCGGCTTTCTGCGCGCGCGTCACTTCAATTTTGCGCGCGGCGAAATCGGCGTCGAAATAGCCGCGCTCGGCAAGACGGCGGGTGATGAAGGCCTTGCTCTGCTCGTAGCGGGCATGTTCGAACACATCGCCGACCTTGGGCGAGAACGCGTCCAACTCTGTCTTCAGATAGCGATCATCATCGCCGTCGCCTTCAATTGCGATCTGGGCGCTGCGCACCCGCACCGGTTCGCCTGCGCGCACGGTGATGGCGACGCTGACTGGCGCATCCTCGGCAAGCGCCGCGCCCGCGCCGCTTTCGCTGATGGTGATGACGGGCGAGTAATAGCCGAACGGCTCCAAAGCCTCGCGGGTTTCGTCCTCGGCCACGCGCAGCAGATAGTCCAGCCGCGCATCGGATACGCGCTTGCCCTTGGCGTCCTCCAGCGACAGCGCAGTGCGCACGTTCGCGGTCATCGCCTCGTCGAGTCCATCGATGCGGACATCGGATATCTGCGCCGCGTGCGCGGCGCCGCAGAGCGTCAACAACACTGCGGCGATGGCGGGTCGGGAGACATGGGGCATCGGGACAGGATACCCGGGCGGGCGGAATCTTCGATTAATCGCGCGATATGCACGGACAACGACCTTTCGTCTTTCGCAATGCGGGAGGGGCTTCAGCCCCGACTCGCCTGTGGCGTCAAGAGTGGAGATTGGCATCGCCGATTGCAGTCATGCCGTGTGTGGCGGGGCATCGGGGCTGAAGCCCCTCCCACAAACGGCACCTTCTACAAACAACACCTTCTACAAACAGCCCTTCCTACAGACCGCCCCTCAAGCGCTTCGGCCACCCTCTCTCCCGCGCGCGGGAAGAACGAAGGGTGAGGGGCGCGCTCAAACCGAGAGATGTTCGATCGCAGCGACGCTGCCCAAGCGATCCGCAAGACGCTGCAGCAGGGCGAGGCGATTGCCGCGCACGGCCGGGTCGTCGG
>JAYVSK010000278.1:0-5323 GCA_043775395.1 Lysobacter sp. | reverse complement strand
CAGCTTCTCGCGCACCAGTTTCAGGAACTGCATCGAATCAAGCTCGCCTTCGCCGCGCGCCTTGCGCTGGGCATTCAGCGCACTGCGCAGGAAATAAGTGTTGTTCACGCCCGGAATTTCGACCGGATACTGGAACGCCAGAAACACGCCGAGCGCAGCGCGCTCTTCGGGCTCCAACGACAGCAGATCCTGGCCTTCGAACGACACCGTACCTTCGAGGATTTCATAGCCGTCGCGACCGGCGATGATATTGCCGAGGGTGGATTTGCCGGCGCCGTTCGGACCCATGATGGCGTGCACTTCACCGGGCTTCACGTCCAGCGTGACGCCTTTGAGAATGTGTTTGCCGGCGACGCGGGCGTGTAGGTTTGAGATGTTCAGCATATTCAGGGCTCTTCTAAGGCGTTTTTGCTGCTGCGGCAGCTTCTTCAGGGCTGACAGAGAATCCGAGTTTCTGCAGATCCGCCAAATCCTGCAGTCTTACAGACGCACGTTTGTTTTTTCAAGATCGGACAAAGCAATGAGATGCACGGGGACACCGTCGATCCGGGTTTCCACCCGGTGCGACCAAGCGTCTTCAAATTCCAATCCACTTGCGAAATTCAAAAGATCAATCCGATTCGGCGAATATCCGAGCTGCAGCATTTTTGGCGCGCTGCATAAATCATCCGCGACGATGCCTAGGTCGCCAAATCCAAAGGCTTCGATCGCCGCTACGGCGCGCTCCGCGTTGTCTCTCTCCGGCGCGATCCACGCACCGATATCCTTGGTGTAACGAGGATGTCCATGAGCGGCGACCGCGAATCCGCCGGTGATGAGGTAGAGAACATCAGCGGTATTCAATTCGAGTAAGAATTCTTTCAAGTCTTTGTTCAGCTTCACTGTCTACACCGTGATGTTCATTGCGGATTTCAAGCGCCGCATCAATGCGTTCGACGATGCTGCGAGTGCTCCAGTACGACAAATCGTCGGACGTAGCGTTCGCCGCAATCCGGCGAACACTGCGCACCACTCCGGGTTCGGATGTCATGCTGCTTCGCTGTCTGCTACTGCTTCCGGCGACCAGCGCAACAGCCCCCACGCGGCGAACATGGCCCACACCGTTTCAAGCACAACGAACGGCATGAAACGCACCAGCCACGCGGAATATCCGCACAGCACCGCGCCGATCAGATTCATTGCGAGAAACGCGCGCGAGTGTTCAGAGAGCACCCGCCGCTGGTTGAGCACAAATCCGACCAGCAAGGTGCTGACGCCAATGGTGCCGATGATGTCGCTGAGGGTCATACGGTGATTCCGTTTGCGAGTTCGCATAATGCGAGGCAGGCGTCGTCGCGGCGCGCCCACGGGACGAAGAGATGGTCGTGGTAATACGCCGACACTGCGTTGCACGGAATATTGCGCGCGGTGAGCGCAGTGGCGATCGCTGCCATCATCCCGACCGCTTCCAGACTGGAATGGATGCGTAGGGTGATCTGCGCCCAGAGCGGTTCCGCGTGCTCGATCTCGGTTATGGACACCATCGAGATGGGCACGATCACGGTCGTCCCTTCATTTTCGCGAAATATCATGATCGCGTCCGCAGGCGCGGGCACGTTGTTCGCCAGACTGCGAATCGTGCGCGGCTGATCTGCAAGCTCAGGCGCGAGCCCGGCCAGCAGCCGCTGCAGATCGGTCTCGCCGGCCGTTACTGCATTCATCCGACGGCGCCTTCCAGCGAGACTTCCAGCAGTTTCTTGGCTTCCACCGCGAATTCCATCGGCAGTTCGCGAAACACCGTTTTGCAGAAGCCATCGACGATCAGCGACACCGCATTTTCTTCGGAAATACCGCGGCTGCGGCAATAGAAAAGCTGGTCATCGCTGATTTTCGACGTAGTGGCCTCATGCTCGACGGTTGCGCTGGGATTTTTCACTTCGATATAAGGGAAGGTGTGCGCGCCGCAGCGTTTGCCGATCAGCAGGCTGTCGCACTGGGTGTGGTTGCGCGCACCGTCTGCGCCGCGCTCCACTTTCACCAGTCCGCGATAGCTGTTCTGGCCGCGGCCGGCGCTGATGCCCTTGCTGACAATTTTCGACTTGGTGCGCTTGCCGATGTGAATCATTTTGGTGCCGGTATCGGCCTGCTGGCGATGATGGGTGAGCGCAACCGAATGGAATTCGCCGCTGGAGTCGTCGCCCAGCAGCACGCAGGAGGGATATTTCCAGGTGATCGCCGATCCGGTTTCGACCTGGGTCCAGCTGATCTTGCTGCGCGCCCCGCGGCACTCGCCGCGTTTGGTGACGAAGTTGTAGATGCCGCCGACGCCGTTCTCATCGCCGGGATACCAGTTCTGCACCGTCGAATACTTGATCTCCGCATCGTCCAGAACCACCAGTTCAACCACTGCCGCGTGCAGCTGATTCTCGTCGCGCATGGGCGCGGTGCAGCCTTCGAGATAGCTGACGTAGGATTGTTCTTCGGCAATGATCAGCGTGCGCTCGAACTGCCCGGTGTTGATCGCATTGATCCGGAAGTAGGTGCTGAGTTCCATCGGGCAACGCACGCCCTTGGGAATGAACACGAAGCTGCCGTCAGAAAACACCGCCGAATTCAACGCTGCGAAATAGTTGTCGCCGACCGGCACCACGCTGCCGAGATACTGGCGGACCAAGTCGGCATAGTCGTGCAGCGCTTCCGACATCGAGCAGAAAATCACGCCTTTTTCGGCCAGTTCCCTGCGGAATGTGGTGCCGACGCTGACCGAGTCGAACACCGCGTCGACGGCAACGCCGGCCAGTTTCGCGCGCTCGTGCAGCGGCACGCCAAGCTTGTCGTAAGTGTCGAGCAGCTCCTGCGGCACATCGGCAAGCGAGGCGTATTTCGCCTTCGGTGCGGAGTAATAACTGATCGACTGGAAATCGATCGGTGCGATGTCAAGTTTCGCCCAATGCGGCGGCGTCATCGTCAGCCAGTGCCGGTATGCAGCGAGGCGCCATTCGGTCATCCACGCGGGTTCATCTTTTTTTGCCGACAGGAAGCGCACAACGTCTTCGTTCAGACCCGGCGGCAAGGTTTCGGACTCGATATCGGTAACGAAGCCGGCGTCGTAGCGACGACCAAGCTGTTTGAGGATTCCGGCGTTCTGCACCGGCGGCGCGGTCGCGATCTGGGGAGCGGTGGCGGTCATGGAGGTTCTCAGTTGGCCGACAGCGAAACGGGAATGGCTTTGCGCAACGGCGTTTCGGCGACCGGCTGCGCCATATCGGCCAGAGTGATGCGGCGCAGGCTGTCGGCGACGATATCGTTGATCCGCCGCCAGTTGGCGCGCGCGCCGCAGGATTGCTCGATACCGCAGTGGCCGTCATGGGTGCTGCATTCGGTGATCGCCAACGGCCCTTCCATTGCTTCGACGATCTCCACCAGCGAAATCCCGGCCGCCGGACGCGCCAAACGGTAGCCTCCGGCCGCGCCGCGAAAAGCCTGCACCAACCCGGCCTGGGCCAAGGGTTTGAGCAGCTTGGCGACCGTCGGCGCTTCCAGCCCAGCGCGTTCGGCCAGACCAGTGGCGCTGAGCACAACTTCGGGGGCGCTGGCTAGAACCATTAGTACCACGGTGGCGTAATCGGTAAGTTTAGTGACTCGAAGCATGATCCAAGTGGCGTCCAACCGCAGAGCAATAGGCGTGATGTCATATAGGACTGAAATTGTACGCTTTCGCCGTTCGGGACTCAATCCAGATGTTTCAATACCCATCTGGGGATTTATCCGGCACCGCCAGACGTCGTTCATAGCATCCATGGGCAGTCCTGTTCCCTGCCGCAGCATTAGAGTGCTCTTCGGCTACTCCCGGGTACAGGATGATGTTCGCCGAATACTCCGCCGCGTTCGATATCGCTGCAAGTTGGGCCATAATCGCGGCTCATGCACACCCGTCGGAACCTTATAAGCCATGTCCAAGAAGAAGATCGTCGCCCGTTTGTCGCCTATCCACGGTAACGGCGTATTTGCCGATGAAGCGGTCCGCAAGGGCGATCGTATCGTGCGCTACAAGGGCAAAGTGCGGACGCACATGCAGGTCGACGAAGCCTACGGCGAACTCGAGGAAAATGGCCACACGTTCTTGTTCACGCTTAACGACGATTATGTGATCGACGCCAACGTCGATGGCAACGTGGCGCGCTGGATTAACCACAGCTGCGCCCCGAACTGCGAGGCGGTTCTCGAGGAGAACAGCAAAGGAAAGGGGCACAAGGACAAAGTCTTCATCGAGGCCATCCGCGATATCGAGCCTGGCGAAGAATTGACCTACAACTACGGAATCGTGCTGGACGATCCGCATACCGCGAAGATGAAAAAAATATGGGGATGCAAATGCGGCGCCAAAAAATGCACGGGCACGATGCTGCAGCCCAAGCCCAGCCGATAAGATTGACTGCATTTTCTTATAAAATACCCTTCCGCAAAAAACTCGCACAACGGCAGTGACAGCGGGCACGTTATTTACAAGCTCGATGTGACCTCAGAGAGTCGCTCATTTTGGAACTGTGCGGCACCATGCGTGCAGTCTCCGATTCAAAACATACTGGGACGGTCATTGGTCGCATGCGATCTCGGAGGATGAAAGCGTATGGTTTGCAGAGCTGCTGATTTTCTGGCATGTCGCGCGGATGCGCAGCATCGACAGCGGTGTCCGCACCTTCGGCATCGCGCTTGATCGTGTAGTCGGTTGTAGCAACGAGCGCATGGCATGGCCAGCGATCAGCTTCAACGATCAGCGCTATCTCAGCGCGCTGCACAAAGCGGACGTACCGAAATGCCGCCAGTCGCTGTTGGCGGTAACGCTTTATCTTGTTGGTCGGTACAACAACGTCAATCGCAAGACCTATACCGATGCGGGCGTGGATGTCTTCTGGAAGCCCAATGGGCAATTCCAGGTGAGTGCAATCCTGAATTCGGATTTCGCTCAAGCGGAAAGCGACGGTATCGTCGTCAACTTCAGCGCGATCGAGACGTTCTTCGGCGACAAGCGCTCTTTTTCAACGAGAACCAAAGCTATTTCGAGGTGCCGTTCGCCTCTTTGGGCGGCGCCCAGCAGCTGATCTACACCCGTTGTGTCGGCGCTCCTGCCGATGACGGGAGTGGTTCCGGCGACGTCGCTGCGGCGGTCAAGATCAACGGCAGCGCCGGCGGCTTCAGATATGGCGTGTTCGTGGCAACCGAAGGCAACAGTGCTGGCCGTGATTTCCCTACGCGCCTATAATTCCCGAGACAGCGACGCTGTAAGTTATCCCTCATTTTAGGGCGGCTTTTATTGGAGATCGACATGCCAAAGCCGTTGCGG
>JAYVSK010000277.1:0-18239 GCA_043775395.1 Lysobacter sp. | reverse complement strand
AAGAAAAGCGTTTCCCGCCGGTGGGCAGCGACAAAGAAGTCGAGAGCGATTTCCAGCTGATTGCGGGCACCAATCGCGATCTGCAGACTGCGGTCGCGCAGGGGCGTTTTCGCGATGGCCTGCTCGCGCGCCTGAATCTTTGGACCTATCGCCTGCCAGGTTTGGCCGAACGGATGGAAGACATTGAACCGAATCTCGATTTCGAACTGGAACGCTGGAGCCGCGATCAGCATCAGCGCGTCGCGTTCAACCGCGAGGCTCGGACGCGGTTTCTCGCCTTCGCTACGCATCCAGAGGCGCGCTGGTCGGGTAATTTCCGCGATCTGGGCGCATCGGTGATGCGGATGGCGACCTTGGCCAACGCGGGCAGGATCCAGATCGAGTTGGTCGAAGAAGAAATCATGAGGTTGCGCGGACTGTGGCGCGACAGCAGCGTGTCGTCGCCGCTGGACGCACTGCTCCGCGATCGCATGACCGAACTCGACCGCTTCGATCGCGTGCAGCTGGAAGACGTGGTCCGCGTCTGCGCGCAGGCGAAATCGCTGTCGGATGCGGGGCGCACGCTGTTCGCGGTGTCGCGGGCGCAGCGCAGCAGCACCAACGATGCGGATCGCTTACGAAAATATCTCGCCCGGTTCGATCTGGACTGGGAGCGCGTGCGCGGCGCGGGGCGCTGAGTCCTCGCCTGTCGTGTCGCATTCGCGCAGACTGCGCGCTGCAGACGAGGAGATTGCATCGATGAGCATGAACATGTTTTTCCAGGCGTTCGCCGCGAACGATCTCGAGGCCATGCGCGAAGACCATGATCTGATCGACAGATGGGTGGAAGGCGAGTCCCGCTGCACCGAATCCATCGATGTCGAGACCGCCTGGGAGGTGCTGAGGCATATCCTCGATGATGTCGGTTTCCGCAGCGACGGGGTCGCCGACCAGGTGCTGAGCAACGGCTGCGATTTCGTATCTCCGGCGCTGGTGCAGGAGCAGGCGAAGGCGCTGTCGTCATGGACGCACGCCGGCGTACTCGAAGCCCTGCGCGGCATCGATGAAGACGTCGGCCTGTATCACCAGGCGGTGTATCAGCGCGAGGAGGGGGATCTGCTCGACCAGTTCGACATCCTCTCGGCGTTCTTCCGTGAGGCGGCCGAACGCGGCGATGGGGCGCTTTACTACGCGGCGTAGCGCTGCCGGACATGCTGCAGCGCCGTGCATACGCCGTATCAAGGGCTTTCCGAGGCGATTGATGGCAACGGGTGCTATGCCTCCCATCGGTTGGAGTGACGGCTTGCCGCTCAGGTTGGCGCGGCCCACAACAGCCACGATGCCGGCCGGAAGCGGCCATGGGCTCGAATCCGGACCGCTGCAGCCTTTATACTGGGTGGAATGCGCGGCCGCAGCCCGGCCGTTTCGTCAACACGTCTGTTTTCGGGTGAGTCGTGCGTAATTACGATCTGGATTTTCTGAAGCGTTTTTCGATGGTGATCGCTTTTCTCATGGCGGTCACTCTGTGTCTGATCCTGTTCGCGATCTATCTGCATAACAGTCAGCCGCACACTATCAATCCGGTCGAGGTGCAGCGCACCGAAGCGCGGATTTCGCCGACCGGCGAGGTATTTGCCGGCAGCACCGGCGCGGCCCAGCAGGCCGCTGCCGACCAGGCTGCGAAGGCTGCTGTCGCCTCGCAGGTTGCCTACGGTGGCACCTTGGACGGCGCGGTGATCTACGGCAACCTCTGCGCGGGCTGCCACAAGGCCGGTGTTGGTGGCGCACCGATGCTGACCGCCGCAGGGCTGGGCGCACGCGCGGGCCAAGGCAAAGACACTCTGCATCAACACGCGATTGAAGGCTATCAGGGCAAAGTGGGCGTGATGCCTGCCAAGGGCGGCAACCCGGCGCTGACCGACGATCAGGTCAAGGCGACGGTCGACTGGATGCTCGATCAGGTTTGATCCGGGCCTTGAGCGTCGCCATTGAGCGCCCGACACCGCTTCCGCAACGCCGCCTCCGGGCGGCGTTGTCCGTTTTGCCCCTGGAGACTCGCCGTATGTTTCGTCTGATGTCGCCTTTGTTGCTGCTGCTGTGTCCAGGCATGGCTGCGGCTGTTTCCGCGCAAACCACGCCGATCGCGATGGGTCGAATTCAAGGCTCTGGCGAGACCAGCCTATTGATCGGTCAGGAGGTGATCGTCGAAGGCGTGGTCACGGCGAGCTTCACCGATGGCCTAGGCGGCTGGTTTTTGCAGGACGCGGGCGACGGCGACCCAGCCACCTCCGACGCGCTGTTCATCTCCGCCGCAGGCAGCCCGCAGGTTTCATTGGGTCAGCGCGTACGGGTCCGCGGCACCGTGGTCGAACTTGATGCCGGGCGCGGCACGCGAACCTCGCTGCAGCCTGCCGATGTCAAACCGCTGCGCCGTGGCCACGTGCGCGCAGTGGCCCTCTCCGCACCGCCCGCCGACTGGGAGCGCTACGAAAACATGCGCGTGCGGATCGCCGCACCGCTAACGGTGGCTGGGACGGACCGCGCCGGTAAATATGCAGAAATCACGGTCAACTTCGGCGAAAGGCTGCGCACCCCGTCCGACGCAGCGGCGCCCGGCGACGCTGCGCGCGCAATGGCAATCGCCAACGCCCGGCGTACGCTGCGTCTGGACGATGGCAGCGCAGCGGAGCAGCCCGCAATTTTGTGGTACCTGCCGAAGACCGGACTGCCACGCACCGGTGGTGGGGTTTCGCAAGTGGAAGGCGTGATCGACCAGCGCGGCAACGACTACCGGCTGCAGCTCACCGCGAAACCCACCTTCCAGCGCATATCGCCGCCGCGCGCGCCGAGGGTCGGCGGCGACGTGCGCATCGCCAGTTTCAATCTTGAGAATTTCTTCAACGGCGACGGCCACGGCGGCGGCTTCCCAACCCCTCGGGGCGCGCGCAGCCAAGCCGAATTCGAAACCCAGCTTGCGCGACTGGTCGCCACGGTCCACGGCCTGAACCCTGATATCGCCGCACTGATGGAAGTGGAAAACGACGGCTTCGGCCCGGAGGCCTCAATCACGGCGCTGGTTACAGCCCTCAACCGCGACGGCGACGACTGGCGATTCGTTGCTACCGATGCCGGCCTGGGCGGGGACCAGATCCGGGTTGGCCTGATCTATCGTGCTTCGCGGGTCGCACCGCTCGGCGAAGCGGCCACGTTGGTGGACGATGTGTTCGGCAAACGCAGCCGTCCGCCGCTGGCGCAGACCTTCCGCGCCGGTACGGGCGCGAAACCGGGGCCGGCATTCACCGTTGTCGCCAACCACTTCAAGTCCAAAGGCTGCAGCGACGCGCGCGGTGCCGATGCCGACCGCAAAGACGGTCAGAGCTGCTGGAACGCGACCCGCACCGAGTCCGCGCGTCGGCTGGATGCGTGGCTGCAGACAGACCCGACGGCTTCCGGCAGCGATCTTACGGTCATCGTCGGCGATCTCAACGCCTACAGCATGGAAGATCCGGTGCAGATGCTGATTTCAACGGGATGGCGCGACGCTTTTGCCGGACAGCGCGGGCCGAAGCCCTACAGCTATGTCTACGATGGTCAGATCGGTCGACTGGATCACGCCCTGCTCAGCCCATCCCTGGCCGCACGTCTGGTGGGCGCGGCGGAGTGGCACAGCAATGCCGATGAGCCGGAGAGTCAAGGCTATCGGGAGCGTCTAGGCGACCGTTCGCCACGGCGCAGCTCGGACCACGACCCGCTGGTGGTCGGTTTGCGGTTGAGCAAACCCTGAGCCGCCCCGCTGCGATCATCCGTACATGCTCTCTCCCGCATTTCCCGCCATTGCCGCCACCCTGACCCTGCCGGGCCCGGCAGGCACCCTTGAAGTCGCGGTCGATCTGCCTGAAGCCGACGTGGCCGCGCAGGCAATCGTCGCGGTGATCTGTCATCCGCTGCCGACCGAAGGCGGCACCATGCACAACAAAGTGGTCACCATGGCCGCGCGCAGCCTGCGCGAGCTGGGCGTGACCACGGTGCGCTTCAATTTCCGCGGCGCCGGCGCCTCCGAAGGCACATTCGATCACGGCGAAGGCGAACTGGACGATCTCCGCACAGTCGTGGCATGGGTGCGCAACACCCGGCCCGATGCGGCGCTGTGGCTGGGCGGCTTCAGCTTCGGCGCCTACGTCAGCCTGCTCGGTGCGATGGCGCTGCAGCCGTCGGCGCTGATCTCGATCGCACCACCGGCCGGGCGCTGGGATTTCGAGCGCATCGTGCCGCCAACGATGCCATGGCTGGTCATCCAGGGCGAAGAAGACGAGGTTGTTCACCCGCAGGCGGTCTACGACTGGTTTGAACAGATGACACAGGCACAGCCGGGCGCGAACGCAGCGCTGGTGCGTATTCCCCAGACCAGCCACTTCTTCCATCGCAAGCTGATCGATCTGCGCGGCGCGATCAAGCACGGCGTGGCGCCCTATCTTCGACAGCATGATGTTCAGCAGCAAGATGTTCAGCAGCCTGATCCGGGACAGCATGATCTGGCGGAGCCCGACACCGCATCATGAGCGATACCGCAGCGGCACCGTCCGTGCGCTATGCCGAAGGCGTAGCCCGCGGCGACTGGAGCGACGACCCCGCGCAGCATCCGGCGCTGCGCGAACTCGATCGCTTGCATAGGTTCCTGTCCACGCCGCTCAAGCGCAAAGGTCTGCTCGACACCCTGTTCGGCAAACCGCTGACGCCTTCGCCGAACGGGGTGTACCTGTGGGGCGGTGTCGGCCGCGGCAAGACGTTTCTGATCGATCTGTTCCATGCCGGTCTGCCCATCTGCGAAAAACGCCGCACCCATTTCCATCGCTTCATGCGCGATGTGCACGATCGCCTGCGCACGCATGCCGGCGAACGCGACCCGCTGGCCATCGTTGCCCGCGAATGGCGCGCGCAGCTGCGTGTGCTGGTGCTGGACGAATTTTTCGTCAATGACATCGGCGACGCGATGCTGCTGGGGCGGCTGCTGGCGCGGATGTTCGAAGAAGGCGTGATTCTGGTCACCAGTTCGAATGCGGAGCCGTCCGGGCTGTACAAGGATGGCCTGCAGCGATCGCGGTTTCTGCCGGCGATCGCGCTGATCGAACGCCACTGCAGCGTGATCCATCTCGACAGCCCGCAGGACTATCGCCTGCGCGCGCTGACCCGCTCACCGGTCTACCGCACGCCGCTGGACGACCACAGCGACGCGTGGCTGGAATCGCGCTGGCGCGAACTCGGCGGCGACGATGGCCACCGCGATGCCGGTATCGAGATCGATGGCCGCCGCATCGCCGTGCGCGCACGCGATAAGGGCATGGCGTGGTTCGATTTCGCGGCGCTGTGCGAAGGCCCGCGCGGCAGCGGCGACTACATCCAGATCGGCACCGAATTCCACACCGTGCTGCTGGGCGGCGTACCGGTATTGGACGCCCTGCGGGACGACGCCGCGCGCCGTTTCATCACCTTGATCGACGAACTCTACGACCGCCACGTCAATATGATCTGCAGCGCCGACGCATCGCCGGCAGCGCTGTATCGCGGCGAACGGCTGACGGCTGCGTTCGAACGTACCGCTTCGCGATTGATCGAAATGCAGAGCGCGGACTATCTGGCGCTGGAACATCGCGGCTGAGGGCGGATAACGCTGCGGGTGTACGGCACCCGGCGTATCAGTGGCCCGCCAGCAACGATGCGCCGCGCAGCTGCGGCACGCCGTCTACGACATCCGTCCACACCACATGCGCGGCAGCACCGTTGAGCACCAGTTTCGGAAACCCAGTGGCGCGGCCCTTGCCCTGCAGGTCGGCAAGTTTGATGCGCTGCAGCTGCTTCGACAGATCCGGCGCGTAGCGCGCCAGCCACAGCGACTGTTTGCCCGCGTCTTCGCGCAGCCACACAATCCAGACCTGCTGCGCGTCGATCGCAACCGCGACGCGGCCCTGTATCGCTGCGCCCGTGTCCACCGTCACCGGCTTGGCGAACGCAGTGCCGACGTCGACGGCGCGCGCGAGTTTCACCGCAGGCGTATCGCCCGCCGCGGTGTACCACGCGACCACTACATGCTTGTCCTGCGCCGCAACCGATGGCCCGTTGACCGGGCACGCCGGCATCGACCATTCATCGGCATGCACGCGCGCGGGTTTCGACCAGGTCTTGCCGTCGAAGCGTACGGCATAGATGTCGCGGATTTCTTTTTCGCTGCGGTCGCGATACACCAGCACAGCGCCTTCTGCCGTAGCGGCCACATCGGTCTGGCAGCAGTCGCAGGTCATCGTGTCCAGTTCGACTGCTGAAGTCGCCTGCAGATTCGCGTCGAACACCGCCGCGCGCAGCGACATCGCGCCGCCGCCGTGGTCGTCGCTATGACCATTGGCGTGACCGTCATGCTGGTTCGGCGGATCGGCGGTGGTGTTGCGTCCGTCGAGCCAGGCGATGCCCAGACTGCCGTCGCCCTGCGCCCACATCGACACGAAACCGTGCTCGGTTTTGGTCGCATCGTCATGCACGCGGCGCGGTGCGCTCCAGTTCATGCCATGGTCGAACGAACGCACCAGCATCACATCGTAAGCGTAGGGCGCGTCGGCAGATTTCTGCAGCCAATGCGCCCATAGCGCGCGATCGGCGGTGGCCGCGATGTGCGGCGTGTCGGCCCAGTTGGTGAACATCGAATTTCCGACCGCGACCGTGCGCGGGCCTTCCCAGTGGCCGTCCGGATAGAACTCGGCAAACTGCAGCGCCGGTCGACGGCCGCTGCCGGTATTGATCCAGCTGAGCAACACGCGGCCGTCGGCCACCGTGGCAAGATCCGGCTGCGCGGAGCCGGGCATCGCCGGCAGCGGCCAAGCTTCGATCTTCAGATCGCCGGTCGCGACCGGCTTGGGCGCGGCGGGTGGCTCGCCGCAGCCAGAGAGCAAAGCGAGAGCGATCAGAGCCATCGGGCGAAGTGAGGTGCACATGCGATCAGAATACGTCATCGATAGATCGAGAACATCCAAGAAAATTCCGTCAAGAACAGCGAATCAATGACCGCCAATCAAGCATGGCCAATCAGCCACAGTGAAGTCCGGCGATGCGCATGCGCCGTACGGTCAGGCCGCAGCGCCGCGACGTTGGCGGGCCAGATGCACCAGCAGCAGCGAGATTGCCGCCGGCGTCATGCCCGGAATCCGCTGTGCCTGACCGACGGTCTGCGGACGCACGCGTTCGAGTTTCTGCTGCACTTCGATCGACAGCCCGCGCACCGCGTCGTAGGCGAACTGCGCTGGAATCTCGGTGTGTTCATTGCGCTGCTGCCGTGCGATCTCCTCACGCTGACGCGCGAGATAGCCGGAATATTTCGCTTCGATCTCGACCTGCTCGGCAACTGCAGCATCGTCCACCGCAGGGCCCAGCATCGGCACCGTCAGCAGCTTGGCGTAATCAAGTTCGGGGCGACGCAGCAAATCCAGCGCATGGGTTTCGCGGCTGAGTTCGATGCCCAGCATCGCCACTGCCTCGCGGCCCAGCGCGTTGTTCGGCGATGCCCACAGTGCGCCCAGTCGTTCGGTTTCCACGACGAAGGCATCGCGCTTGCGTGCGAAGCGTTCCCAGCGGGCGTCGTCGACCAGATGCAGCGTGCGGCCGGTTTCGGTCAACCGCAGATCAGCGTTGTCTTCGCGCAGCTGCAGCCGGTATTCGGCGCGACTGGTGAACATGCGGTAGGGCTCGCTGGTGCCGTGGGTGATCAAGTCGTCGATCATCACCCCTATATACGCTTCGTCGCGACGCGGCGACCATGCGGCGAGCGCACGCACGAAACGCGCAGCGTTAAGCCCTGCAATGAGGCCCTGCGCCGCGGCTTCTTCATAGCCGGTGGTGCCGTTGATCTGGCCTGCGAAAAACAAACCGGGGACAAGCTTGGTTTCCAGCGAATTTTTCAGCCCGCGCGGATCGAAGAAGTCGTATTCGATCGCGTAGCCGGCGCGGGTAATATGCGCCTGCTCGAAACCGCGGATGCTGCGCACCAGATCCAGCTGCACGTCGAACGGCAGCGATGTCGAAATGCCGTTGGGATAGATTTCGGTGACATCCAGACCTTCGGGTTCGACAAAAATCTGATGCGAGTCCTTCTCGGCGAAGCGCACCACTTTGTCTTCGATCGACGGGCAATAGCGCGGGCCAATGCCTTCAATCTGACCGCTGTACAGCGGCGAACGGTGCAGCGCACTGCGGATGATCTCGTGGGTGCGCTCGGACGTGTGCGTGATCCAGCATGAGATCTGCGGCGGATGGTCGGCGGTGCTGCCCATGAACGAGAACACCGGGCGCGGATCATCGCCAGGCTGCTCTTCCATCACGCTGTAATCGAGACTGCGGCCGTCGATACGCGGCGGTGTGCCGGTCTTCAATCGATCGACTACGAACGGACGTTCGCGTAGTTTCGCAGCGAGCGTGGTCGCGGGCGGATCGCCGGCGCGGCCGGCAGCGAACTGGGTTTCGCCGATGTGTACTTTGCCGGCGAGAAAAGTGCCTGCGGTCAACACCACCGCCTGCGCTTCAAAACGCAAACCGGTTTGGGTGATCGCGCCGCGAACGGCATCGCCTTCAATGATCAGATCATCGACCGCGGACTGGAATACGGTGAGATTGGGCTGTGATTCCACCGCGCGGCGAATGAAGCTGCGGTATAGCGCGCGGTCAGCCTGACAGCGAGTCGCGCGTACGGCCGGGCCCTTCGATGCATTGAGCCGGCGCCATTGAATGCCCGCAGCATCTGCGGCCCGCGCCATGATGCCGCCGAGGGCATCGATCTCGCGCACCAGATGGCCCTTGCCGATGCCGCCAATGGCCGGGTTACAGCTCATCGCACCGACGGTTTCGATGTTGTGAGTGAGCAGCAGCGTGCGTGCGCCGGCGCGAGCAGCGGCGAGCGCGGCCTCGGTGCCAGCGTGACCGCCGCCGATGACGATGACGTCGTAAGAGTAGAAGTTGCTCATGCGGGCATTTTTACACGAGTCTTCGCGCCGCGAAGAGCTGGGATTGGACTGCGTAGCGAGGCACGTCATCGTCCAACGAACTGGATTTGGTACAGACTTATGGTCAAACACGCGTTGCCAGAGTTGGCACGCATTCTGCTTATCTCAAGTGGCACTCAGCGCGGCAAGCGCGAAAGCGCAGGCCGGGGTGGAACAGGGCTGGCCACGTGCGCGCTGAGGGAGCCAGGGGCCGAATGTCGGGGGACATTCGGCCCCTTTTTTTGTCCGTGATTCAGTGACGCCAGGCGCTGTGCCTGTGTAAAGGTGCCGACACCCGACGAGGAGCGGAACAGGGGGGATCCGGATTTCCCCGCCGGGGTCGGCGATTCTTACCGAGTTACGTCGGAATGCGACGCATCCGGTCAAGCTTGATTAGCTTGCGACCAATTCAGGCGGTTGGCAAGCGTTTTCAGGGCGTCGTATCGCGACGGGATTCTCGTTCTGGAGCTTCGATCCGACGCTCAGGAGCAGGTGCGGCACGCGGCGTTTCATAGCGCGGTTGCGGCGGGCTTGAGGATTGCGGCATCGAAACCGGGGCTCGCCGGGACTGGCTGATTCTTTCTGGCTGCCCGCCGCCCGATACACCTGGCTGCGGCATCATGACCCGGCGGCGCTGCGGCTGGTTTTCGCCAATGGCCCCGCCCGGACGCGGCAGACCATCGGCAATGGCGGGCTGCGGCGTCGCGAAGCGCGGACGTCTGGCATCGTTGAGGTGACGCCACGGACCGCCTTCACGGTCGCGGTCGCCCAATCGCGGGCCTGAATCACGCGGTGAATCGATGATCACACCCGGGGGTAAGGTTCCCGGCGGCAGGGTGTTGGGCGGACGATGATGGCGGGGGCGGCGATGCGGGTAAGAAGAGTACGAGTATGGATAGCCGTAGCGGTAGCCGTCATAACCGTACGGAAACCCGTAGCGCGAATACGGGGTATGGCCGAAACCGAACCCATAACCGAAGCTGCCGTACCAGCCTCCGGGATAGCCGTAACCTATTGAGTTGTAAGGCCCACCATAAGCATCGTAATCATCCACCGACGGCTCGGCGTAGTAATAGTCGCCGCCATCGTCGGCGCGATAGCCATAGGTACTGACGCAGCCGGTCAGAATCGTCGCGGAGAGCGTCGCAAGCAGACCAATACGGAACATCGGGAACCCCCTGTCGTGATCGCGGACGGGATCGGCCCGTCTTGGTAGTGCAGCATCCGACCGCTGCGTTGAACCCGTCCTTAAGCAAGTGGGTCTATTGTCATCTTTGCATACCGTTGCGGTCCCGCGATAAGCCTGCACCCCCGACACCCGCTATGGGCATTGTCCTCAGGATCCCGTTCTTTGTTCATTTTCGCTATTGGTGCTGCTCAGGCCTGGCGGGGCTGACGGCTCACCCGGGTTTGTGCATATCCATGCACTACGATGACCATGCGGACACGCTGTTGTCGGTGGTGTGCTCGTGCTGGGCTCACGGATGTTGCTTGAGCTGCGCGATTTTTTGCCTGCCAACCCGCCGCTGTCAATCCCGCTCGCGCCTCGGTCGATACGTTTGGAAGCGATGCGGTTCCTGTCGACGATTCCCGGGCATGACCGCAGTTAGAATTGCGCACACACTGCTTACGCCGGCGCCCAAGCACCGGCACGCCAGTACGAATGACACGCTGATGCGCATATCGCGCCTGTTACGATGCGGAAATGACCGCTGCTGTGCCGATGCTGCCCGCCTTTGCCGACGTGCTTTCCGCCGCCGCCCGGATCGCGCCGCACGCGCAACAGACACCGGTACTGCGCTCTCAGTCGCTCGACGACATCGCAGGCTGCGCGCTTTATTTCAAATGCGAGAACCTGCAGCGCGCCGGCGCGTTCAAATTCCGCGGTGCCTGCAATGCGATCTTCGCGCTCGACGATGCGGCCGTATCGCGCGGCGTCCTGACCCAGAGTTCGGGCAATCATGGCGCCGCGGTGGCGCTGGCCAGCCGACTCCGCGGTGTGTCCGCGACCGTGGTGGTGCCCGAAGGCGCGCCCGCCGTGAAGCTGGCGGCCATCGCCGGATACGGCGCGCACGTCGTGCGCTGCGAACCGACGATGGCCGCACGTCACGCTGCCGCCGCTGCGCTGGTGGCGCAGACCGGGGCGCATCTGGTGCATCCCTTCGACGATGCGCATGTGATCGCCGGCCAGGGCACGGTCGCGCTCGAATTTCTGCGCAGCGAACCAGAGCTCGACGCGCTGCTGGCGCCGGTCGGCGGCGGCGGCCTGCTGTCGGGCTGCGCGCTGACCGCGCGCACGCTGCGGCCAAGCCTTCAAATCTGGGGCGCTGAACCAACCGGCGCCGCAGATGCGCATGCTTCGCTGCGCGAAGGGCGCTGCATCACCGACATGACCGCCAGCACTATCTGCGACGGGCTGCGCGGGCATCTCGCGCCGCGCACTCTGGCGCTGCTGCAGCGTCACATCGACGGGATTCTCACCGTGAACGACGACGCGGTACTCGAAGCGATGCGGCTGCTGTGGGAACGTCTGAAACTGGTGGTCGAGCCCTCCGGTGCGATCGGTTTGGCGGCAGTGCTGCGCAATCGCGCCCGCTTTGCGGGCCGCCGCGTCGGCGTTGTGATTACCGGCGGCAATATGGATCTGGATACCTTGCCGTGGCAGACCCACACATGACCCGCGCTGCACCATCGCCGCTGATCCAGCGCGTATCCGGAAAGCGACGCAGGCGGCACGGCGTGTTCCGGTGGTTGCGTCGTCTTTTGCTGTTGATGCTGCTGTGGCTGTGCGGCGTGGCGCTGTATATCGTGCACATCGGCAGGCGCGACGAGGCGGCCAGCGAACGGGTGCGCGCCGACGCGATCGTCGTGCTGGGCGCCGCCGCCTACGATGCGCGGCCTTCGCCGGTGTTCCAGGAGCGCATTCGCCACGGGATCGATCTGTACAAAAAAGATCGCGCACCCACGCTGATCCTTACCGGCGGCTTCGGCGGCAACGGGGCGCGGTTTTCGGAATCGCAGGTGGCACGCCGCTATGCGCTGGGCAACGGCGTGCCCGACCGCGCGATATTGATTGAAACCGTGTCGCGCAACACCATCGAGAACTTAAGCCAAGCCGCCGCACTGATGCGAGCCCGCAAGCTCAGCCGCGCCATCGTCGTCAGCGATCCGCTGCACATGTCGCGCGCGCTGCGCATCTGCGACGACATCGGCATCCTCTGCCTGGGATCGCCCACGCCCACCAGCCGCTACCGCAGCTTCGATACGCGCTGGCGGTTCCTGCTCAACGAAGTGTATTTTTTCCACCGCGACCTGTTTAAGCGTCAGCGCTGATCGGCACGTCCGAAGGTGTGCCGGTATGACAGTCTCGTTGCCGGAACGGACGGAAGCGTCTCTCAGGGCTTGCTTGGCCAAGCAACGTGCACCTTCCGGTTTTGCATGACGCAGTCCCGCAGGTACAAATTGATCAGGCTCTGATAGGGAAGCCTTGCCTCATTGGCCATCGATTTGCAGTACGCCACGACGTCTTCCGACAGACGCATTGACACCGGCTTCTTGAGCCTGGCTGCATACGGGTTCTTGCGGGATTTCAGTTTGGAAAAAATCGTATTCGGATTTCATGGTCGTCACTGCCCGTAGAAAGCGCTTTCATGGTTTGTGGCTTTACGCGCTGAGATGATGCGGATGACATTGCCGCTGTCGCGCTCACAATGGCAGACCAGAAGAAGCTGGGTGCCGCTGCTCATACCAAGCATGGGAAAACGGTCTTCATGAGACGAATGCAGCTCATCATAAAACTGGACCGCGAACTCATCGTAGAAAACAGACTGAGGCTCTTCGAAGGAAACGCCGTACTTCTTTAGATTCGATTTAGCTTTTGGTCGCTGCTCATTCAAAACTTATTATCTGTACATTGTATGGATCGCTGATGTGTTTACAAGCATTGCCGACGGTGCAGCACGCTCGTTTTCAACAGCCGTAGACTGGTCAGCCCGCTCTACTGCGGTGCGTCAGCGGCGGCGGACGGGAATTCCGCTCGCCGGAAAGCGCGCCACGTCTTCGCCGCCTTCGCGGATCGGCGCGCCGTGTTCTGGCGCCCATGCGAGGGCGGTGATGATTTCCCAAGTCGCGGGCAGGCGTTCGCCGTCGCGGTAGGTTTCGTAGGCGTTGGCGGCGGCTGCGAATCGCGCTTTTCCGGTAAGCGTGTGGCGACGCGCGTGCAGTGCATTGGTGGCACCGATAGCGCGCAGCTCGCGCATCAGTGCGGGCAGGTCGTCGTATCGGGTAACCAAATCGTCGCGGTCGAGGACCGGGTTGCGGAAGCCGCTGGCGATCAGTGCGTCGCCAAACTGCGCGATCGACGCGAACGGACTGACGTGCGGAATGGCATCGGCTTCGGCGAAAGCGACGCGCAGTTCGTATAGCGTATCGGGGCCGAAGGTCGACACCACCAGCATTCCGCCGGGTTTGAGCACGCGGCGAAAGCCGGCGAACACTGCGGGCAGATCGTCGACCCACTGCAGGCACAGATTCGAGAACAACAGGTCGACGCTGTGGTCGGCCAGCGGCAGTGCGCGCGCGTCGGCGCAGAGGCGCGCAGGGCTGCGCGTAAGCAGTCGCGCAAGCGGGCGTGGCAGCGCGCGCGCGAAGACTGAGGCATCGGCGTCGTGCTGGCGCAGCATCGGCATGGCGAGGTCGATGGCGATGACCTGCGCTTTCGGCCAGCGTTGCTGTACCGCGCGCGATGCGTGGCCGGGGCCGCAGCCGATGTCGACGATAAGCGCCGGTGTTTTAGCGTCGCCCTCGCGGCCTTCCGCGTAATAGTCCAGCGATTCGAGCAGACGCCCTTCCACCTCAGCCTGCAGTGTCGCGGCGGAGGCGTAGCTGGCCGATGCGCGCGAGAATGCGCGGCGGATCTGTCGCGGGTCAAACAGTGTGTTCATTGCGCGGCACCATCGCTGAGAAACGTGGTCACGTGCGCGACAACCGCATCGACATGGGTGAGAAACGGCGCATGTCCGGCGTGTTCGATCTGCGCGAACGTCACCGGCGCATGGCCGCTGTGTTCGATCACCGCCACCGTATCGCGCACCGCACGCGGATCGACCAGGCGGTCGCGACGACCGGCGATCCATAGACTTGGTACACGCAAGTTCGCGAGCAGCGGACGCTGGTCGGTGGTTTCGAGAATATGCAGGCCGTCGATCAGGATGCGCGCTGCGGGTTCACCGCGCGCAAAGAGTTCGGCGCGGAGTTCGCGGAGTTCGTCTTTGGCATGATCGGAGCCGAAGGCTTCCAGCGCGACGAAGCGGTCGAGCGTGGCGCGGTAATCGTCGCTCAAGCCTTGTGCGAAATCGCGGAAGATTTCCGCCGATACGCCGTAACGCCAGTCGGGGCCGCGCACGAAACACGGACTGCTGCACAACGCGATCAGCGCCGGCACGCGTTCCGGATAGCGCGCTGCCGCGTGCAGCGCGAACATGCCGCCCAGCGACCAGCCCAACCACGGCGCCACCGGCACCTGCGACTGGATCGCATCGCAAACCGCGTCGAACTGCAGCGGCGTGGCGTCATCGCGGCTCAGGCCGTGGCCGGGCAGATCGATCACATACAGCGTGCGTCGATCGCGCAGCCGTTCGACCAGCGCGGCGAACACGCCACCGTGCATCGCCCAGCCGTGGATCAGCACCAGCGGCGGCCCGTCGCCGCTGACGGTCATGTGCAGAGGTAGATTCACGCGGACGCTGCGGGGTTTCGCGCGGACAGAATCATCGGTTCGAGCGTTTGCCAATGCGGGCCGATATCGGGCACAAGCCAATGACTGATCTGTCGACGCCAGCGCGGCTGCCTGCGCACAGCATTGATGCGCGCGATCAACCATGGCTCGTCGAAACCGGCCCATTCGCCGGTTGCGTGCATCAGGTTGTGATACAGCGCGGGATGCATTTCGAACCGCAGAATTTCATGCAGCTGGTCGATTGAATACGGCGATGCCGCGAGCGTACGTACGATGAAGTCGTACGCCATGCTGACATCGGTATCGAGGTACAACTCCGACAGCGCAACCCAGACCGGGATGCGCGCGTCAAGATCATTGGATGAGGCCAGCATCAGCCTCACGCCACCGCAGCGCCGCTGCTGTGACCGGCCCCGGTGCCGTATCCCATCTCGACGGCGTCGCGCGCCCAGCTCAGCGCATCCACCAGCGCATCCACTTCGGCCTGGGTATGCAGCGAGGACAGCGTGATGCGCAGACGCGAACGGCCGTCGGGTACGGTCGGCGGACGGATCGCCGGCACCCAGAAGCCCTGCGCTTCGAGCGCGGTGGCCAGCGCGGAGGCGCGCTTCTCGTCGCCGCACATCAGCGGCTGGATCGGTGTGGTCGACGCCAGCAGCGGCAGGTCGCGGAACAGGGCGGTGTGGCGGAAATGGGCGATCAGTGTCTGCAGTTTTTCGCGGCGCCAGTGATCGCGGCGCGCCAGCTTCGCCGCCGCCAGCGTTGAAGCAGCCTGCGCCGGCGGAATGGCGGTAGTAAACATATAAGAACGTGCGGTTTCGGCGAGATGACCGATGATTTCCTCACTGCCCAACACCACCGCGCCGTAGCCGCCCAGTGCTTTGCCCAGCGTGGCCAACTGCAGCAGGCCGGAGGCATCGAGCCCCGCTTCGGCTACGCAGCCGCGCCCATCCGGGCCGACCACGCCAACGCCGTGGGCGTCGTCGACATACATCAGGGCCTGCTGCACGCGCGCGACCAGCGACAGTTCGCGCAGCGGCGCAACATCGCCGTCCATGCTGAACACACCGTCGGTGGCCAGCATGGCCACGCCGTCGGGCACGGTGCGCAGTTGGCGCAGTGCGCCTTCGGGGTCGGCATGCGGATAGCGGCGCAGTCTGCAGCCGGAAAGCCGCGCGGCGTCGATCAGACTGGCGTGATTGAGCCGGTCCTGCACGCACACATCGTCTTCGCCCAGCAGCGACTGCATGACCGCAAGGTTGGCGAGGTAGCCGCTGCCGAACAGCAGCGCGCGCGGGGCGCCCAGCCAGTCGGCGAGCTCTCGCTCCAATGCATCGTGATGGGCGTGATGACCGCAAATCAAATGCGAGGCGCCGCTGCCGGCACCATCGCGCGCGGCGCTGGCCTGCAGCGCGTCCACCACTGCAAAATGCTGCGACAGACCGAGATAATCATTGCCGCTGAAGTTGGTCAGCCAGCGGCCGTCGACTTCATAGCGCACCCCGTCGCGGCGCGTGACCGTACGGCGCTGACGAACGCGACCTTCCATCGTGCGCTGCAGGCGGGCGGCGAGGAGACGTTCGGTCAAGCGCGGACGGGTCATGGTGATGCCTCGGTCAGGCGGCGCGGGTGCAGGATGGGGCGGTATCGCCCATATCCACATGAGTGCCGGACGTCGAAGTATCGATGATATCGGCGTGTACGGTATTCGCCGTTTCCACCACCGCCATCGGTTTGAGGCCCAACCGCGCGAACAGCGCCAGATCGCGTTCAGTGTCGGGGTTGCCGGTGGTCAGCAGTTTTTCGCCGTAGAAGATCGAGTTGGCGCCGGCGAGAAAACACAGCGCCTGCAGCTCATCGCTCATGGTCTCGCGGCCGGCCGACAGCCGCACCATCGACTTGGGCATCATGATCCGCGCTGCGGCGATGGTACGTACGAATTCGAACGGATCCAGTTCGGTGGTGCCGTGCAGCGGCGTGCCTTCGACCTGCACCAGTCGATTGATCGGCACCGAATCCGGATGCGCCGGCAGGTTCGCCAGCATCTGCAGCAGGCCGGCGCGCTGGGTACGCGATTCGCCCATGCCGACGATGCCGCCGCAGCAGGTTTTCATGCCGACGTCGCGCACGTGACCCAGCGTATCCAGACGATCCTGATAATCGCGGGTCTGGATCACCTCGCCGTAAAACTCCGGCGCGGTGTCCAGATTATGGTTGTAGTAATCAAGACCGGCAGCCTTGAGCGCCGTGGCCTGCGCACCGCTGAGCATGCCAAGCGTGGCGCAGGTTTCCAGCCCCAGCGCCTTCACTTCGCGGATCATCTCAGCGACCTTCGGAATATCGCGGTCTTTCGGCGAGCGCCACGCAGCGCCCATGCAGAAACGCGATGCGCCGGCGGCCTTGGCCTGTCTGGCTTTTTCGACCACCGCATCGGTGTCCATCAGCTTGGTGGCTTCAACGCCGGTGTGGTAACGCTGGGCCTGCGGGCAATAACTGCAGTCTTCAGGGCAGCCGCCGGTCTTCACCGACAACAGCGTGCTGACCTGAACTTCGCTGGGGTCGAAGGTCGCACGATGCGCATCGCCGGCTTGGCGCAGCAGCTCCGGGAATGGCAGCACTAGCAACGCTTCAACCTCGGTACGGGTCCAATCGTGTCGCAGCGCAATGGAATGACTGACAGCGGGCATCGGGTTTTCCTGACAGACAGTGCGCAGCGGGACGGGCAGTCTGGAAAGCATGTTCAGCCCTGTCAACCTTCTCCAAACGGACGGCCTTCGCCAGCGCCTCGGCAAACTGCTGGGCGGACTGTGGCCAAGCCACTGCCTGGTCTGTAGAGAAGCCTGCCCGGTCGAAGGCCTGTGCCCCGCCTGTCGCCACGCCCTGCCGTGGAATGACAGCGCTTGCCTGCACTGCGCCCTGCCTCTGCCGATGGCGGTCGCGGCCTGCGGGCACTGCCTGCGCCGGCCGCCGCCACTGACGGTCACGCACGCCGCATTCCGCTACGAGACCCCATTGGACCGGCTGCTACCGCGGCTGAAATTCCACAACGACCTCGCCGCTGCCCGCCTGCTTGGCGGCTTGATGGCTGAAACGCTGGTCGGCGCCGAACGGCCCGACGCCCTGATCCCACTGCCGCTACACCGCAAACGCCTGCGCAGCCGCGGCTTCGATCAAACCCTGGAACTGGCCAAGCCGCTGGCACACACGCTGCGCATACCGCTGCTGGACGATGTGCTTGTCCGCGTACGCGAGACCGCACCGCAGTCGCGGCTGGATGCACCCACACGCCGCCGCAATCTGCGCCGCGCGTTCGCGGTGCGACCGGACGCCACGCTACCCGCGCATGTCGCGCTGATCGACGACGTGATGACAACAGGCGCGACCTTGCATGCCGCCGCCGACGCACTGCTGCGTGCGGGTGTGGGGCGGGTGGATGCGTGGGTTTGCGCAAGGGTGGCGTAAGGCATTGAGCATACGTCAGCCTTCAGCAGCCACCGGCACTTGGT
>JAYVSK010000276.1:0-22694 GCA_043775395.1 Lysobacter sp. | reverse complement strand
CCAGCAGCCCAACGGGCCGGCCGGTGGCCATGCCCAGTTTGCCGTCGTCGTTGGAGACGCCGGCGATGTCCAGATGCGCCCAGCGCTGGTCTTCGGTGACGCGGGCGAGGAAACAGCCAGCGGTGATGGCGCCGGCGTTGCGGCCGCCGATGTTGTACACGTCGGCAAAGGTGGAGTTGAGCTGGCTCTGGTATTCGTCCCACAGCGGCAGGCGCCACGCGCGGTCGAACACGTGCTCGCCGGCCTGCAGCAGTTCATCGGCCAGATCGTCGTGCTTGCTCATCAGGCCGGTGGCGTATTTGCCCAGCGCGACGACGCAGGCGCCGGTGAGGGTGGCCACGTCCAGCAGCGCCTGGGGCTCGAAGCGCTGCGCGTAGGTCAGCGCGTCGCAGAGAATCAGCCGGCCTTCGGCATCGGTGTTGCCGACTTCGATGGTCTTGCCGGACATGCTGGTGAGCACATCGGACGGGCGATAGCTCAGGCCGTCGGGCATGTTTTCGACTGCGGGCACGATCACTACCAGATTGATCGGCAGCTGCATGCCCACTGCGGCGACGAAGGTGCCCATGACCGAGGCCGCGCCGCACATGTCGTACTTCATTTCCTCGATGCCGCCGGCGGTTTTCAGATTGATGCCGCCGGTATCGAAGGTGATGCCCTTGCCGACGAGCACGTAGGGTTTTGTGTCGCTGCCGTTGTTCCACTTCAGCACGATGAGCTTCGGGGGATTGGCCGAGCCCAGCGATACCGCCAGCAGCGAGCCCATGCCCAGGGCCTGCATCTGATCGCGGTCCAGCACTTCGCAGCTGGCCTGGTCGAACTTTCCGGCGAAGGTCTGCGCCTGTTCGGCGAGATAGGCCGGGTTGCAGATGTTGGGCGGCAGATTGCCCAGTTCGCGGGCGAAAGCGACGCCGGCGGCGATGGCTTTACCCTGCGACAGCGCGACGGCATCGCTGCCGCCAACCGCGATCGCGGTGAGCTTGCTCTCGCCTTTGGCCTTATTCTTTTCGCCAAGCGTGGCGCTGTAGCGATAGGCGGCATAGCCAAAGGCGATCACGGCCTGACGGATATTCCATGCCGTGTCGCGGCCCAGCACGGCGGCCTCGCTGATCGTGAAGGTGGCGCTGGCTGCGGCACCGTCTTTCAGCGCGCGTGCGGCGTCGCCCGCAGCTTTGATGTACTGCGGCACGCCGAACTTGGCGGTATCGCCCAGACCGATCACCAGCACCCGCGTCGCGGTGATTCCCGGCAGGTCGTGCAGCAGCGCGGTTTTGCCGGTTTTGCCGGACACGTCGCCGCGTTCGATCAGCGCCGCGATGCGGCCGCCGCTGGCGGCGTCCAGCGCTTGGCCAGTGGCGGTGAGGGTCTTGTCCGCATAAGCGCCGACGACGATGCAGTCGCTGGCGAGGGTGGCGGCATCGGCGGCAGCGCCGGTATGGAGGGTGAATGCGAGGGCCATCGATCGGGTTCCGTGAAGACGGTGGGTAAGAGCAGACTGGGCGAAGCGGAAAGCGCGAGGTGTGGGCAGGTGCCTGAACCGCCCTGGATGGCGCTGTTCAGGCGGCGTGCCTTTCCGATCGCGTCATTCCGTACAATTCCCGGGCGTTGGCGGCCACGCAGGGCCGCAGCCCCAGCACAGCAGTCAAATACAGCCGCGCAGTTTAAAGCAAAGCCCCCGCCGGATGCCCGGCCTCTGGATGATGACGCCCCCGATGCTGAAGCTGGACCGCTACCTCATCCGCGAGTTCGTGCACAGCACTTTCGCTGTGCTGGCGGTGGTGCTGATCGTGCTGCTGGGCGGTGCGTTCGCGGATGTCCTGGGCGATGTCGCGCGCGGCAAGGTGCCTGCGGGCATGCTGCTGGTCCAGCTGGGGCTGGTATTTCTGAAATGGCTGCCGATGATCCTGCCGCTGGCGGTGATGCTGGGGTTGATGCTGGCGATGGGCCGGCTGTACCGCGATGCCGAAATGCCGGTGCTGGTGTCGATCGGCGTCGGTCCGAAGCGTTTTCTGCGTCCGCTGGCCTGGATGGCGCTGCCGATCGTAGCCGGCGTGGGCCTGTGCTCGCTATGGCTGGGCCCGTGGGCCGACCGGATGTCGCAGCGGATGATCGACGAGGCTGGCCGCAATCTGCTGATCGCAGGCATGGAGCCGGGCCGCTTCACCGAACTTCCGGGCGGCGGCGGTGTGATCTACGTCGGCGGCATGTCCAGCGACAACCGCCAGATGCAGCGGGTATTCGTGTATCGGCAGAAGAAAGACCGTTTCGACGTGACCACATCGCAGACCGGCACGCTGTCGGTGCAGAACGAGCGCGACCGCTACCTTCGCCTGGAACAGGGCTTCGAAGTGGAGGGCCCGATGGGCGCCGGCCGCGATTTCAGGCTGATGCGCTACGCCGCCAACGAAGTGCGTTTACCCGCAGAGATCTCGCAGCAGCGCAAGGCCGATGCGGTGGAGCTGTTACCCACGACCGCACTGTTTCGCGACCCGCGACCGCAGGCCAAGGCGCAGCTGCATTACCGCATCGCACCGCCGCTGCTGACGCTGGCGTTCGCGCTGCTGGCGGTGCCGCTGTCGCGCAGTGCGCCGAGGCAGGCCCGCTACGGCAATCTTGCGGTGGGCTTTCTCATCTATCTTTTCAGCATGTTCCTGATGTTGCTGGGCACGCAGTGGCTGGACGACGGCAAGCTGCCGGCGATGTTGGGGCTGTGGTGGCTGCTGCTGCCGCTGCTGGCCGTGGCGGTGTGGATGTATGCCCGCGACGGTGCGATCAGGCGCCCGCGCTTCAAGGCCGCAGGTTGATGCCGGCATGATGCCTTTTCCGAAAATCCACGATCTTTACATCGGCCGGGTGGTGCTGGGCTCGGTGCTGCTGACCTGGGCGATCCTGATCGGCCTGGACGCCACCATCAGCGGGATGCTCAACGAAATGAGCGACGTGGGCACCGGCAATTACGATTTCATGGCCGCGCTGACCAATGTGGCCTATAGCCTGCCGCGGCGGGCCTACGTGCTGTTTCCCACCTCCGCCGTCATCGGCGCGCTGCTGGGCCTGGGTCAGCTGGCCGCCAGTTCGGAACTGACCGTATTGCGCGCGCTGGGTCTGTCGCGCCGTCGGATCAGCCTGTCGGTGGGGCTGTCTCTGATGGCGCTGACCGCGCTGATGGTGGCCGGCGGCGAAACCGTCGCGCCGTGGGCGCAGCGCCGCGCCGACACCCTCAAGGCTGCGGCGAAGTCCAAGGACGTGATCGTTGCCCAGTACTCCGGCCTGTGGGCGCGCGAAGGCGACGTGTTCCTCAATGCACAGACCGGACAGGAGCGCAGCGAAAACGGCCGGCAGTGGCTGCAGCTCAGCGATGTGCGCCTGTTCGAACTGGGCAAGGATGGGCGTCTGGCCTCCATTACCCACGCCAGCACCGCAGACCATCGCGAAGGCGAATGGATTTTGCGCAACGTCGAGCGCACCCGATTCGAGCCCAAAGCCGCTGTCCGTACCATCGCAGCGGAAGAGCACTGGGCGTCGCGTCTGGATATCGCAGCGCTTGCCGCCAGCGCCCGCGATATCTGGCGCCCGCGCTATCTGACCGCAAGCCAATTGAAAGACGGTATCGAATACCGCGAGCGCAACGGTCTGGACTCCGGGGAATTCCAGGAACATTACTGGGGGCGCTGGTTCTACCCGGTCAACGTGCTGGTGCTGTGCCTGCTTGCCATCCCGTTCGCGTTCGGCTCGCTGCGCAGCGGCGGTCTTGGCAAGCGCCTGTTTCTGGGCATCGTGTTCTCGCTCGGCTTCTGGCTGGTGCAGACCCAGTTCGTGCGCCTCGCCGGCGTGTTCAAGTTCGATTACCGCATCGCCTACATGATTCCCGCGATGGTGATGGTGGGTTTATCGATCTGGTTGTTCAAACGCAGGTCCGGCTGATCGCCTGCATCGTTCGGTAGCGCCGGCTTCAGCCCGCTATCGTCCCGACGGGTTGCAGAGCTGGGCGCAGTTTCGCCCTGCAACCATCAGCGGACTGAAGTCCGCTTTACCGGGCCCCGGATCGCTTCTCGATCCGCACCATCCGCGTTCCGCTTACCCGGTCGTGCCAGGTCAGCTTGCCGCGATCGAACCATGCCCACCAGAAGCCCAGACCGCCAAGCAGCAGCGACAGCGTGCCAATAACGTAACGCACGACGAGTTGCTTTCGTGTCGGCGCAGTGTCGGCAGTGCCGACCACGCGCAGCCGCCATGGCCGCATGCCAAGCGTTTGACCGCCGCGCGACCAACTGAAGACAGCATAGAGGCCGGTCACCAGCCAGCAGCAGACCCACAGCAACACGCCCAGTACGCTGCCGGTTTTCAGGAGGTCGCGTTCACTGTGGCCGGCAAGGTAGTAGCCAAGATTGAACAGCGCCGAGAGCAGCATCCACAGCGCGAGCACCGGCCAGAGGTCGTAAAGCAGCGCGAACATGCGTTGCACAATCAGGGCATCGGGCTTCGGTGGGCTGGGAGAATCGATGGCGGTGTCGGTCATCGATGCAGGATAAAGGGGATTTGTAGGAGCGACGGAAGTCGCGACGCTCTTCGGAGAGACTTGCCTTCACCGGTCGCGACTCCCGTCGCTCCTACAGAAGCCAGCCACCCGCGCTACCCTGTCCGCATGCCCGCCGCGTCCCCATCCGAACGTCGACAACAGGCCGTTGCGCTGCCGCCGCTGCGCGATGCCGATGCCGCGGCGATCCACGTCTTTATCGAGACGATCTGGGCCGAAAACGGGCTCGCGAAACAGACGCTTGCGAGCTATCGCCGCGATCTGGAAGGTTTCGCGCGCTGGCGCGACGGGGCTGGCGGCGGTTTGACCGGGTCCGACCGCGCTGCGCTGTTCGATTATTTCGCATGGCGGACCCGCAGCGCGTACTCGCCGCGCAGCAACGCGCGGCTGCTGTCGACGCTGCGCGCATTCTTCGCCCTGCAGGTGCGGCGCGGTGTGCGAGCGGAGGACCCCAGCGCGTTGCTGGAGCCTCCCACGCTGCCTCGGTCGCTGCCAAAGGCGCTGAGCGAGCGCGATATCGAGGCCTTGCTGGCGGCACCGGATGTCGGCGAACCGCTGGGGCTGCGCGACCGCGCGATGCTGGAACTGATGTACGCCGCCGGGCTGCGGGTAAGCGAGCTGGTCGGGCTGCCGGCGACCATGGTCAATCTGCGGCAGGGCGTGCTGCGGGTCACCGGCAAGGGCGGCAAGGAGCGGCTGGTGCCGCTGGGCGAGGAGGCCCAGCACTGGCTGAGCCGCTATCTGACCGGGCCGCGCCCGACGCTGGCCGGCAAACGGTCGCCTGCGGCGCTGTTTCTCGATACGCGCGGCGAACCGCTGAGCCGCCAGCAGTTCTGGGGACTGGTGAAGCGCTACGCCGCCGCGGCGGGAATCGACCCTCGCAAGATCAGTCCGCACGGCCTGCGCCACAGCTTCGCCACGCATCTGTTGAACCACGGCGCGGATCTGCGCGCGCTGCAGATGCTGCTGGGCCACGCCAGTCTGTCGACGACTCAGATCTACACGCTGGTCGCGCGCGAGCAGCTGAAGCGGCTGCACGCCCAACACCATCCACGCGGCTGAAGCGATGACCTGTTGACACGATCATTGCTTTCACCGCGATAGCGCCCGCCGTTGCCGCCACCAATGCTGCCGCGACGATCCGGCCCGCATGCGACAATCGGCCGAACTTCGTCGCGCCGGGACGGTCACACCCGTCGCGCTTCGCCTCCATCCGATGGAACTTCCCTGCATGAAACTTCCGATGTTCGTCCTGTTCTGCGCCCTCAGCGTCTCCGCCTGCGCGCAATCCACGCCCGCAACTGCCGACAGGGCCGTCGACCCCGCCGGAAAGCCCGCGGATCCCAAAGCTGTGGTGCCCGCAGTCGCCAAACGCTCCGATGCATCCAAAGAAACCATGGTCCGCGCCGCGCTGAAGGCGCTTAACCCCGATATCGAAGCGGATTGGGTGGGCCCAGCGCCGATGCCGGGTTTCCAGGAGGCGATCGTCTCAGGACAGGTGCTGTATTTCAGCGATGACGGCCGCTACATGATGCAGGGCTCGCTGTTCGACATGCAGACCAAAAAAGACCTCAGCCAGGTCGGGATCAGCGAACTGCGCCGCGAACAGCTGCAAAAAATACCGCCCAGCGACCGCATCGTGTTCGCGCCGGTGGGCAAGCCCAAGCACACGGTTTCGGTGTTCACCGATATCGAATGCGGCTTCTGCCGGAAGCTGCATTCGGAAATCGCCCAATACAACAAACTCGGCATCGCGGTGGAATATCTCGCATTCCCGCGTGCGGGCCTGCAGTCCCCCGACGCGCTGGCGATGGAATCGATCTGGTGTTCCGACGACCGCCGCAAGGCGTTGACCGACGCCAAAAACGGCCGCCCGGTCGCGCCTAAGCGCTGCACCAATCCGGTGACCGCGCAGTACAAGCTGGGCCAGCGCATCGGGCTGCAGGGCACGCCGATGATCATCAACAGCGACGGCGTGGCCCTGCCGGGCTATCTGCCGCCGGACAAGCTGCTGGAAGCGCTGGACAAGCTGGCCCTCGAATCCAAAGCCAAGCCTGCAACCGCTGCCGGCGGGCGTTGATCTCCGCAGGGCGGGTCTGCCTCGCCCCCGCCTGCCCGGAAAGGCTTTCCCCGCACTAACGGGCAGTGCGGCATCCGGTACAATCAGCGGCCCGTTTCAAGCTTTGGCCGGACATGATCGTCCTCGAGGGCCTGCCGGCCTTATCGCCGTTTCGCCGCGACCGTCTCGAAACCCGTCTGCAGACTATCGCCCCTGCGCTTCGCGTCGCCGGTGCCTGGTTCACATACTGGGTCGAACCGCAGACGGGACTCAGCCCCGATTCCCCCATCCTGCAGCGCATCCTTGAAGCGCATATCGAGTGCGAGCCTTTGGCCGCCGGTGCGGTCTCGCGGTTCGTAGCCCCACGGCTGGGCACCATCTCGCCGTGGGCCAGCAAAGCCGGCGAACTGTTGCGCGGTGCTGGCCAGCCGGTGAAGCGCGTGGAACGCGGCATCCGTATCGATCTGACCGGCTTTCCCGAAGACGCAGTCACCCGCGCCGCGGTTGCCAAAGCCCTGCACGATCCGATGACCCAGTCGCTGCTGGCCGATCCTGCCGAGGCCGCGGCGCTGTTCGCCACGCCGGCGCGCGGCGCGCTTGAAATCATCCCACTGGCCGACCTTGAGCGCGCCAATGTCCGTCTTGGGCTGGCGCTGGCCGATGATGAAATTAACTATCTGCGCGCGCGTTATGCCGAACTCGGCCGCGATCCGCACGACGTTGAACTGATGATGTTCGCGCAAGCCAACTCCGAGCACTGCCGCCACAAGATCTTCAACGCAAGCTGGACCATCGACGGCCGCGAGCAGCTGTTGAACGGAGGCCCGAAGTCGCTGTTCAAGATGATCAAGCACACCCACGCGCAGACCCCGCAGCACACACTGTCGGCCTACAGCGACAACGCGGCGGTGGTGGAAGGCTATGCCGCCAGGCGTTTCCGCCCCGATCCGACAACGGGTGAATATCGCGCCGAAGCCGAAACGCCCAGCGCGTTCTGCATCAAGGTCGAAACCCACAACCATCCGACTGCGATCTCGCCGTTCCCGGGCGCCTCCACCGGCAACGGCGGCGAGATCCGCGATGAGGGCGCGACCGGCCGCGGCGGCAAACCCAAGGCCGGGCTGTGCGGTTTCAGCGTGTCGCATCTGCGTATCCCGACGCTGCCGCAGCCCTGGGAGCATGCCGATCACGGCGGGGATCGCACGCTGAATCCGCGCATGGCGCCGGCGCTGGAGATCATGCTGGACGGCCCGCTGGGCGCGGCGGCGTTCAACAACGAGTTCGGCCGTCCGAATCTCACCGGCTATTTCCGCAGTTTCGAAATCAGCGACGCCGACGGGCTGGTTCGCGCCTACGACAAACCGATCATGCTCGCCGGCGGTCTTGGCGCGATCGACCGGCCGATGGTGGCGAAAATCAAACTGGTTGCGGGCGATGTGGTGATCGTCATCGGCGGCCCGGCGATGTTGATCGGCCTCGGTGGCGGCGCCGCCAGTTCAGTCGCATCCGGCGACAGCGCCGAAGACCTCGACTTCGCCAGCGTGCAGCGCGACAACCCGGAAATGGAGCGCCGCTGCCAGGAAGTGATCGACCGCTGCGTGGCCCTTGGCGAACGCAACCCGATCCGGTGGTTCCACGATGTCGGCGCCGGTGGTCTGTCGAACGCGATCCCCGAACTGCTGCACGATTCCGGCGTGGGCGGCGTGATCGATTTGTCGAAAGTGCCGACCGACGACCCGTCGCTGTCGCCGATGCAACTGTGGTGCAACGAATCGCAGGAACGCTATGTGCTGGGCGTCGCACGGGAGCGTCTGGCTGAATTCGCCGCGCTGTGCGAACGCGAACGCTGCCCGTTCGCGGCGGTGGGCGTGGCGACGGCGGAAGAGCGACTTGTCGTGGGTTATTTCACCTCTCCCCCCGGGAGAGATCGGCGCCAAGCGCTGGGTGATGGTAAGGAGCACGGTGAGCCTTCTCGTGCCACCGACCCTCATCCGCCCCAGCGTTTGTCAACGCCGGGGCACCTTCTCCCGGAGGGAGAAGGAAACGCCACACCGGCCATCGACCTCCCCATGGATGTCCTCTTCGGCAAAGCGCCGAAGATGCATCGCGACACCCAGCGGCCCGCTGCAAGCCAATGGCCCGCGCTCGACGGCAAGGACATCGATCTGCACGAAGCCGGGCTGCGCGTGCTTGCGCATCCCACCGTCGCCGCGAAAAATTTCCTGATCACCATCGGCGACCGCAGCGTCGGCGGCCTGACCGCGCGCGACCAGATGGTCGGGCCGTGGCAGATGCCGGTGGCCGACTGCGCGATCACGCTGGCCGGTTTCGATACGCACGCAGGCGAGGCGATGGCGATCGGCGAGAGAACGCCCATTGCATTGATCGACGCTGCGGCTGCCGCGCGCATGGCGGTGGGCGAGGCGATCACCAATCTGCTGGCCGCGCCGGTGCAATCGCTGCAGCAGATCAAACTTTCCGCGAACTGGATGGCCGCCGCCGGCCACCCCGGCGAAGACGCGCGCCTGTTCGATGCGGTGAAGGCGGTGGGCATGACCCTGTGTCCGGCGCTGGAGATCAGTATCCCGGTCGGCAAGGATTCGCTGTCGATGCAGGCGCAGTGGGCGCAGGTCAATGCAAACGGCGATGTCGAACAACACAAGTCGGTGTCGCCGGTGTCGCTGGTCGTTACCGCGTTTGCGGCGGTCGAAGACGCGCGCGCGCAGCTCACCCCGCTGCTGTCGCGCGACGGCGACACGGAGCTGTGGCTGATCGGCCTGGGCGCCGGACGCAAACGTCTGGGCGGTTCGATCCTGGCGCAGGTCTACGGCGGTTTCGGCGGACGCCACGGCGATGACAGCGTGCCGGATCTCGACGATCCGGAGCGTCTGCGCGGCCTGTTCGAGCTGATGCGCGATGCGCGCGAGCGCGGCCTGGTGCGCGCCTATCACGACCGCTCCGACGGCGGCGCATTCGCAGCGCTGTGCGAGATGGCGTTCTGTTCGCATCTGGGCCTCGACATCAGCCTGGACGATTGGGGTAACGATCCACTGCGCACGCTGTTTTGCGAAGAATTGGGTGCGATTGTGCAGATCGCGACCGAGGACCGCGCCGAGTTCGCCGATCTGGTCTCGCAGCATGGGTTGATCGAATGCGCGCAGCGCATCGCGCGGCCCAGCACCGCGCCTGCGGTGCGCGTGCATCGTGAAGGCGAAGTGCTGGCCGAGTGGCGATGGGATGCGTTGTTCGACGCCTGGTGGTCGGTCAGCCACGCGATGCAGCGGCTGCGCGACAACCCCGAATGCGCCGATGAAGAACGCGACGCTGTGCGCCGCTTCGAGGCGTGCGGGCTGCGGCCGAAGCTCGCCTTCGATGCGGTCGAGGACATCGCCGCGCCGTATATCTCAACAGGTGTGCGTCCGCGCGTGGCGATCCTGCGCGAACAGGGCGTCAACGGCCAGATCGAAATGGCGTCTGCATTCGATCGCGCCGGTTTTGCGGCCATTGATGTGCACATGAGCGATCTGATCGCCGGCCGTGTCGCGCTGGATACCTTCGCCGGCTTCGTCGCCTGCGGCGGTTTCAGCTACGGCGATGTGCTCGGCGCCGGCCGCGGCTGGGCGACATCGATTCTCGAGCGCAGCGCACTGCGCGACGCGTTCGCTGCATTCTTCGCGCGCCCCGACACATTTTCGCTCGGCGTGTGCAACGGCTGCCAGATGCTCTCGCAGCTCAAGACGATCGTTCCCGGCGCCGAACACTGGCCGCGCTTCCTGCGCAACCGCAGCGAACAGTTCGAAGCCCGCTTCGGGTTGCTCGAAGTGGCCAAATCGTCGTCGCTGTTCTTCGACGGTATGCACGGTTCGCGGATCCCGGTGGCGATCGCGCACGGCGAAGGCCGCGCGACGTTCGACAGCGATGCGCAGCGCGACGCTGCGACCGTTGCGCTGCGCTATGTCGCCAACGATGGCAGCGAAGCCCTGAGTTATCCGGTCAATCCGAACGGTTCCGAATTCGCCATCGCCGGACTCACCAGCCTCGACGGACGTTCCACCATTCTCATGCCGCATCCCGAGCGCACGCCGCGCGGCGTCAACATGAGCTGGCATCCGCACGAGTGGTCGGGCGATTCGCCGTGGCTGCGGATGTTCCGCAATGCGCGGGCCAAGGTCGGCTGAGTCGATCGCGCGGTCTTGTAATGTTGTAGGAACAGCGGAAGCTGCGAGGCCGACGATATCGATGCGGATGCGGATGCGGATGCGATCGTCGCAATCTTCACTGACCACGTCGGGGCGTCATGGAGTGCGACCATCGATGCAGCGGATGGAATGTGGGTTTCGCGGCTCCCGCCGCTCCCACAAATCGCGCGCGGGGTGTAAAACTCACCGGTATTGCCAGCGCCGCGCAGATCGTTGAACAACTGCTCGTAGACATCGCAAGATTGGCGCGAATCTTGAAGTCGTGGAAGTCGATCGCTTCTTCAAGCTTCTCGATCACCGCCTGCATCAGCGTGCCGGACTTCATATCGTTGTAGGCGTCTCCAAACACACTCTTGATGACCGCGTGCTGCGGACCAAGGCTTGGGTTGATCTTTTCCTGCAGCGAAGGAAACAGCGCGTTGTTGCCGAAACCGATGAGGTCGCTGGCAGCGGTCTGCGGCTGCTTTTTTCCGTTCTTGTCGACTTTGTATGCAGCCTAGTTGCGTCAACGACAATGCGCCGGGATCGGTGAGTTGTACTTGCGGCTGTCGTCCTCCCACTCCTGCTCGGGCTGGTCGAACACTTTCAGAAACAGCATCCATGTGAGCTGGCCCAAGCGCTGGGCGTCGCCATCGACGCTATCGTCCTTGCGCATGATGTCCTGGATGGACTTGATGGTGTTGCTGAGGTTCATTCTTTATGTCTCTGTTCGCATAGCCTATCGCGATGTATCAGGCCTGTGTCTGTTCAAGTGCGGCGGGCGTCCGACTAGGCAGGCCAATACATCCGCTTCAGCGGCACCAGCCGCTTGGTTTCGGTATCGGTCGCATCATAGTGGTCCACCAGCGCGCGGACGAGATTGTCGAGGGTCCACAGGGTGAGCGGCACCGCAGCGCGGTCGGCTTCGTAATGCGCGTCAGCGGAGAAGCCGCCGGTGCTGACATACAAACCGCGATCGTCTTTATGCCGGCCACCAAGAAAGCTGCGGATGTCCTGGCTGCCCATCTTGCCTTTTCGGTGTTTGACTTCGACCACGATGCGCGGATTTTCGAAGCCGAAGCCGTCGGGCGAGGCGATGATGTCCTTGCCGCGATCCGCACCTGCAGGCGATACCTGGGTCTTGTAGCCCATCGCGCGCAGGATGCCGGCGACGAGCTCCTGCATATCGCTCCAGTCGAGCGCGCTGATGATGTCCTTGATCCGCTCTAAAGCCTGCGATTCGACATCTTTCAGCGGGTCGGCGATGTCTTCATCGACGATCTGGTCCTGCACGGGGTTGGGCGTGGGTTTGCCCGCAACGGCGGCGAGCAATTCTACGGTCGCTGTTTCGGGCACCAGAAACACGGTGAGCGTGGAACCGAGGCTGTTCTTGGTTGGCTGACTCAAGACATCGCGAACGACTTCGTTGGGCTGCCATGCGATGGTGCGGGCCAGCGCCATGCCGTCATCGGCCCATTCAGGCTTGAATTCCGACGCGGCCTTGACCTTGCCGATCATGTAAGTGCGATTGGCGGGCGAGTACGTCACAACCCAGTCGTCGACCGCGATCTCGTTGATGAAGCGCCAGACCTGGGAGGCACCGGAGATGGCGGTGCCGGGTTTCGCCAATGGATCGGCTTTGCGATGGAGCTCGATCAGCTGTTGGCGGGTCATGCCCGGCTTCGCCTTGACGGCAAGTTCGGTCCAGCCGATCGCGACGGCATTGCGTTCGCGAAAGAGGTCGTACAGCGTGCCGGCTTCGGCGCGGATCATCCACATGCGTTCCATCGACACGTTCCCCCGTTGTGTGCGGAGATATTACCGGAGCGGATGGTTTGCGGTGGTGAAGGCTGTTGGATCAGGCAGGGTTGCGTCTCCCCGCCTGCAGGCAGAAGAGCCTGCCCCGACTTGATCCCGGGTGGCGCGAAGCGAAGGATGAGAGGCGACTGACAGGGCATGGCCTTACAATATCCACATGCTCCCAGACCCCACGCCCCTCGCCAATCAACTGCTGATCGCGCTGCCTTCGCTGGCGGATCCCAATTTTTCCCGCACTGTTTCGCTGATCTGCCAGCACGATGCCGACGGCGCGATGGGGCTGGTCATCAACCGCGCTTCGGAGTACACCCTCGGCGAAGTGTTCGAGCAGATGGGCATTGCTGCTGACGATATGGTCCTGCGCGAACATCAGGTATTGACCGGGGGGCCGGTGCACCCGGAGCGCGGTTTTGTGCTGCACGACGGCGCACGTCGATGGGATTCGACGCTGGAAATTGTGGATGGTTTGTATGTGACCACCTCGCGCGATGTGCTGGAAGCGCTCGCACGCGGCGATGGGCCGGCGCGTTGCACCATCGTGCTGGGCTGCGCCGGCTGGGGCGCGGGGCAGCTGGAGCAGGAGTTGATCGACAACGCTTGGCTCACCGTTGAAAGCGACCCAGAGGTGTTGTTCTCGCTGCCGCTGGAGGCGCGCTGGCAGGCGGCGGCCGGGCGGATCGGTGTGGATCTGATGCGGATCACCGATTACAGCGGCCACGCATGAACGACGCGTCACGCACCGACGGTTTGCGGTTGAGCGGCACGGTGCTGGGCTTCGATGTCGGCGCACGGCGCATTGGTGTTGCGATCGACAGCGGTTTCGGCTTAGGCGCGCGCGCGCTGGCGGTGATCGATGTGCACGACGACAAGATCGATTGGCCGGCCATCGAACGCCTGCATCGCGAGTGGCGGCCAAGCGCTTGCGTGGTTGGCGATCCGATGACCCTCGACGGCGGCGATCAGCCGATCCGCGTTCGCGCACGCGCGTTCGCCATCGAACTGCGTCAACGCTTTCAATGCCCGGTGGTGATGATTGACGAGCGCAACAGTTCGCAGGAAGCCGCGCAGCGTTTCGCCAGCGATCGCGCCGACGGCAAGCGCAAACGCCGCGATGCCGATTTGCTGGATGCGGTGGCCGCTGCGGTGATTCTGGAACGCTGGCTTGCGGCACCGCAGGACGCCACATGACTGGAGGAGTGATCGACACCATGACGACCCCGATTTCAAACACTGGCAGACACAAATCCGAACTGCAGACCGATGCGGTGGGCGTACTGCATCATATGCTCACGCTTTACGGCATGTCATGCGCGACGATGACCCGTTTGTTGGACCGCGCGCAGCAGTTCGTCGACGGCGAGAGCGCGTCCACCACGCTTCGCGGCGTGGGCATTTGCACCTTGTTTTTCGAGCCCTCCACGCGGACGCGCCTGAGCTTTCAGCGCGCGGCGCAGCGGCTGGGCGCGGACGTGCTGAATTTCGATGCGGCCACCTCGTCCACCACCAAGGGCGAAAGCGCGCGCGACACGCTGAAGAATATCGAGGCGATGGGCGTGCGCGGTTTCGTGATCCGCCATCATGAGGACGGCGCGCTCAACGCGCTGGCGGCGTGCGTGGACAGCAGCACCCGCATCATCAACGCCGGCGATGGCCGCAGCGCGCATCCCACGCAAGGCCTGCTGGACATGCTGACCCTGCGTCAGGCCAAGCACGTCGATTTCTCCAGCCTGAAGGTCGCCATTGTCGGCGACGTACTGCATTCGCGCGTCGCACGCTCCGACCTGCACGCGCTGCGCATTTTGGGCGCAGGAGAGCATTCCTCCATCGAGATCCGCGTCTGCGGCCCGCAGTCGCTGTTGCCCGATGACGATACGCTACAGGGCTGTTTCGTGACCCGCGATGTCGAAGAAGCGCTGCAAGGCGCGGACGTGGTGATGACCCTGCGCCTGCAGCGCGAACGCATGCAGCAAGGCCTGATTGCATCGATGGAGGATTACCACCGCGATTACGGCCTGACTCAAGCCCGACTTAAACGCGCCGCACCGGATGCGGTGGTGATGCACCCCGGCCCGATGAACCGCGGCGTGGAGATCGACGACGCCGTCGCCGACGGCCCGCAGTCGCTGATCCTCAAACAAGTCGCGAACGGCGTCGCGGTACGGATGGCGGTCTTGGAGACGCTGCTGGGCGCATGAAGCAACTGCAGAAGTAAGCTGGGCTGAAAAGCCCAGCAAAACCACAATGACCTGCACGAAAAGCGCTGGGCTTTTCAGCCCAGCCTACGACGTGCTTGATGTGCTTCTTGCAACCGATTCTCCTGCCCAATCGAGAGGCGGCCAATCGTTACGCACGTAAGAATGGAACGAAGAATACGGCCAATCGACAACCCGTTCGACATGACCATGTTTCACTGGATTCCAGTGAATGTAGTCGGCATGCACATGGAAATCCCGATCATCGCGAATCATGTGCTCGTAGAACCGGCGTTGCCAGATCCCCCGCTCCCGTCGCCGAGCGCGGCTGTCCGAGACTGCCTCTCCCGCGACAATCACTCTTGAAAATTGAGCCTTGATCAATGCCCAGCGCATCGAAAAGTCAGCATCATTCACGGGCAGCGTCCATATCGCATGAAGATGCTCCGGAAGCACGACGATCGCGTCGATGCTGAAAGGATGCGCACAGCGGACCTTCTCGAATGCAGCGCGCAGATCGACCATTCTTTCGACAAGCATGCGGTTCCCGTCGCGCTGCTGAAGATTGACCGTGAAGAAGTAGGTTGCACCCTACCGTCTGGCACGAATGTAATGACGCATAAGTCGCTTTCATGAGGGTTCGATGCGAATAGATTGATCGGAGAAGAACCCGCTCGCTATCGGAAAACACCGCGACTGCATGTCAGGATATGCGCAATACGCGGCGCGTAGGCTGGGCTGAAAAGCCCAGCAATACCGCAGTGATTTTCCTGAAGAGCGCTGGGCTGTTCAGCCCAGCCTACGACAGCCCAGCCTACGTCAGGCCTGTTTTCAACCCGGCGTGCCTTGCAGACGATATGCACGCTGCGTCGCCGACCTGCTTGGGAACGCATGCCGCAAAATCCGCCACATTACCTGTCCAAACTGTTTTGGCAGCGAGCCGGTGTTGTAGTGCTGGCCGTAGCTGGCGCAGATCGCACGCACTTCGACCGCCATCGCGGCGTAGCGGTTCGCGGGCACGTCGGGAAAGAAATGATGTTCGATCTGGTGGCTAAGGTTGCCGGACATCAGATTCAGCAGTTTTCCGCCGGTGAGATTGGATGACCCGCGCAGCTGGCGCAGGTACCAGTGACCGCGCGACTCATTGGTCACCGATTCTTTCGAGAACGTTTCGGCGTCGGCGGTGAAGTGGCCGCAGAAGATGATGGTGTAGGTCCACAGATTGCGCAGGACGTTGGCGATGACGTTGCCCAGCAACACTGGCAAGAAAAACGCACCGGCCAGCAGCGGGAAGAAAACATAGTCCTTTAGCACCTGTCGCGCCATCTTGCGGCCGACCGGGCGAAACGCTTCGCGCAGGGTTGCGGTCGACATTTTTCCAACAAGCCAGCGGCCGATGCGCAGATGCTGGATCGCCACGCCCCACTCGAACAGCAGCGCGAAAATCACCGCGATCACCGGCTGGGCGAGATAGAACGGCTTCCAGCGCTGCTCGGGAAACACCCGCAGCAGGCCGTAGCCGATGTCGTCGTCCATGCCGCGCACGTTGGTCCAGGTGTGATGGCGGTAATTGTGGGTTTCGCGCCAGTTGTCGCCGGTGCCGGCGATGTCCCACTCATAGGTCTTGCCGTCGAGATGCGGGTCGCGCATCCAGTCGTACTGGCCGTGCATGACGTTGTGGCCCAGCTCCATGTTCTCGAGAATTTTCGAGAATGCCAGCAGCAGCGTGCCGATGATCAGCGCCGACACCGGTGCGGCATGCGAAACACTGCCGAGCAGTCCGCCGCCGATCGCGCCGCCCCACAGTAGGATGCGGCCCGAAAATCCGCTCCAGCGCACGCCGGCGACGACGGCGCGAATGTAGTCGGCATCGCGTTGGCCCAGCGTTGCGACGGTACGCGCGCGCACTGCGTCGAGTTCCTGTCCGAAGCGTTCGAGTTCGTCGGCGCCGAGCGCGCGATTGTCGATATGAGTCGTCATGGTGTACTCAAAGATCTAGGATGAGGTCGCTGCTGGCGCTGTTCACGCACAGCCGCAGCGCGGATACCGGCTCATGTTCGATCGCGCCGGTGTGCAGTTGACGGGTGCTGCCAGCGCGCTTGCCGCAGGCGCAGGTGTTGCAGATGCCCATGCGGCAGCCGGATGCGGGCTTGAGCCCGGCCGCTTCCAGCACGGTCAGCAGGGATTGGCCACGAGCGATGGTCAGCACGCGGCCGCTGGTGGCGAGCGTCAGCTGCACGCTGCCGGTGTCGGCATCGACATTGGCGCGCGACGGCGGCGTAAAGGCTTCGGCATGGAATGCAACAGCACGATCGGCGCTGAGCGCGCGAGCCGCCGCGACGAAACCATCCGGACCGCAGGCGAACACGCGACGCTGATGCAGATCGGGCGCGAATGCGGAGATCAGCGACGCGTCGATACGGCCATGCAGGCAGTCGGGGGCATCGGTATCCAGAGCGCGCGTCAGCACGAAGTCGACGCGGAAATTCGGCTGGCGTGCGGCCAGTGCACGCAGTTCGTCGACGAAGCACAGCTCGTCGCGGCTGCGCGCCCAGTAGGCCAGCGCGATCGGTATCGGCATGCCCTGCGCAGCCTGCGCGCGGATCATCGCCATCAGCGGGGTGATGCCGCTGCCGGCAGCGAGGAACAGCCAAGCGCCTTCGGGGTGCTCGGGCAGGATCATGTCGCCGAAGGCCGGGCCCAGCGTGAGCACATCGCCCAGCTTCGCCGCACGACACAGATGCTGACTGAGCTTGCCGCCGGGCATCGCCTTCACCGTGATCGCGACCCGGCCATCGGCGCGCGAAGCGTCACTCAGGCTGTAACTGCGGGTGACCACGGTGCCGTCGATTTCAGCGCCGATATTGAGATGTTGGCCCGGCTGGAACCCGGCCCAGTGACGGTTGGGCTGCAGCAGCAGGGTGAAGGTGTCGCTGCACTCGGCCCGGCGCGCCACGATCCGCGCCAGTGGGCGGTCCCAAGACCAGGTGGGGCTCAGACGCAACGCCCAGAAATCGAAGGTACCGGGCGATATCAGTGTTCGCGCCAGGCGTTTCAGCAGGGGGCGCCGCGGGGCGATGACAGGACGGGCAACAGCGTTCATGGCCGCTACTGTACAGATGAAAATACAATTGTCTATACAAATGTATATTTCTGTGGAGGCTATGATGGGAATCCAATTCCTCACCTGCGCCCGCCCGTGACCCTAGAGCTATCCGCCGACAGCGTCGACCTGCATGCCGGGCGCAAGACTTCGATTTCCCGGGACGATCTGCTGGCGGCGGCGCTTCGCCTGATCGGACCGCACCGCAGTGTGTCCAGCCTCAGCCTGCGCGAAGTGGCGCGGGAGGCTGGAATCGCCCCCAACAGTTTCTATCGCCAGTTCCGCGATATGGATGAACTGGCCGTTGCGCTGATCGATGTGGCCGGGCGCTCGCTGCGCAGGATCGTCGGCGAGGCGCGTCATCGGATGGTGACGCAGCGCGGGATCGTCCGCGGCTCGGTCGAAGCTTTCATGGAGCAGGTCCGCGCCGACGACAAACTGCTGCACGTGCTGCTGCGCGAAGGCACTGCGGGCTCGGATGCGTTCAAACAGGCGGTGGACCGCGAGCTGACATTTTTCGAAGAAGAGCTGCGTTCGGATCTGGTGCGGCTTGCGGCTGCCGAAGGCGCGGTCATGCACGAACCGGCGCTGGTGGCGAAAGCGATCACCCGCCTGGTGTTTGCGATGGGCGCGATGGCGATGGATCTGCCGCCGGAACGCGATCGCGAATTGATCGATCAGCTCGCCACCATGGTGACGATGATCATTTCCGGCGCGCGCGCGATCGCGACAAAATCAGCGTGACAAGTGACGTGATCGACATGCGCTGACACTGGATCAGCGCACGAACACCCGCACTGTCTATGCCGCGAATCAAAGCTGAGTCCGGTATGCTCGCCGCGAATCCCGCCTTCTTGAGGAGAACACCATGCTTCACAGCCGCCTGTCGATGACCAGCGCATTGCTGGTTGTCCTGTTGGTGTCCGCGTGCCAGAAAGAGCCCCCAGCTTCAGTGGCGTCCCCAACCAATGAAGCGCCCGTTGCCATCGCGCCCGCTGCAGAAGCTGCAACAGCCCCCGCTGCGGTCGCCGCCGAGGCAATGGCCGCCCCGACCGTTGCCGACACCGGCTTCAGCGTCGACAAGGTCGCTGTCTCGACAGCCGCTTTGCCGCCCTTCCCGTTCTTCAAACATCCCGATGGCCTGGTGGGCAACGTCAAGGACGGCAAGCACACGATCGACTTTGATCGTCATTTTTTTCTTGCCGGAAAAAAAATGATCCTGGTCGAAGGCCGCCTTTACCACAACAATATGAGTTTGATCAGCCCGGATAAAACCCGCGAGTATTCGGTCACGGAATTCCATCGCAATTACGAGAATGCGATAATCGCGCTGGGCGGCGTGAAGATCAGCGAAACCCAGTTCACGCGCGCGATCGTCGATGACGCGGGCGGTTTGCGCGAAGTCAACAAGCACTGGCGCAGCGCTCCGCCTACCAGCGGCTATGAGCATCACACCTATCTGATCCGCACCGCCGATAAAGAGTATTGGATCCTTGTCGGCACTTCGGCCAGCGGCCCCAAAGGCCATATCGTCGTGCTGGAAAAAACGGCGATGACCCAATCGCTCGGCTTTCTCGACGCCAGCGCGATGAAGAAAGCGCTGGATGCCGACGGCCGCGTTGCGCTGTACATCAATTTCGATATCGACGCATCAACGCTGCGGCCCGACAGTCAGGCGCCCATCGCTGAAATCAAAACGCTGCTCGACTCGAATGCCGATCTGAAACTTTCCATCGAAGGCCATACCGACAACACCGGCAGCGCCGGTCACAACCGTCAGCTGTCCACGGCGCGGGCGCGCAGTGTGCTGGCTGCGCTGGTCGGCCTCGGGATTGACACTTCCCGTCTGAGCTCGAAAGGCTTCGGCCCCGACAAGCCTTTGACCGGCAATGCAGATGACGCCGGCCGTGCGAAAAACCGCCGAGTTGAACTGGTGAAAATCTGACCGATCCAACGGTCATGGTTTCGACAAAAAAACGCCACTGCTTGTGGCGTTTTTTTTGCGATAGAGAGAAAAATCGATTCGGCATACGCAATCCATACCGTCGCGACTCAATTGCGGCTCACGCCGTTCCTACAACAAAATCAATGTTGCCAGACCGAGGAAACTCAGGAAGCCGACTACATCGGTCACGGTAGTCAGCACCACGCCGCCGGCAAGCGCAGGATCGACGTTCATCCGCTTCAAGGTCAGCGGCACCAGCACGCCGGCCAGCGCCGCAGCGACCAGATTGATCGCCATCGCAGCGCCGATTACCAGCCCAAGCTTGTAGTCCTGGAACCACAGCCCGGCGACCACGCCGACCACAATCGCCCAGATGATGCCGTTAAGCAGACCGACCAGCACTTCCTTGCTCAGCAGTGCGCGCAAGTTGCCGTGCGCCACCTGTCCCAGCGCAAGGCCGCGGATCATCAGCGTCAGCGTCTGCGTGCCGGCGACACCGCCCATGCTTGCAACGATCGGCATCAACACCGCCAGCGCGACGATCTGCTCCAGCGTGGCCTCGAACCGGCCGATCACCCACGACGCGAGGAACGCAGTCGCAAGATTGATGCCCAGCCAGATCGCACGCCGTCTTGCCGCACGCGGCACCGGACTGAACAGGTCTTCTTCTTCGTCGAGACCGGCAGCGCCGAGCGCCTGGTGTTCGGCCTGATAACGGATGATGTCGACCACGTCATCGATGGTGATGCGGCCGAGCAGCACATTGTTGTCGTCTACCACCGGCGCGCTGATCCAGTCGTGATCGGAAAACACCCGCGCCACTTCGTCGGCGGATTCGTCCACGCCGATCGCCGGCTGTTCGTCGTCGATGAGTTGATTGATCGGCGTGCTGGCGTCGCGGGTCAACAGCGACTGCAGCGCGATCCGACCCAGGTACTGATGACGGCGGCTGATGACGTACAAATGATCGGTGTGCTCCGGCAATTCACCGCGCAGGCGCAGGTAGCGCAGCACCACATCGACCGTGGTGTCGGCGCGCACTGTCACCACGTCGGGGTTCATCAAACGGCCGGCGCTGTCCTCGTCGTACGACAGCACCTGCTCAAGCCGCTCGCGGTTCTCGCGGTCCATCGACTTGAGCACTTGGTCGATCACCGTGTCGGGCAGATCCTCGACCAGATCGGCCAGATCGTCGATGTCGAGGTCCTCGACCGCAGCGACAATCTCATCCGGATCCATGTCCGCGATCAGACTTTCGCGCACATCGTCGCCGACGTGGACCAACACCTCGCCGTCGTCTTCGGGATCGACCAGCCCCCAGACCACGCTACGCTTGCCCGGCGGCAGCGATTCGAGCAGGTTGCCGATTTCCGCTGGCGACAGACTATTGACCAGCCGCCGCACCGGGCCCAGGCGACCACTGTCCAGCGCATCCGAAAGCAGACGCAGCTGGCGCGCGGTCTTGTCGTGGCGGAGGGTCTCGGCCATGCGGGGCTCCCGGTGGCGGCGGTCATCGCACCACGGGGGCGCGACAGGGTCAGGTGTTCATGCGGGAATTATCACTGCTCACGGCGGGGATGGACACCCCTGCGTTGGCTCCATTCGCGGCTTCTTGGCGACGACGTTCGAGGAACCATGGTCAACGATTCATTCGCGATCAGAGTCAGATCCGGTCCGTGCAGCATGCGATAGTATCGCGTCATGGCAGACTATTTGGAGCCCGTCGTGGGAAGTGAGCGGGTCGGTCGCGTTTTTGTCTGTTCAATGCACGCGCCCCGCCCGCGTGGAAACGCGCTTCGGAGCAAACCGCATGCGATATTGTTGGGACGATTTCAGTTTGGATCGCGAAGGCGCATTGCTGACGCGCGAAGGGCAACAGGTCGATGTTTCGCGAAAAGTATTGGATTGCATCAGTCATCTGGTCGAGCATCGCGATCGGGTCGTGAGCTATGACGAATTGATCCGTAAAATCTGGGGGCACGACAACGTCACCAATCACCAGTTGACCCAGATCGTGGCCGCTGCGCGGCGTGCGATCGGGGACGACGGACAAACCCAACGCATCGTTCGCACGATGTCAGGCCTCGGATATCGTTGGGTGGCCACGGTGTCGCATAACGCCAATGCCGGAACCGAGCTGCAAGCGCCGCTTGCCGACGACGGCGTTATGTCGACACACGGGCGCACTGTCGCATCGTCTGCGTGCGAGACACCTGAGCCGCCGCGAATCGACCCCATCGCGGCAGCATTAAGTGGGCGAACAACGGCCCGGCATCGCAACGGCAGACTTCTCTTCGCATCGGCGGCGATGCTGTTCTTAATCGCCGTCGCGACCGTCCATTGGCGAGCTCGCGACGCGAACCTGACGAAGCCTCTGCCGGTTGTCGCCGCTCCATCGTTCGAGCGTAGCGACCCCATCGCTGCACTAAGGGATGCCCTTTGGAAGGGCCAATTCGAGACGGTCAGCAAAGGTTTGGCGGCCTTGCCGCCCGCATTCGCGGACTCGCCCGAAGCCAAGCTGTTGGAGATCAAACTGGATATCGAGCGGGGTCAATTCGGGCGCGCCGCCGCTCGATTGGCGCTGCAACAGAAACGTGCCGAAGATGCCGAAGATCCGCTCTGGCGTGCCAGAGTGCTGACCGCGCAGGCCTATTTGAACGGCGCATCCGGAAAAAACGGCGCGGATGTACTGGCGCCAGCAGCGTCCGCCGTCGCATTGCTCGAAACCTTGGGACGCGACGCGCCGTCGCGCGTGATGGGCGATGCTCTAGGGGCGCGCGGTTACGGCTTGATGAAGTCGCAGCGATTCGAATCGGCGTCGCGCGACCTTTCCTTATCGAGGGATATTCTACTGAAGGCAGG
>JAYVSK010000275.1:0-6417 GCA_043775395.1 Lysobacter sp. | reverse complement strand
TTGTTTCATTGATCGCGCATACCGCGTCGCGGACGACGTCTGGGGCGTCTTCAGCCTCGATCGTCTGGTCCGCACGCCTGAATTCCGACATGCCGCCATCTGACGGCACACACCTTTCACTGCAACAGTTAAAACAAGATCGAGGCGAGACATGAGCACTGTGATGGATACCGTCGCTGGCAAAGGCCGCAGTCAGGGCACCGGCTTCTGGCTGGTGATTCTGGCGATATCGCTAACCTTTTTCGCGGCCAACACGGGTTACGCCCTGTGGAAGACCGCGAGGTTCGGCGGCGCCAACACTTCAGCGTCGAATTTGCAGGTGAACTCGCAGAAACTTGCCAATCTGGGCCGCGAGGCGATCAACGGCGACGCTGCATCGTTCAAGGCCTTCGCGGTCACCCGCGACCAGATTATTGCCGATGTAAAAGTGCTCAATGACCGCTTCGGCAACGCGCCGGACGTCTCAGGCCCCATCAGCACCGTCACCTCGACCTGGACGCCGATGGGCAAGAATGCCCAGCAGGTGATTGATTCCGAGGCCGCAGTGCTTGCCCTCTCCGACAAGGCCCAGCGCTTCACCGATCGCGTGCCGCAGCTGCAGGCGCAGCTCGACGAAGTGGTGCGCGCAATGTCCGCCAGCGGTGCGCCGTCCTCGCAGATCTACATCGCGCTGCGCCAAGTGGTGCTGGCCGCTTCGATGGCCCGCCGCGTCGCTGAAATCCGCGCCGGTGGACCGGGTGCCGCGCTTGCGGGCGACGCGCTCAACCGTGACGCTGGCGTGTTCGCGCAGGTGCTCAATGGCCTGCGCAACGGCGATCAGGCAATGAACGTGCAGAAACTTACCAACGCCGCCGCTTTGGGCGCGTTGAACCAGTCCAATGACCAGTGGGCCGAGATGAAGAAGGATCTCGATGCGATTCTGGCCTCGTCGCAGAGTCTGTTCCGCGCCCAGTCGGCCGCCACCGAATTGACCGCTGGCGCCGACCGTCTGCTGGGCGACAGCGAAAATCTGTTCCGCGCATTCACCGCATTCGGTTCGCTGCGCGATACCAGCATTCTAGGCAACATCTGGGTCAGCATCATTTCCGGTCTGGTCGCACTGGCCTCGATCATCTTCCTGGCCTTCGGTCTGAACCGCGCGCAGAAAAACCGGTTCGAGAATTCGATGGAGCTCAACAACCGCAACCAGGAGGCGATCATGCGCCTGCTGGACGAAATGGGTTCGCTCGCGGAAGGCGATCTCACCGTCAAGGCGACCGTGACCGAGGATATGACCGGCGCGATCGCAGACTCGATCAACTTCGCGATCGAACAGCTCCGCAGCCTGGTGCAGACCATCAACGATACCTCCGTGCAGGTGGCGTCCAGCGCCCAGGAAACCCAGGCCACCGCGATGCATCTGGCCGAAGCCGCCGAGCATCAGGCGCAGCAGATCAATACCGCCACCAGCCGTATCAACGAAATCGCGACCAGCATCAACCAGGTCTCGAAAAACTCCGCCGAATCGGCCGACGTGGCGCAGCGCTCGGTGGAACTGTCCACCAAGGGCGCCGGCGTGGTGCGGCAGACCATCGTCGGTATGGACTCGATCCGCGGCCAGATCCAGGAAACCTCGAAGCGCATCAAACGTCTTGGTGAAAGCTCGCAGGAAATCGGTTCGATCGTGGAACTGATCAACGACATTTCCGAACAGACCAACATCCTCGCGCTGAATGCCGCGATCCAGGCGGCTTCGGCCGGCGAGGCAGGCCGCGGGTTCGCAGTGGTGGCCGACGAAGTGCAGCGGCTCGCGGAGCGCACCTCCAACGCGACCAAGCGAATCGAAGCGCTGGTGCAGACCATTCAGTCCGATACCAACGAAGCGGTGAGTTCGATGGAACAGACGACATCCGAAGTGGTTGCGGGTGCGAGGCTGGCCGAGGACGCGGGTACCGCGCTGGGCGAGATCGAAACGGTGTCGAACACGCTTGCCAACCTGATTCAGGGCATTTCCAGCGCTTCGCAGCAGCAGTCCGCTGCGGCGACGGATATCACCAAGACGATGACCACGATTCAGTCGATCACCGCGCAGACTTCGGAGGGCGCGAATCAGACCGCGGAGTCGATCGGAAACCTCGCGCAGCTGGCGGCCGATCTGCGTCGTTCGGTCGCCGACTTCAAGCTCCCGGCCTGATCCGGCGAATCGCGGCGGAGCACTAGCGAGATGATTCGAATGTTTTCCGATCTTGAAACCGGACGCGCAGTCGTCGGCGGAGGCGCGCGATGACGGCCCTCCATGAGGCGATCGAATACAGCGCGCTGGGCTGGGTCAAACCCGAGCTCGACGAAACCCTGCGTCTGGTCCGCGTCGAGGTAGAAGGCTTTGCCGACGACCCGACCGATACCAGCAGGATGCGCGTCTGCACCGAACTACTGCATCAGGTGCAGGGCACTCTGCGCATGGTCGAGCTGTATGCTCCGGCGATGGTGGCTGAGGAGATGGAACGGCTGTCGGTGGCTCTTCAGAACGGCGAAGGCGTCGCAGGCCAGGGTCTGGATTGCGATGTCGCCTGTTCCGCACTGATGCGCGGTGTGGTGCTGCTGCCCGATTATCTGGAACGTCTGCAGAGCGGCCACAAGGAAATCTCGATTGTTCTGCTGCCGATGCTCAACGAGCTTCGCGCCGCGCGCGGCGAAGCTGGGCTGAGCGAGAGCGCGCTGTTCGTTCCCGATCTGGACCGTGCGCTGCCGGCATCGTTGCCGCGTGCCGCGGCCCAGCCTGCTTCCAACCGTGCCAATGAAGTCTCGCCATACCTCGCGCGCCTGCGCGATGCGCTGCGCGCATGGCCCGAGCAGGGCGCTCCCGGCGACGCCGAAGGCCTGCATTTTGCCGCCGAGGCGCTGCTTGCCCGTACCAGCGACGAATCGCAGCGGCGGATGCTGTGGGTGGCCTCGATGGTTGCCGGCGCGCTGCGCGACGGTGCGATGACGTCCAGCGCGGGTTTGCGCCAGGCGTTCGCCAGCGTCGACCGCGAAGCCCGCGGCGTGTTCGATCAGGGCGGATTCGATACGCCGCGGCCCGAGGCCGCGCTCGAACCGACCCGCCAGTTGCTCTACCACGTCACACACAGTGAATCCGTGCATCCGGCGCTGATGAAGCTGCGCGAAGTGTTCGATCTGGATGCGCTGCGTCCGACCGAATCCGAACTCGACCACGCGCGGGGCAGCGTGGCCGGCCGCAATCGTTCGCTGCTCGACACGGTGGCCGCTGCGGTCAAAGAGGATCTGCTGCGCGTGAAGGACGCGCTTGATCTGTATCTGCGCACCAGCCAGAAAGATCCGGTTACGCTGCGGCCGCAGGCTGAAGCGCTGCAACGGGTCGCCGATACGCTCGGCATGTTGGGCCTGGGTCTGGCGCGCACGCTCGTGCAGCAGCAGCGCGATTCAATGCAGGACATCGTCGACGGCAAGCGTCAGGCCGATGAAACCGCGCTGCTGGATATCGCCGGCGCACTGTTGTATGTCGACGCCTCGTTGGATGATCAGGTCGCACGTCTGGCCAGCGGCGACGGCGCCGAAACCGAAGAAGATCTCGCCGGCGCCGAAGCCCGCAAAGTTCTCGATGTGCTGTTGCGCGAAGCGATCACCAATTTCGCAGCCGCGCGTCAGGCGTTCGATGGCTTCGTCGAAACCGCCTGGAACCACGCCGAACTTGTGCAGGTGCCGAAGCTGCTTCGCGAAGTGTCCGGCGCGCTGAATATCCTCGAATTGCAGCAGCCCGCGCAGTATCTCGATGGCGTGCGGATGTACACCGAAATCGAACTGCTCGATCGCCATCGCATTCCCAACGGACGGCAGCTCGATACCTTCGCAGATGCGCTCGCCAGCCTCGAGTATTACCTCGAAGCGCTGCGCGACCGTCGTGCCGCCCGCGACGATATCCTTGATATCACCCGCAACAGTCTGGAAACATTGGGCTACTGGCCGCTGCCCGCCGAGCGCACCGCTGCGGCTGCGGTCGAATCGCCCGCATTCGCGCCGCCTGCTGCAGATCCGCTTGCTGCCGATGCACCTGCCATCGACGTGACCGTTGTCGACAGCGGGCCGGAAGTCGTTGTATTCGCGCCGCTTCCGGTTGAATCGTCCGCTGCACAGCCTTTCGCCGCTGCGCCGCCCGCTTTGCCTGCGCCGGTCGAAGCATTGTCTGAAACGGTTGTGGAACGGGCAGCTCCGCCCTTCATTCCGCTGTTCCTGCCGCCGCGCGAAGCCGCGCCGGCACCGGCGGTTGCCGAAATCCCACCCGCAGCGGCTGCAGCTGTCCCAGCGGCGGCTGTATCGGCCGGCTTCGATACCACCAGCGACGATATCGACGACGAAATCCGCGAAATCTTCCTTGAAGAATTCGAAGAGGAAATCGCCAATCTCGGTCAGCTCTTGCCGGCGTGGAAGACCGATCCCAGCAATATCGAACGGCTGCAGCCGGTTCGCCGCGTGTTTCATACGCTCAAAGGCAGCGGTCGTCTGGTCGGCGCCAAGACCCTTGGCGAATTCAGCTGGAAGATCGAAAACATGCTGAACCGGGTGCGCGACGGGCATCGCCCGGCGACGTCGCCGGTGATCGCGATGGTCGATCAGGCCTACATGACGCTGCCGCAGCTGCACGCTGCCCTGCGCGGAGACGGCGTGATCACCGCCGATCTGCATGCCATGGAAGCCTTTGCGGAGCGAATCGCCGGTGGCGAGGAAGTGATGCCGGTGCTGACCGCAGCGACGGTCGTCGAGGCAGCGCCGGTCGTTGGATTCGAACCGGTCACGGCTGATTTCACGCCCGGCGCCACCGTTGAAGACGACGGTACTCCGGTCAGCGTCGATGCGGTTCTGCTTGAAATCCTGCAGGCTGAAGTCGGCGGTCATCTGATCACCATCGACGGTTGGCTGGCGCGTGCGCGCAGTGCGCCTGCGCTGGCCGACGAACCGCTGGTGCGTGCGATCCACACCATGAACGGTGCGTTCGCGATGACCGAAGTGCCGTCGATCACCGATGCGCTCACTCCGGCCGAAGGCTATGCCCGTCGCTTGCTCGCATCCGGTGATGTTGCAGACAACGAGGGTGTGGCCGCCGTCGCCGAGCTGACCCATCGCATCCGCGACACCATTACCGCGCTGTCGACCACGGGCGGTCGTGTGCCGAATTGCGCCGCGCTTGCCGCGCGTTTCGTCGGGCTGCGCGACCATCTGCCGGAATCCCGGCCGGTCAGCGTGGTCGATGAACCTTATGAGTTTGCGCACGACGACACCCACGCGCCTCGTGAGATCGAGCTCACTGACCTCGATCTTAGCGCCTACGGCAATTTCGACGTTGAAACGCCTGCGCTGCCGGTGATCGATACCGCAGGTGCCGCATCTGAGCTCAAAGTCATCTCGCTGGATGCCGATGCCGAAGACGAGTTGGCCAAGCTGCTTGGCCAATCGACCGAAGCTCCTGCCGCGAGCCTGACGCCGGTCGAGATCGACTCGGGTGTTGCAAACGATCCTGAAGACGCCAAGCGCCTGCTAGCGCTGATGGAATCTTTCGAAGCCGAGCGCATTGAAGCTGATCGTCTTGAGACTGAACGCCTCGAAGCCGAACGCCTCGAAGTCGAACGTCTGGCTGAATTGCGCCGCACCGAGTATGAAGATTTCGTGCGTCTGGAAGCCGAACGTCTTGAAGCTGGACGCCTCGAAGCAGAGCGACTTGAGACCGCGCGTGTCGAAGCCGAGCGTATCGAAGCTGGACGCCTCGAAGCAGAGCGACTTGAGACCGCGCGTGTCGAAGCCAAACGTATCGAAGCTGAGCGTATCGAAGCCGCGCGTGTCGAAGCCGAACGTATCGAAGCCGAGCGTATCGAAGCCGAGCGTATCGAAGCCGAGCGTATCGAAGCTGATCGCATCGAAGCCGAACGGATCGAAGCCGAACGGATCGAAGCCGAACGCCTTGAGACCGAACGCATCGAAGCTGCACGCGTCGAAGCCGAACGTTTAGAAGCCGAGCGCATCGATGTTGAGCGTCTAAAAGCCGAACGCATCGAAGCGGATCGCCTAGAAGCCGAACGCATCGAAGCTGCGCTTAGCGGGCAAACCACCCAAGAGTTTCACGCGCGCGAAGAAGAGCGTCTGGAAGCTCTGCGGCGCGAAGCGGAGCTGCTGGAAGCGGAGCGGCTATTGGCCGAGGGCGTCGAACCGGAGCAGGGCGAACATATCGAACTGCCGGCGTTCGCCGATTTCGGCGACATGCCTGCAGCGATTCCGGTCGTTGCGTCCGTGGTGGCGAAGACCGCATCTGCAGTCGATGCGCCCACGGTTCTGGTCGGCGCAAACGTGGTCGATCCGGACGTCGGCTTGGACATGTCCGATCTCGATTCCGATCTGGTCGATATCTTCGTCGAGGAAGGCCACGAC
>JAYVSK010000274.1:0-10053 GCA_043775395.1 Lysobacter sp. | reverse complement strand
CGCATCCGGCCCAGGAAACGCGGCGTACTGCGGCCCATCGGCAGTTTGAGTTTGCCGATCGCGGCGATGCGCTCTTCTGCGAGGCGGTCGGCAGCGAGATAAGTCGGAATGCCGTCGCGGCCGGAGATCTCGTAGATACGCGCCAGATTGTGATAAATCGTGCGCATCATCCGCATCGCGCGTTCGCGGTTGTAGCCGTCGATCTCCAGCGACACGTTCATCACGCCGCCGGCGTTGACCGCGTAGTCCGGCGCATAAACGATGCCGCGCTTCTGCACTTCATCGCCGATCGCATTGTTCGCCAGCTGGTTGTTGGCGGCGCCGCAGATGATCTTGGCCTTCAAGCGCGGCAGGGTTTTCTCGTTGACCGTGCCGCCCAGCGCGCAGGGCGAATACACATCGGCGGGCACGTCGTAGATCTCGTCGGGCAACACCGCTTCGGCGCCGTATTCCTCGACGGCCTGCTCGACCAGCGACTTGTTGATATCGGTAACGAAAATCTTCGCGCCGCGCTCTTTGAGCAGTTTCACGAACTCCATGCCGACGTGGCCCAGGCCCTGCACCGCGTAGCTGTGGCGGCCCACTTCCTCGTCGCCGTACTTCTTGTTGAGCGTGGCCATCAGGCCCTGCAGCGTGCCGTACGCGGTGAACGGCGAGGGGTCGCCCGAACCGCCGTGGACCTGATGAACGCCGGTCACGTATTCGGTTTCGCGATACACGTATTCCATGTCGTTGACATCAATGCCCACATCTTCGGCAGTGATGTAGCGCCCGCCCAGCGAGTCGACGAACTTGCCGAACGCGCGGAACAGCGCTTCGGATTTGTCTTTCGACGGGTCGCCGATGATCACGGCCTTGCCGCCGCCGATATTCAGACCGGCCACCGCATTTTTATAGGTCATGCCGCGCGAGAGCCGCAGCACATCGTTCAATGCATCCTGCTCGGTTTTGTAGGGCCACATCCGCAGGCCGCCCAGCGCAGGGCCCAGCACGGTGTTGTGGATCGCGATGATGGCTTTCAGGCCCGCGTCTTTGTTATGGCAGAACACGACCTGCTCATGGCCATTGTTTTCGATGTGTTCGAAGATCATCGGAAGCTCCCTTGCGTCGGCGCTGAAGGTGTTCAGTACGCCGAAGTATGTGGCAAGTCGTTGAATTTATTCGGGTCAGCGGCTTGGTGATGCGGCCATGTCCGGCCGCAGGCGCGCAGTGTAATGCAATCGTATACAGCGGGCCCGTGGACATGCCGGTGCTTTTCACCGTTGCTTGCCTTGATTTGCTGTGGCTTCAATCCCGATCGGCAGCATCGCCGGTCACCGATCAGTGTTCATCGTTAACGGATTCGGCCAGCATGCGGAGCATTCACTGCCACCGATCGATCCGCGGGCAGTCCATCGGCGATCGTTCGCACACCTGCGGCTGAGTGCCCGATGCATCCCAAGTTGTTCCACGCCCGTATCAATTCGACATGCTTACCGATCCATGATATTTCCGGCGGTGCAGTACGTTCATTTCAGGGGAAATTGACATGTCCAGACGTCCAATATGCGGTATTGCCGTGCTGTTGCTGTTTGCGGTGTCGGTCATGCCCAGCCGGGCACAGAGCGACACCGGTCCCACAGCACCCATCGCGTCAGAAAATGCCCCAACGACGCCGTCGACGCAGTCACCCGCCGAACCCGCTGCAGCGCAGACCGGTGCAGTGTCGCCGCCTTCAGCGGTCGCGGCGGAACCGCCGGCCAAATCTGCGGCACCCAAACGCCCGAAGCCGGCCCGGATCCGACCCGCAGCGCCAGCGGTCGACAAGCCCGCACCGCTGCCTTCCATACAGGGGCGGCTGGAACTGGTCGCAGGCCAGAAACAGACGGTCGCGGCGGGCGAGGTTATGGATGGTTTGGTGTACTTTCTGCCGAAAGCCGGCAATCCCAAACCCAAGCCCGGGTATTTCACGGTGATCACGCACAGCAAAGGTTTTTCACCGTCGCTATTGGTGGTGCCGGCAGGCAGCACGCTGGCGTTTCCCAATCGCGACTCGGTGCTGCACAACGTGTTTTCGCGCACGCCCGGCGCGACGTTCGATTTTGGCAATTACGGCCCTGGCCAGAGCCGGCAGCAGGTCTTCAGCAAACCAGGTCTGGTGATCGTGAACTGCAGCGTGCACCACTCAATGCGCGCCACCGTCGTGGTCATGGCCACGCCCTATTACACGCGGCCGGACAAGAACGGCCGCTTTGAACTCACCGGTCTGCCGTCGGGCACCGGCACCTTGGTTTACTGGCATCCACGTGCTGCCGCAACGACGGTGCAGATCACGCTGCCCGGCGCGGCTGTGCAAAAGCAGCGGCTGGTCGCCAGCAAGCCGCGCAGCGATCACGACGGGATGAAATGAATCATGACGAATTTCTCACGCTATGCGCTGTCGTGCGCGTTGATCCTCACCGTGGCTGCCGCGATCGGATCGGGTCTGCTGTATTTGCAGCACCGGCAGGTAGCGGCTGCGCTTGCCGAAGACCATCTCGACGTCATCCACTCCGCGCAGGCGCTGGTGGAACGCGGCCAGACCGATCAGCTCACCGTGCGCGCGCAGCTGATCGCAAGCAATCAGGCGGTGACCGGTTATATCGTGCAATCGCTGGACAGCGCGCTGCCGGGCACCGAAGTGGACTACGCATCGGTCGTGGATCTGCTGGAAGAGCGCCGCAGCCAACTGGGGCTCGCGATCGCGGCGGTGCTGGATGCTGACGGTCGCATCGTCGCCATCACCGAACCTCTGGCGGGACGCGACAGTTTCGGCGATCTCGCCGCGTTCCGCGCCGCGCGCGAAGGCAAGACCGTCCGCACCGCGGTGTTCGCCGACAGAGCGCGGCTGCTGGGCATCGCCATCCAGCCGTTGGCCGTGTACGGCGCCAGCGAGGCTTACTTGCTGGTGGGCATGCCGATCAATCAGGCGTTCGCGGAATCCATCGCCGAAGTCGGATCGGCGGATGTCGCGGTGCTGATGCATACGGCGGACGGTCCGCTGATCGCCGCATCCACCCTGCCGACAGCGGACTCCGCACGTCTAACGACGGCACTGCGCGTCGATACCGGCAAGCGCGAAGATCGTTTCGATATCGTCATCGGCGGCGTTTCGCATCGGGTGTCGCTCGCGCCGCTGTTCGGCGATGCAGATGCGCGTCTGGTGGCGGTCATTCCCTCCAGCGGTGCATCCGAAGTGTCCACGGCATCGTTGCTGCCGCTGCTGATCGCCATCGGCAGCGTTCTGCTGCTGCTCGCGATCGCATTGACGATGCTCTGGCGTCGCGTCTACGCGCCGGCGCATGCGTTGGAGCGCATGATCGATTACTGCGCGGATTCCGGCGATTTCCGGGTCAAGGCGCCGCTGGGCGGCGGCAGGACCATCGTTCGCATCTCCGAAGCCTTCAACCGCGCCTGCGCGCGCGCGGCGGGGCCGCAAAAACCATGAAAACCATGAAAACCATGAAAACCATGATCCCCTGCAGCGTACGCGCGGTTGCTTTTCGGCCGTACGTGCGTCCGCACTTATCCGCACTACAGGAGCATTTCATGAATCGCATTGCCGGAAGCCTGTCGAGGCTCGGCGCAGGTACGCTGGCCGGCGCCTGCTTGTTCGCGCTTTCGGCTGCTCCGGCGTGCGCGCAGGAGCTCTCCGATCTGGAAGCGCAGCAAGAAGAGGCGCCTGCCGAGCCCGCGAATGCACCGACCGGCGGCAAGCTGTTGTTGACTGCGGGCGTGAGCCAGCTTGAAGGTGCGGCAGGCGGCGGTTTGACGCCATGGGCGGTGATCGGCGGCTATGGCGAACGCAATCAATTCGGCGTGAACGCGTTCTATACCCGCGTCGATGTCGGTGACTACCGTCTTGACAGCTACGGCGCAACCATCGGCATCCGCGACCGCGTCGAATTCAGCGTGTCGCGGCAGGCGTTCGACACACAGCAGGTCGGCGGTGCGCTGGGCCTGGGCGACGGTTTCGTGATCCGCCAGGACACTTATGGCGTGAAGCTGAAGCTGTTCGGCGACGCGGTGCTGGAGCAGGACAGCCCGCTGCCGCAGGTTTCGGTGGGCGCGCAGCACAAGCGCAACGATCGCGGCGCGCTGGTACGCGCGATCGGCGCCGATGACGACAGCGGTACAGATTTTTATGTGAGTGCCACCAAACTCTATCTCGACAAGAGTCTGCTGCTCAACGCTACCGTGCGTTTTACCGAGGCCAACCAGTTCGGCATCCTCGGTTTCGGCGGCGATCGGCGTGACGGTTACTCGCCGCAGCTGGAAACTTCGATCGCCTATCTGCTCGATCGCCGTGTGGCGGTGGGCGCCGAATACCGCACCAAACCCGATAATTTGAATATCGCCGACGAAGACGATGCCTGGGACGTGTTCGTCGCCTGGACACCGAATCGCCACGTATCGCTGACGGTCGCCTATGTCGATCTGGGCAATATCGTGATTCGCGACAGACAGCGCGGCGTGTACGCTTCGCTGCAGGTCGGTTTCTGATGCTTCTTCCGGAGAATTCCATGATCCGTTTCCATCTTGCCATCGCGCGAACGCTCGGCAGCGCGCTGCTGCTGTGTATTGTTTTTTCGGCCCAGGCCCAGCCGTCCAGCGAATCCATGCCGGCCGCCAATCGCGCCGCAGGCATACCCGATCCAGCGCCGGTGCATCCAGAACTGGCCGGGGTGTTCGAGCAGTTCGGCGGGATGCCAGGCATGACCGCGCTGATGGACGATTTCATGATCATCCTGCTAGACGATCCGCGCATGCGTCCGTTCTTCGAGAAGGTCGATCACGACCGGGTCAAGCGTCAGCTTGCGGAGCAGTTCTGCGCGATTCTCAACGGCGGCTGCGCCTACAGCGGGCGCGACATGAAGGAAACGCACGCGGCGTTCGCGATCGACAAAGCTGACTTCAATGCACTGGTCGAAGATCTGCAGATCGCAATGGGCCGGCGCGGGATTCCGTTTCGCGCGCAGAATAAACTGCTGGCGTTGCTCGCGCCGATGCACCGCGAAGTCATCAACCGCTGAGCGGCGACGCGCGGATGCGGCACTGCGTTACCAGCACCGGTACTTACCAGTGCCGGTACCGCCCCTGACGGATCCACAGCGTCGCCAGCCATTTTTCGCCGGCTTCCACCGGGGTGCCGGCATGAAGCGAATCGGGGTCCGGACTGCCGTCGGGCATGAGGTTGTCGAAGATCACTGCACGTCCTGGCATAGGATCGATCCGCAGGTCGGGCACCGGGAATGTGGTCGCACCGCCGGCATCCACTACGTTGAGATACATGCAGATGGTGCGCGCGCGGTTGCCGGCGTGCGGCCGGTCCATCTGCAGCGTGCCCGATGGCAGATAGTCGCGATGCGGCCGGTACTGCTGACCGGGCAGATAGCGCAGCACGGTCAGCTGCTCGGCGTGCGGCAGATCGATTCCCGCCGCAACCGCCATCCGCAGCTGCGCCATCCGCAGCGCGCTGGTTTCGATCAGCGGGTCGAAACTCGCTTCGCTGCTGGTCCGCACCGGCAGCGTATGGGGCACGCCGGTGCGCGGATCGGCGGTCTGCGAGTCGTGCAGATGCGGCTGCGCGCTGGCGATCAATAGCCGGCATTCGTCTGCGGAGAACAGCTGGTCGATGACCGACACATTCGGCTGCGCGCTTAGCGGTCGTGATTGCGGCGGAGACAGCACGTCTTCGATCGACAGCCGTCTTGGCGCCGCACCAGGCGCGGCCGGCGGCAGCAGCGTGAAACCGGGCAGCCGCGTCGCGCCGTTCGCGGTGAGCTGCATCCACAGATCTTCGGCCACGTCGGGCTGCGCTTCGCAGCCTTCGCCGTGACGCAGGCGTTCGGCCATCAGCATCGCGGCGATCGCGCTGCCGCGTCCCGCCGCGCGCTCCAGCAGCTGCATGCACAGCGATTGATCGTCGGGATGCGGCTTGCGTCCGAAATGAATCGCCGCAGTCAACAATGCGGGCGGAAAATTCGCCTGCACCGCACGATGCAGGCGTTCGTTGATGCGCGCATCGCGCGGCAGCGCCACGCCGCCCAGCGCGATCTGCACCAACAGTTCTGTGGCCTCCGGATGGCCTGCCTGTTCCGCACGCAGCAGCCATTCCGCTGCGGCCTGCGGCGCAGGCGCACCGGCGATGCCGTACAGCCGCATTCGCGCATATTCGATCTGCGCGTCGACGTGCCCGGCTTCGGCAGCACGCAGATGCCAGCGCTGCGCGTCTTCCATGCGTTGCGCCTCGGCCAGCGCCAACGCAAGCGCGAAAGCATGCTCAGCAGAACCCGCTTCGGCCGCGGCCTGCAGATCCGCCAACGGTGCCGGCGTGCTCACAGCTGCGATTCCACCGGCAGCCATGAAATCGCGGCCGCACTGAAACGCTGCCAGGCGTCGGTACCGGGTTCTTTCGAGAACAGACCCGGCGGTCGCAACGCGCGATCCAGCCATCGCGGCTCGCCGTGCGCGTCCAGATGCATCCAATAGCTCAGCTCGGGTCCGGCCAGACGCAGGTATTCGTCGCGCACCGCTTTCGCCATCTGCGGATCGTCGAACATCACGCCCATTTCGGTATTGAGATACGCCGAGCGCGCGTCCAGATTGAACGAACCGATGAAGCCGCGCGCGTCGTCCACGCTGTAAGCCTTGGTGTGCAGACTCGCGCCGCTGCTGCCGAACAGGCTGCTGTCGGGATGTCCCTGCATACGCAGCTCGGAGACGTGCACGCCGCCGCGCAGCAGCGTGTCGCGGTATGGACGATAGCCGCCATAAACCGCAGCGACATCGTTCGCCGCCAGCGAATTGGTGACCACGCCGACGGTCACGCCCTTGGATACCAGCCCGGTCATGCCTGCGGTCACCTCCGGGCCGGGGACGAAATACGGCGAGATCAGCAACACTTTCGATGTCGCCTTCGACAGATCGCGTTCGATGCGGTGCACCAACCACTGGTCGCGGCTGTCCGCTTCCCATTTCAGCGGCGGATCGGCGACCAGATGGATACGGTCGCTCCAAAAAGGCGCGAGCCGCTTGCCGGCGTAGTCCTGCACATTCGGCGATGACGCGACGCGCTGCAGATAGCGCTGCGCATCGGCGCTTCTGGCTTCGGTTTCGATCGCTCCCGCAATATCCTCGAACGCGCCCTCAGGGGCGCGGCTCAGCCCGGCCAACGGCACCGCCGCAGCGCTGTTCCAATAGCGGTCGAACATCGCGCTGGCTTCGCCCACCGCCGGGCCGAACAGCACCACGTCCAGATCGCGGAAATTCACTTCACTGCCGGCCCCGAAATACTCCACGCCGATATTGCGCCCGCCCACGACCGCCACGCGGCCATCGGCGATCCATGCCTTGTTGTGCATGCGGTGGTTGACGCTGAAGATGCGTTGGATCAGTTCGATGATCCGCGCTGGCCCGGTGCGGTTGCGGAACGGGTTGTACAGCCGTAGTTCGATATTCGGATGGCTGTCCAGCAGCAGCAGCTTCGAATCCATGCCCTCGGCGTTCATATCATCCAGCAGCATGCGCACACGCACGCCGCGCTCGGCCGCGCGCCAGGCTTCACGCCCCAGCAGGCGGCCGGTCATGTCGTCGTGCCAGATGTAGTACTGCAGGTCGAGGCTGCGTCCGGCCTTTTCTGCCGACAGCGCGCGCGCCGCGAACGCATCTACACCGTCGTTGACCAGCAGCGCGCCGGTCTTGCCCGGGTGTTCGGCCAGCAGCGGCGCCAGTTCGCGGTCCAGCTCGGTGGCATTGGCCTGCACCGCGATGGCATGGCTCTTCTCGCCGTTGGCCGGCGGTGTGAAATGGTTGGCCAACAGCAGACCCGTGCCGATCAGGGCCGCCAGCGAGAACGTCCCCCACCGCGCCATCCGCCAGAACCGTGTCATCGAACGCATCGTCATACTCTCCCCGTTCCGGCCAGTATCTATGCCGCACAGGCCAACGGGCAAGGCAGCCGGGCACGGGCGTTCGCTGCCGGAGCGCGGCACGCCTACAATACGTGCCAGTCATTCCAGCACGGAGCGCGCCATGAGCACGCCAGCCGCAACGCTTCCCGCAGTGAACAGCGAATCATCGCCGCTGCGTTTCGTCACCGCCGCCAGCCTGTTCGATGGCCACGATGCCGCCATCAACATCATGCGCCGCCTGATCCAGGCGCAGGGCGCGGAGGTCATCCACCTCGGCCACAACCGCAGCGTCGAGGACGTGGTTCGCGCCGCGCTGCAGGAAGACGCCGACGCCATCGCACTGTCCAGCTATCAGGGCGGCCACGTCGAATACTTCAAGTACATGATCGACATGTTGAAAGAACGCGACGCCGGCCACATCAAAGTCTTCGGCGGCGGCGGCGGCACGATCACCCCGGAAGAAATCCGCGAGCTGCAGACCTACGGCGTCGAGCGCATTTATCACCCCAATGACGGCATGCACATGGGCCTGGTTGCGATGATCGAAGACGTGGTGCGCCGGGCGGGTGCCGCGCGTCAGCCGGTTGAAAAGCCGCATCGCGTTGATTTTTCCGATGAGATCACCATCGGCCGCATGCTCAGCGCCATCGAAGAAAGTGCGCTTGAAGACTCCGAACTCGCGCATCTGCGCAAGGCATGGCAACTCGCCGGCGGCAAGACGCCCGTCGTCGGTATCACCGGCACCGGCGGCGCCGGCAAATCCTCAGTCACGGATGAACTGCTCAACCGCTTTCTCGCCCACTTCCCCGACATGCACATCGCGGTGATCTCGGTCGACCCCACGCGTCGCCGCACCGGCGGCGCGCTGTTGGGCGACCGCATCCGCATGAATTCGCTGCGCAGCCATCGCGTGTTCATGCGCTCAATGGCGACCCGCCGTCAACATGCGGCCACCAATATCGTGCTGAAGGACTGCATCGGTTTTCTCAAATCGCTGGGCTACGATCTGGTCATCGTCGAAACCGCCGGCATCGGCCAAAGCGATTCGGAGATTGTCGACCTCGTCGATTTCCCGATGTACGTCATGACCAGCGACTTCGGCGCACCCAGCCAGCTGGAAAAAATCGACATGCTCGATTACGCCGAACTGGTAGTGCTGAACAAATCCGACAAACGCGGCGCGGAAGACGCACTGCGCGATGTGCGCAAACAGTGGAAGCGCAACCGCGTCGCTTTCACCCTGGCCGATGAAGACGTGCCGGTGTATCCCACCATCGCGTCGCAGTTCAACGACCCCGGCATCAGCTGGATGTTCGCCAACCTGTGCCGACTGATGCGCGAGAAGCTTGGCGTTGGAGCTGTTGTAGGAGGGGCTTCAGCCCCGATCTCTTCCACCGCCACTGAAACGCTCGCGGCTAAAGCCGCACCCGCGCAGCGCTGTGATTGGCAGCCAACAATCGACACTTCGCTGCGCGAGCCCCGCGCCACCGTACTGATTCCCGGCAACCGCGTGCGCTATCTCGCCGAGATCGCCGAGCAGGGCCGCGGCATCAACCGCCAGATCGAAACCCAGGCCGAAACCGCAGATCGCGCGCAGTCGTACTGGCAGTCGCTGCACGATCTTGAAGACCCCGCGCTGCCGAAGTCGCTGGGGCTTTACGCGAGCGACGCTTTGCTCCTTCCCCCGCGTGCGGGGGAAGGTCGGGATGGGGGCGATGCAGTCGGGCATGCCTCGGCTTCTAACCCCCACCCCAACCCTCCCCCGCAGGCGGGGGAGGGAGTTGACCGCACCCTCATCACCCTCCGCCAACGCTACAACGATGCCGTCCAATCGCTGACTTCCGAAGCATTGAAACTGCTGCGCGAATGGCCAACCCGCCTGAAATCCATCGTCGATGACGTGACCGAATACCAGGTCCGCGACAAAACCATCCGCGTCGAAAACTATCGCGAATCACTGTCATATCAGCAGATTCCAAAAATCGCCGCACCCACCTACACAAGCTGGGGCGAGCTGCTGACTTTCCTGCAGAAAGAAAATCTGCCCGGCTACTACCCCTACACCGGCGGCGTGTATCCCTACCGCCGCACCGGCGAAGACCCCATCCGCATGTTCGCGGGC
>JAYVSK010000273.1:0-7273 GCA_043775395.1 Lysobacter sp. | reverse complement strand
CGGCAAAAATAAAAGCAGGGATGGGAATCGGGATGAAGAACATATAGATCCCGTTCCAGGGATCAAGCAGGATCGAGGCGAACAGAACCGCCGACACCGCACCCGATGCGCCTAGGCTGCGGTAGCCGGAATCGTCTCGATGCTTCATATAGGTCGGCAAGATCGCGATGACCACCGCCGACACATAAAACAACAGATAGCCGACCGACCCGATGCGAACCGTAAAGTAGCGCTCCATCGCCTGTCCGAACGAGTAAAGCGTGACCATGTTGAAGATCAGATGCATCCCATCGGCATGGATGAAACCATGGGTGAGCAGACGATCGTACTGCTGCTGACGCTCAACTGCCGGTGGCCAGAGGATCAGCCGATTCAAAAGCTGAGGACGCTCCCATGCCTGCCACGAGACCAGCGAGGTCACTGCGATCAGGGCCAACGTGATGTAGCCGTTCATGCATGCTCCAGAGGGTAAAACGCGGTTCGGTTCGCCATGGCACAAGGCTCAGGCCGCACGGTAGTAATCCTGCAGAGGGTAGCGCTTGGCATAGAGCGCAAACACCAGCGCCGCCACGAACGCGAAACCGGCGAAAAAAAACATCAGAAACGCGTTTTCGCTCAGCCCGGTGCTTGCGATATGCGCCATTGCGCTTTCGTTACGCACGGCAGCGTTGGTCAGCAGCACCCACACATTGCCGAACGTCACCGACAGCATCCAGAAACTCATGATCACGCCTTTCATCTTCGGCGGCGATTGACTGTATGCGAATTCAAGGCCGGTGGCCGACACCAGCACCTCGCCGAAGGTCAACAGCGCATAAGGCGCTATCTGCCAGGCCAGCGACACGGAGTCGCCACCGTCGATCGAGAGCTGAATCATACCTGCTGCAACCCAGGCCAAGCCTGAAAACCCGATGCCGAAGCCCATCCGGCGCAGTGCCGTGACTCTGAAGCCCAGTTTCGTCAGCAGCGGATACAGCACGAGATTATTGAACGGGATCAGTGCCATCACCATCAGCGGATTCAGCGCCTGCATCTGCCCGGCTTCCTTGACCAGCCGGCTCGGCCACCACCACATATCGTGCGGCAGCATCATGGTTTTGCCCTGTATCACCCATGTAGAGGCTTTCTGATCGAACAGCGACCAGAACGGGCTGACGATTGCGAAAATAATCAGGATCCGCAGCACCGCCCGCACACCATCCACCGCGGGATCCGGATGCAGGCCGCGCGCCTGCTCCAGCTGCATCGCAGTGCCCACACCGCCCAACAGCAGCACCGCACCCAATGCGAGGCAAAACGAAATCACGAAACCGAAGCCCTTCGGCCACCATGCTGGCGACACCGCCCAACCAAGCAGCAGCGCCCCAGCGATCGCCACACCGGCCATCGCCATCAGACTGCCCGCCCCTTTACCGGTGTCGCCACCGCGCAGCGCAGTCTTGACCACATTGAGGAAGGAATGAGGGTCGGGAGGCGAAGGCGGCATATTCACGTACTTGGCGCGCCCCATCCAGAAAATGACGGTAGCGATGAACATGAGAATGCCCGGGATACCGAACGCGATCGCCGCGCCGTATTCGCGCAGAAAAATCGGCATCAACAGCGATGCGAAGAACGAACCGAAATTGATCGTCCAATAAAATGCGTCATAGACAATCTTCGCCAGATGCTTGTTGGACTGGGTGAACTGGTCGCCGACGAACGATGACACGAGCGGTTTTATACCGCCTGAACCAAGCGCGATCAGGAACAGGCCAGCATAAAACCCGGTACGGTTGCTCTCGAAAACTGCCAGACAGGCATGACCGACGCAGTACAGCAGCGACAGCCAGAAGATGGTGTTGTATTTGCCGAAGAATCGGTCCGACAACCAGCCGCCGAGCAGCGGGAAGAAATACACGCCAATAACGAAGCTATGGAAGACTTCCTTGGCCATGCCCTCGCGTTCGGCTGCAGGCAAATAGGAAAGAATCACACTGCTGATCAAAAATTGCACCAGGATGTTGCGCATCCCGTAAAAACTGAAGCGTTCGCAGGCTTCATTGCCGATGATGTAGGGGATTTGGCGCGGCAATCTAGCGGCGTGGTCGGGCGTAGCGGTCGTCATGGATCAGCGTCTCTTGATGGGTCGGTCTCTGACAGCGGTCGTTATCGGTCTGTGAAACAGTAATGGACTGAACGACCGCTTCGATATCGCACGGAGCTTGTAAGCAGTGTCGCCTCTCAGACCCACTCGGTCAGTCCTTCGCGCTCATATAGGACCGCGAATGACGTCCGCGCCTTCAGGCGTGCCGCCAACGCCGCCAAGTGCGGCCAGGTAATGGCCTGCTTCGGCATGTTCCGCGACCAACGCATCAACATCACCAGATAAAAATCGGCGGCAGTCAGTCGCTCGCCCAACAGATGCGGGCCGTGCGTGGCAAGATGATCGTCGATGCGCTGCCACTGCGCTTCGATCCGCGGCTGTACGTGCTGAAGTACGGCTTCGGCATTGGCCTCGCCGGCGGGCTCGTGGGGATACCACCACTGCCGGAACAGCGGCTGCACCATATTCGCCAAATTGAACATCCATTGGGTGTAATCGGCCCGCTGCGGCTCCGCCAGCGCCGGCGCCAGGCCTGATGCGGGAAACGCATCGGCAAGATGCATCAAAAGTGCGGCGGCCTCGTAATGCGGCGATCCGTCGACGATCAGTGTCGGGACCACGCCATTGGGGTTCAAAATCAGATACTCCGGCTGCTTCTGCGCGCCAGCAGCGGTATCGACCAGCGCCAGCGTATGCGGCGCATCCAGTTCGAGCAACATCCAGTGAACGACCAGACTGGCCGACCCGGGAGAATAATAAAGCGTGTAGTCGGCATTGCGATTGGTGGTGTCCATGAAAACTCCGGCATCAAGACGCCAATCTTCGCATGACCCGCCGGGCCTTCGTGCATGACCATCGACATCCCCGCGTTGCGGTCATTGACGGCACAATACCGGACCGTCCCCGACTCACATGCTGCCATGCGCCCTGCCCTGTCGATCGTTTCGCTTCTGTGGGCGCTTGCCGCACCTTTTGCCGCTCCGGCGCACGCAGCCCCCGACCTCACCACCGAAGCCGAGCGCAGCGGTTACGCACATACTGGTCGTTACAGCGAGGTCATCGCCCTGTGCGATGCATTCGCGGCGCGTTATCCAGGCAGGGTGAGCTGCATCGACTTCGGCACCACGCCTGAAGGCCGTCCGATGAAAGCACTCATCGCCAACGACAGTGGTGTATTGACCGCCGACAGCGCCCGTGCAGCGGGCCTGCCGGTCGTACTGGTGCAGGGCGGCATCCATGCCGGTGAGATCGACGGCAAGGACGCTGGTTTTTTAGCGCTGCGACAGATACTGGATGGCAAGGCTGCACGAGGCGCGCTCCAGAAACTCGTGCTGATCTTCGTACCTGTCTTCAACGTCGACGGTCATGAACGCTTTGGGGCATGGCATCGACCGAACCAGAACGGCCCGTCCGAGATGGGCTGGCGCGTGACCGCGCAGAACTACAACCTCAATCGCGACTATGTCAAAGCCGATACGCCCGAAATGCAGGCGATGCTGGCGCTGCAGAACGCGTGGGATCCGTTGGCGACGATCGATCTGCATGTGACCGACGGCGCCAAGTTCGAGCATGACGTATCGATTCAGGTCGAACCGGTTCATGCCGGCGACCAAGCGCTCCGCGCGGCAGGTTTAACGCTGCGCGACGGCACAATAGCGACGCTGCGCAAACAGGGGTCACTGCCGGTTTCGTTTTATCCCTCTTTCGTTTCAGACGACGACCCGGCCTCGGGTTTTGTCGATGGCGTGTCGCCACCACGCTTTTCGATCGGCTATTTCCATCTCCGCAACCGCATGGGAATGCTGGTCGAAACCCACTCATGGAAGGACTATGCAACCCGGGTGCGGGTCACGCGCAATAGCGTGATTGCGGTGTTGGAACTCGCGGCCAAACACGGTGCCGACTGGCGTCGCATCGCTCTTGAGGCGGACACTCGAGCCGCCGCGCTTGCAGGTGTACCGGTCCCACTGAGTTGGGCTGCAAGCGATAAAGTCCACACCATTGAGTTCAGAGGCTATGCCTACACGCGAACGCCATCGGAGATTTCGGGGGCATCGATGACGCGCTACGACGACACCAAACCACAGATCTGGAAGCTGCCGCTACGCGATGACATCGTCCCCGCTATCGTCGTCGATGCGCCAAAGGGTGGCTATCTTGTGCCGCCCGCTTACGCGGTCATGCTGGTCGCGAAACTGCATCAGCACGGCATCGATTTCATTCGGCTGGATCATGCGTTGCCGCAAGCGAAGGTGGAAACGTTCAGGGATGAAACACCGACATTCGCCGCAGCACCGATCGAAACGCACCAGCGGCTTGATGTGGAAGGTGAGTGGAAAACGGATATCCAGAACATCGGCAGCGGTGCGCTGTTTATACCGATCGACCAGCCCAAAGCACGGCTGTTGATGTCGCTGCTGGAGCCGCTGGCACCCGATTCCCTGCTGGCATGGGGCGCATTCAACAATGCCTTCGAGCGCAAGGAATACATGGAGGATTACGTCGCCGAGGACGTGGCCCGCGACATGCTTGCGAGCGACCCCGTGCTGCGCGAACGCTTCGAAGGCAAACTCAAGGAAGATCCTAAGTTCGCTGCCGATCCGCAGGCCCGGCTGGAATATTTCTACCGGCTGCACACGGCGTGGGACGAACGCTACGGGCTGTATCCGGTGATGCGGACGGACGACACGCTGCGCTAAGGCCGATGCAGGCAGTTCAAGTCAGCAGCTGTCGTACTTCCAGTCCAAGTGTTTCCCTCAGCAAGCCCTTCGAGCTTGTGCGCAATACGGTGCTCGCGCAAGCGTTGATGCGATGCCCTCGCATACATCCATAGACGATGGGTGCATTTAAAACGGACGCGGCAGCCCCAGCATCGGCGCCAGAAACCAGTACGCGCCGCACAGCACCGCGGCCCACCAGAACAGTTTGAACACGAACTTCACCACTTTGATGGCGAAATAAGCCCCGACAATCGCCAACAGCAGTCCGATCCAGCCCATATCAGCCATGCTTGCGTTCTCCACTCATTCGATCGGTGAATTCTGACTCGTCCGCGCCGGAAATGGGAGCCAGCGACGGACTGAGCGCAATCCGGTCGTCGAACACGAAGCAGGCGCCGTCGTAGCTTTGCCCGCCGACCGCCTCGAAGTAACCGAGAATGCCGCCGTCGAGTTGCAGGACGTTATCCATGCCCTGCGCGCGCATCCACAGCGCGGCTTTCTCGCAGCGGATGCCACCGGTGCAGAAGCTGACGACGGTGGCATCGGCCAGCGCTTCGCGGCGCGCCAGCACTGCATCGGGCAGTTCGGTGAAGTTGTCGATCGGCAGCACCATCGCATCGGTGAAAGTGCCGTACGCCACTTCCTCTCGATTCCGCGTATCCAGCAGCACCAGTCGGGCACCGCTGTCGTCGGCGCCCTGCCCGATCCAACGTGCAAGCGTCTGCGGCGACACTCCGGGGGCGCGGCCGTCGTCGGGCGAAGATCCGGGTTGTCGGAAACTGATGATCTCCGGCTTGACCTTCACCTTGAGCCGCGCGAAAGGCATGTCCACCGAATCGCTGGCCTTGATGTGCATCGCCGCGAATCGCGGGTCTGCATGCAGCCATGCGACGAAATCATCGATCGCGGCAGCTTCGCCGGCCAGCACCAGATTGACGCCCTCGGTCGCCACCAACACGGTGCCGCGCAATCCGGCCACTTCCGCGAAGTTCCTTAACTGCACAGCGAGCGCCTCCGGATCCGCCACCGGGACGAAATGATATGCGGCGATATTCCTGATCGTATTGGATTTGATGACGTTGCCGATGCTCATGCTACGGTTCTAAGCGCTGAGCGCGGTCTCCAGATTGCGGCGTGCCTGCGCTTCGATCCGCTCGCGAAAGAAGTCGCTGAGGAAAATCCTTTCGGAAGCGAGAAGCCGCTTGAAGAATTGTCGGCGTTTGATGCGATACAACCAGCGAGGCACCGCCCTGTACTCTTCGGCGATCGCGTGGTCGTAGGCCGCGAACGTCTCTTGGGTGGCGCCGAGAATGGCCATGTCGCAGTCGAGAAAACGACGCGTATCCTCGCCGTCATCGCCCGTGCCGGTATCTTCGATACCCAGACCGCCATGGCGGGCGGTCAGCAGGATCAGATCCGCAACCCGCTGCGCATCGACCCCCGATTGCGGGCACCAACGGGCGATGTGCTCGATCGCAAGACGTGCGGATTCGGCCTCATTGTCGCTGCGGCCAGCCACGTACACCGCATCATGATAGAGCACTGCCAGCCAGACTTCGTACGGCCGATGCCAGCCGGAACCTGATTGAACCGCTCGAAAATGCGCAAGCACATCCTGCACATGCCCAAAGTGGTGATAACTGCGAGGTGGAAAAGCATAAGCGGCACGCAACGATTCCAGCTGCGTGGCATGAAGGGTCAGCGGTCCACCGAATACGTCACCGCGAAGGCCGAAGTCGTCAATGTTTACGCTCATCGCATACGGCGGACGGTAGGGGAACTCAGCCGCCGACCACACTCAGCGTGGGCGATCGCTTGGTCGACTTGTAATCCACCGCAGTCTCTGCGGTGTACGCGCAGACGCGATTGCGGCCTTCGTTCTTGGCGCGATACAGCATCTGGTCTGCGTGCGAGAGCAGGCGCGAAAGGTCGTAGCCCGATTGGGCGGTTGAACTGACCCCGAAACTCGCGGTGACCACGAAAGAATAACCACAGTCGCGGGTATCGAGCTGCGCGAGCTGCGAACGGCAATCCTCGGCAAGACGCGTCGCAGTGGATAGATCCAGTCCGTGCAGCAGCACCGCGAACTCTTCGCCGCCGATACGACCCAGATAATCCACCTTGCGGCAGTGCGCAGAACAGGTCTTGCCGACCTGCTTCAGCACCCAGTCGCCCGCGCCATGGCCGTAGGTATCGTTGATCGCTTTGAAATGATCGAGATCGAACATCACCAGCGCTGCGGACTCGCCGGCGCGCGCAGCATCGATCAATGCACGCTCGGACTTCTGCGTGAAATAGTGACGATTACCCAACCCGGTCAGGGTGTCGGTCTGCGCCAAACGCTGCAGTTGGCCTTGATGACGCTTGATCTGGATCGCCCAGAAGATGATGCCTACGAGCAGTAACATCAAAAACACCATCAAAAGACGGGCTTTCTGAGCGCCTTCCCGCTCGAGGTTCTGCCTTA
>JAYVSK010000272.1:0-3024 GCA_043775395.1 Lysobacter sp. | reverse complement strand
GCAACGACCGGCTGCGCGTCTGCACGCAGGCTCGCTTTGTCCACGTCGAAATTGATGTACAGGGCTACCCGGCCGTCGGTGTCGATCGCCTTCTTCATCGCCGATGCGTCGATGAAGCCGAGCGACTGCTTCATGCCTTCGCGCTCCAGCACGGTGACATAACCATGCAGCGGGACCGCCCCGGTGCTGACCTGGATCCAATATTCCCTGCCGCCCTGACGGATCAGATAAGTGTTGTTGTCGCAGTCCGTGCCGGCGCAGGTGCCGTGATAATGCTTGTCCACCGCTTGGCGCCCGCCGAAGGCTTCGACAACGTCATCGGTGTAGGTCGCTTTGCTGATTTTCGCGCCGCCGAACGCTTCGATCGCCTTCGCGTAGTTGCGCTGGAATTCGATGGCGGTGTAACGGCGCAGATCGGTGTAATCCAGCGAGTACATGCTGCGTGCGATCTTGCCTTCCACCGCAATAACCTTCTTGCCGGCGATCATGTGCTCGCGATCGAAGCCGATAGCGCGGTCCTTCTCGCCCAGCACGCTGTCCTGTCCGTCGGGCGCCTTGAAAAACGGAAATGGCGGCAAAGTCGCGGTGCTTTCCGGAACGCTGGCAGTGTCGAATTCGGGCTCTTTGGGCGGCGGGATATTCGCCGGCGTACTGCGGGTAGTGTCGGCAGCAGCCGACCCTGCCGCAGTGCCGGCAGCATCGCTGCCGTTGCGGCCGCAGGCGTTCAGACAAAGTGCGCCCAGCAGCGACAGGCAGATCAGGCGCAGCGTGCGCGCGACGGTTGGCGACATGGCGGTTCCTCAAGTGGAAAGCGGGTGCAAGCTTGCACTAAAACGAGGAAATCGACATCGGCGAGCCATTCTGTGCAACAGGCTGTCGCACGACGCGTCTGGCGATGCGCGTCGAGTCCCGGCATGCTTGGCGCATGTCTCCATCATCTGTTGTCGAGTCCGCTGGCGCGCATCGCTGGCGCGCGGCCTTGTTTATGCTTGCCGCAGTCGGCCTGTTTGCTTTGATGGACGCGGGCCTGAAGCTGCTGTCGGCGTACTACCCGCCGCTGCAGGTCGCAGCGCTTCGGGGCGGCGCTTCGCTGCCGTTCGTGCTGTTCTGGGCGTTAATGACCATCGGCGCGCGCAGTCTGTTCCAGGTGCGCTGGCTACTGCATCTGCTGCGCGGGGTGCTGGGCATCACGATGATGACGATGTTCGTGTATGCCCTGCGGACGCTGCCGTTGACGACCGCCTACACCATTTTTTTCATCGCCCCGCTGCTGATCACTGCGCTGTCGGTGCCGATCCTAGGCGAGCGGGTCGGACCGCGGCGTTGGTACGCGATTGTGGTCGGTTTCGTCGGCGTGCTGGTGGTGCTGCGGCCGACCGGCGAAGGCATCGGCAGTCTGGCCGGACTGGCGGTACTGCTGGCAGCGCTGGGATATGCGGTGTCCGCGATCACGGTCAGAGTCCTGGCCCGGACCGACAGCAGTCAATCGATCGTGGTCTGGTTGTTGGCTTCGATGGCGTTCGGTGCGGGCCTGCTGGCGCTGCCGCAGTGGGTGCCGATCCAGCGCGCGGATCTGTGGCTGATCGCGGGCATCGGGATTGCCGGTGCGCTTGGCCAATACACCATTACCGAGGCCTTTCGCCAAGGCGAGGCGTCGCTGATCGCGCCGCTGGAGTACAGCGCGTTGCTCTGGGGGCTGCTGCTGGATTTCAGCCTGTGGGGCGTGGTGCCCGACGGTGTGACTTGGGTCGGTGCGGCGGTCATTGTCCTCAGCGGCCTCTATCTGCTGCGGCGCGAACGCGTGCATCTGGAAGCGGAACATCCCTGAGACGACGCCGGGCGTGTGTCCTTAATATGCTGTGTATTCTGTCCTCTGTGGGCAGTGGCCTGCGTTCTGTTCGGGTACCTGCCACCGTCCGGAGCGTCACCACATGCCTGCCAAGTCCGCTTTCAACCGCAAGACCCTGCTCAGTCTCGGCGTCGCCGCAGCCGCGTTCGCGTCCATCGCGGTGTTCGCCCAGAAAGGCGGCCCGTCGCGGGACGAGATCATCGAGGCCGTGTCGCCCGATCTGCCCGCCAGCAGGTCGCAGCAGCGTCTTGCGCTGAAAGCGCGCGATCTCGTTTCCGCCCAATCCGCTTCCGCCAAGGCCGCAGCGCCCACGGTCGAGCAGGTCGGCGACCCCGATTCCTTCGGCCGCAACATCGTCTGGTTGGGCCTTGCCAGTACCTTCATCAATCTCAGCGATACCTGTCCGACCAATCCGGAGAATCCGGATGAGCTTTGCCAAGTGCTGGCCCCGGCTCCGGCGCTGACCAGCTTCAACTTCCAGGATGCGGCCAGGCTTACCCTGCCGGGTAAATCCACCCATTCCCTGCTGTGTTACTGGTTCTCGCCGGTGCTGACCGTCAACTACGCCAACTTCGGCGCAAGCCGCGCGCTGGGGCGCTTCCGCTACACGCCGACGCTGACTGTTGAAAATCCGGTCCTGGCCGATCCGGCGCTGATCGACCCGACCACTGGCGCCCCGTTCGGCGGCAAGCTGCTGACCAGCATGACCTCAAGCGAAAGCTACCAGGTGCCGCTGGAGCCCGGCGTGTCGTTCACCGAGCGCACCCGCGATTCCGCAGTCTGCATGGCCGGCCTGCTGACCCGTCGTTCGCTGATCGACAACTATGGTCTGACCGAAGCCCAGGCCAAGGACTTCTTCAAGCAGCCAACCACCATTCGCATGAACGTCAGCGGTTCCGCCCAGAACGTTGGCTTTGCATCGCTGGTGTTCGGTCTGCGGGTGGTAGGCGACGAGCGCTGAGGTTTTTCGCAGACATCTCCTTCGACAAAGCCCGGTTCCGCACCGGGCTTTGTCTGTTTCGGGGAATGGCGGCATCATCACCCAAACGACACCTCGGATATTCCCATGGTCTCCAGCCTGGTGATCTGCCGCTGGAGACGATCGGCACGCTTATCGCCGGGATGTCGGTCGACGCGTGCGTCGCACAGTACGAAGCCACCCGCGGCATCGCGCG
>JAYVSK010000271.1:0-3356 GCA_043775395.1 Lysobacter sp. | reverse complement strand
CACGCCCGCAATCTCGATGCGGCCATCAAACAACAGTTCGCGCACTGCGTTGCCGACGACGCCTGCAAGCGCAACATCGGCGATCCGGCCGCACTGCTGGTCAAGGTGCGCACGACGCTGCAGGCCGGTGGCCTCGCGCCGGTGCGCTATCGCGATCCAACCAATGGCGTATGGCGCGAAGAAGTGCCGCAGTTCGGGCATCTGGGCAATCTGCTGCGCTTTTACGCGTATCGACCGGAATCCGCGTCGATGCTGCCGCTGATCCTGCACGACGCATCGCTGGGCCGCTACGAAACGCTGCTGTCGCAGTCGCGCGCGCTAAGCGGCGATATCGGCAATTCGATGGCGCTGGGCATGGGTCTGTCGGTGAGCTGCACCGAAGATCCTGAAATCCATCCGCGCCCTGAAGACGACAAAACCATTCTGGGCAACAGCATGGCCGAATTCATCCAGGCCCAGTGCGCGGTCTGGCCCAAAGGCAAGCGCGACGCGGACTTCCGCAAACCGCTGACTGGCAAGGTGCCGGTGTTGGCGATCAGCGGCGAATACGATCCGGTCACGCCGCCGCGCTATGGTGCAGAAGTGGTGAAGACGCTGCCGAACGGCCGCTTACTGGTGCTGCCCGGCCAAGGCCATAGCGTGCTGACCACCGGCTGCATGCCGAAACTGTTCGCGCAGTTCGTCGAAACGGCGGATGCTAAAAAACTCGACGCAAGCTGCCTCAAACGCCTCGGGCCGACGCCGCCGTTCGCGGGCAATTACGGCTGGGAACCCTGACCTGCTCCTCCCCTTGACCTCCGGCCAAAGGGAGGGAACCCAACTATTCCACTTCTTGTCTTTCATCCACATTTATTCAGTCGAAATTTTCTTCACGGGGTTTTCCCATGATCGATGTCCAGAATCTGCACAAGTCGTTCAATACCAAGACCGGCTTGGTGCAGGCCGTTCGCGGCGTCAGCTTCACCGCGAACGACGGTGAAATCACCGGCTTGCTGGGCCCCAACGGCGCTGGCAAGACCACCACGTTGCGCATGCTCTATACGCTGATGTCGCCCGATCAGGGCACAGTCACCGTCGACGGTATCGATATCCAGAAGGATGCGACCGCCGTGCGTCAGCGCCTGGGCGTGCTGCCCGATGCGCGCGGTGTCTACAAGCGTCTGACCGCGCGCGAGAACATCACTTATTTCGGCGAACTGCACGGGCTTGATGCGTCGACCATCGCGACGCGCACCGCGCGCTTGGCGAAAGCGCTGGTGATGGAGGATTTTCTCGATCGCCGCACCGAAGGTTTTTCGCAAGGACAGCGCACCAAGACCGCTATCGCGCGCGCACTGGTGCATGATCCCAAGAACGTGATCCTGGACGAACCCACCAATGGGCTGGATGTGATGACCACACGCGGCCTGCGCGATTTTCTCAAGCAGCTACGGGCTGAAGGTCGCTGCGTGATCTTCTCCAGCCACATCATGCAGGAGGTGGCCGCGCTGTGCGACCGGATCGTGGTGATCGCCAGCGGTGAAGTCAAAGCGATCGGTACGCCCGACGAGCTTCGCGCACGCGCCGGTCACGAGAATCTGGAAGACGCCTTCGTCCAGTTGATCGGCTCGGAGGAGGGCCTGCACGCATGAACAGGTCGTCCTTCAATATCTTCATGACCGTTTTGCGCAAGGAGATGCGCGATTTCGCGCGCGACCGCCGCACCTTCCTGATGGCACTGCTGCTGGGCCCGCTGGTCTATCCGCTGCTGATGCTGGGCATGGGCAAACTCATGGAAGCGCGGGTCAGCACCCAGTTGGAGAAACGGCTGGAAATTCCGATCATCGGTGCGGATTACGCGCCGAATCTGGTCGCATGGCTGGCAACCCGGGACATCCACGCCAAGCCGGCGCCCAAGGATCTGCTCGCCGCGATCCGCAACCAGGACGTGGACGTGGCGCTGGTGATCGCGCCGAACTTCGGCGAGGAGTGGCGCGCGAGCCGTCCGGCGAAGGTGGAGATCGTCGCCGACACCACCCGCACCAATACCGATGTGCCGATCGAACGCCTGCGCAGCGCGCTCACCGCCTATAGCGGCCAGGCCGGTGCGCTGCGTTTGATCGCGCGCGGCGTCAACCCTCAACTGACCCAGTCGGTGGCCGTAACGCAGCGCGATGTCGCTACCCCAGAGGCCAAACAGGGTCGGCTGATGTCGGTGATCCTGCCTTTGATCCTGGTGCTGTTTGCATTCTTGGGCGGCGCGAATCTGACCATGGATGTGACTGCAGGCGAACGCGAGCGGCAATCGCTGGAGCCGCTGCTGGCGACACCGGTGTCGCGCGGGACGCTGGTCAGCGGCAAAATCGCTGCGGCTGCATTGATCGGCATCGCCAGCGTGATTCTCACTCTGCTGTCGTTCAAGCTCAGCGCCGCGCTGTCGACCAGCGCGATGGCGCGCGCACTGGACGTGTCGTTTCCGGCGATCGGTAAAATGATGCTGGTGCTGGTGCCGCTGGTGCTGATCGGCACAGCGATGCTGACTTTCGTCGCCGCCGGCGCCAAAAGCATGAAAGAAGCGCAGAGCCATCTGGTCTGGATGATGTTCATGCCAATGCTGCCGGGCTATGCGCTGATGGCGTATCCGCTGAAGGATCAGCAGCTGTGGCAATACGCGGTGCCGTTCCTGTCGCAGAACCAGATGCTGGTCAAGGCCACGCGCGGCGAGAACGCTTCGCTTGAACAGTGGGCGATCTATCTGGTCTGCGCACTGGGTCTGGCGGCGGCGCTGTGGCTGGCGGCGATCTGGCGTTACCGGCAGGAGAAGCTGGCAATTTCAGCCTGACTGCTTGGGCTTGATCGCATCGCACTGCTCTGCAGACCCCTTGCGATCCCACTGCACTATGGATACGACGAGGCCCAGCAGATGCCGGGCTTCGTCATGACGCAATGCGCTTCGCGATGTCGCTGGTTGGGTTTGCGGCCGAAGCCAACGTGCAGGTCAAGCGCCGGGCTTGAAGCCGATGGTGCGGCGCGTAGTAACCGGCGAGGCCACCGGCTGGAAGCGCCAGCGCTTCACCGCAGCTACCGCTTCGCGGTCGAACACGCGCGGTGGATTGCCGCGCACGACCCTCGCAGCGCTCACCGAGCCGTCGGTGCTGACGGTGAATTCCACCAGCACTTCACCCGACTGGCCGGCGCGCAGCGCCTCGGGCGGATATTTCGGCGACGGCGTGCTGATCGCGCGCAGGTCGCTTGCGGTTGCCGTCGCGGTGCTCGGCTGGGCCTGCGCCGCACGTTGGGCCGCTTCACGCTGCGCCGCCTCGCGCTGCGCCGCCTCGCGCTGCGCCGCTTCGCGCTGGTCCGCTTCGCGCTGTGCG
>JAYVSK010000270.1:0-3656 GCA_043775395.1 Lysobacter sp. | reverse complement strand
CACCGGCCGATAGTTCTTCAAGAAAAAACGCATCGTCGTCGAGATGCATCGGCACAACGTCGCTTGCGGTCGACGCAGTGGAATCGTCGGCTGGCATACTTTCGTCGAAGCGCATGCCTTGAGGCGGCATGCTTTGAAGCGGCATACCTTCGATCGTCGCAGTGACACCCGCTGCCGGCGAAGCAACGACATCGAAGGACGCCGTTCCCGTCGAAGCAGCTTCGAACGATACGAGTTCAAAGAATTCGGTCTCGAATGCGACCGGCGGTAACGGAGGCGGCAGCTGCGCCGGTAACGGCACGGTATGCGCTTGTGGAATCGCATCGAACATCGCGTTATCCAGCGACATTACGTCCTTCAGCGCCGGCGGAAACTCCACCGGCATGCCGTCGCTCGGCACGCTGTGCGCGCTGGCGGCAGCTTCACGCGTGAACATCGCAAGATCCGCATCCGCATAGGCTGCTGCAGGCTTCGGGATCTGCCCCGGAGACGGCTGCCAGTCGTGGTCGCTCTCGGTCCCGGGCGGCAACACGTTGGTGTCGCGGCGCAGCTTCGCCGACAGATGCCGGACCCATCGCGCCGCATCCCAGCCGGCGCGATGCGCGGCAAGATCGGCTTCGTCGTAAATGACGGTGAGAGCCGGATCCACCAACAGCGCATCGAATTTTTCGAGCGCGCTTTCGATACTGGGCTCCAGCGCCACCAGCACCACCTGCGGATCGTGCGCACGCAGTGCGGCCTCGTCAATGTGCGCCGGGTCGGCGCTCAGCAATAATTCGGCGCCGGCCTGGCGCAGGGCGTCTGCGATGTTGTCGGCGGCCTTTCCTGCGCGCGCCAGCAGCACGACGCGCGGCATTGCTCCTGTGGCGAACTGGTCAGGCATCGGGCCTCACCGTCTCGAGCAGAGAGAACACATTGCGCATCAATTCGTTTTCCTGATAAGGCTTGCCCAGATAGCGATCGACACCGATGTCCATCGCACGCTGACGATGTTTATCGCCAGTACGCGAGGTGATCATGATGATCGGCACGTTGGCCAAGCGCGGATCGGCTTTCATGATGGTCGCCAACTCATAGCCGTCCATACGCGGCATTTCGATGTCGAGCAGCATCAGGTCTGGAACCACTTCGGCCATACGTTCAAGCGCATCGATGCCGTCTTTCGCGGTAACTACCTCGAAGTTGTTGCGCTCAAGCACGCGGCTGCTGACCTTGCGCATGGTGATCGAATCGTCGACCACCATGACCAGCGGCACTGCGCGCTGTTCGCTGGCGGCTTGCGGCGCTTCTTCTTCTATCTCTGGCAGCAGGGCGGCCTGACGGCGCACCAGCGGCGCGATGTCGAGGATCACCATGACGCTGCCGTCGCCCATGATGGTGGCGCCGAAGATGCCTGGAATCGATGCGACCTGCGGGCCGATGGGCTTCACCACGATTTCGCGATTACCGATAATCTGGTCAACCGTCACGGCGATGTGCAGATCGCCCGATCGGGTGAGCAGCAGCGGCATCTGCAGCTGGCCTTCGGCCTTCGCGGGCGCATGTCCAAGCAGTTTGCCCAGATCGTGCAGCACGTATTCTTCATTGCCGTAGCGATAGCTGGTGAGGTCGCCCTTGACCAGCTCTTCGCGACGGATGCGGCCAACGCCGCGAACCGAAGCGATCGGCACCGCAAACGTGGTTTCGCCGATGCGCACAAACGCGGCCTGGGTGACGGCGAGCGTCTGCGGCAAACGCAGCGTGAAGACGGTGCCGGTGCCCTTCTCGGAGTGGATATCCAGCGTGCCGCCGAGTTGACGGACTTCGCTGGCGACCACATCCATGCCGACGCCGCGACCGGCGAGCCGGCTCACTTCTTCGGCGGTGGAAAATCCGGGTTCCAGAATCAGCGCGTCGAGCTGCGCATTCGAAAGCACGGCGCCTTTGCGGACCAGACCGCGCATTTCGCCGCGGGCACGGATCGCCCTGCGGTCGAGACCGTTGCCGTCGTCGCTGATCTGCAGCACGACTTCCGAACCTTCCTTGCGCACCGAAACCAGTACGTAGCCTTCTTCGGACTTGCCGGCCTGATTGCGCTGCGCGGGCAGTTCCAGACCATGCGCAACCGCGTTGCGGAGCATGTGCTCCAGCGGCGCGGTCATGCGCTCCAGCACGTTGCGGTCCAGTTCGCCCTGCGCGCCTTCCAGCTTGAGCTGGACCTGCTTGCCGGTATCGGTCGCGGCCTGGCGCAATACGCGGCGCAGGCGCGGAACCACAGTGTCGAACGGCACCATGCGGGTGCGCATCAGACCTTCCTGCAGCTCGGAACTCACGCGCGACTGCTGCAGCAGCAGGGTTTCATAACCCTGGGTCAGGTCGTCGAGCGTGCTGTGCAGGCTTCCCAGATCGGCTGCGGTTTCTGCGAGCGCGCGCGACAGCTGCTGCAGATTGGAGAAGCGGTCCAATTCCAGCGGGTCGAAGGTCGCGTCGCGGGTTTCGCCCTCGCGCTGGTAGCGGGCGATGATCTGCGCTTCGGTTTCGATATCCAGCCGGCGCAGCTGGTCGCGCAGACGGGTGTTGGTCTGCTCCATTTCGGCGGTGGCGCCACGGAACGCACCCAACTGCTGCTCAAGACGCGAACGGTAGATCGCGACTTCGCCGGCGTAGTTCACCAGGCGATCGAGCAGCTCGGCGCGAACACGGACCTGTTCCTGCGAACCGCGCAGGCCAACATCGTCATCGTCTCTAACGCCGAACTCCATCGGTACAGACAGCGGTTTCAGCGCGGGCAGCGGCGTGAAGCTGGGCACTGAAGGCGCGGCGACAGCGACATCGTCTTGAACTGCTTCGGCAGTATCGACAGTCTCGACAATGGTCGCATCGTCCGCGGTGCTCGCTGCGGATTCGGGCGGCGCGTGAAATTCGGAGATGGCTTCATCGCCGAACGCATTTTCGGTGAAGGTGTGCTCCACCAGCGTCTGTTCGACCAGCTCGCTCGCGTCGTCTGGCACAGACGTTTCGTCGACGAAGGCAGACTCGTCTGCAAGCGTTTGAGGCGCCGGTGTTTCAAAGCTGAAGTCTTCGAAGGCGAAATCGCCTGCGGCGAGCTCTTCCGCAGAGAAGGCTTCGCGATCGGACGCTTCGGGAAGACGCTGTTCGGAGAGAGTCTCTTCGGGCACGGCTTGGTCAGGAATGGTCTCGCCGTAAGCGAATGCCGCTGCCTCAGCTGTACCGGTTTCAGCAGCATCTGCTTCTACTGCGTCGGCTTCCACGACATCGGCTTCCGCAACCGCAGTGTGTTCGTGGGCCGTCTCGTCGACAGTGTCTTCCACCAACTCCGCATTGAATGCGGCCGACGTCTCGACCAACGACGCTTCGACAGGCAGCTCGACCGGAATGCCAATTGCCCGCGCATCGAACGCGGTGATGAGGATGTCGGGCATCGCCACCGCGCGACGGTCGCCTACGCGGGTGACCATCGTATGCAGGCGGTCGAAACCGCGCTCCATCAGCGGGATATCCTGTTTTTCGAGCTGCAGACGATGCTCCGCCGCGGCTTCGAGCAACGATTCCATGGCGTGGCCGAGTTCGCCGATGGCCATGATTCCGGCCATACGCGCGCCGCCCTTCAGCGTATGCAGATCGCGCTGCAGGCCGATGATGGCATCGCGGTCGTC
>JAYVSK010000269.1:0-16384 GCA_043775395.1 Lysobacter sp. | reverse complement strand
CCACCAAAACAGAGGCCCGTGCCGATGCCGCGGCAAAACCCGCGGGCGTCGTTCGTCAGGAAGTCGACAAGGTTGCAGTGACCGGCTCGCGCGTGGCGCGTTTGCAGGAACGCAAAGCGGGCAATGGCATCGTCGCCGACAGCTACGGTCATGCGCCGCCTCCGCCTGCATCGCCACAAGCAGTCATGATCACCGCAGCAGAGCCAATGCCGGCGTCCGAACTCGCCAACACCGAAAAATATCAAGACCACGACGACAATCCGATCCGCCGCGCCAGCGAAGAACCGGTATCCACCTTTTCGATCGATGTCGACACCGGCAGCTACGCCAATGTCCGCAGCATGCTGCGCCAAGGCACACGCCCACCGGCCGATGCCATCCGCGCTGAGGAAATGATCAACTATTTCGACTACGGGCATCCCGCGCCGGCCACGCTCGACACGCCGTTCCGGATCACCACCGAACTCGCGCCGGCGCCGTGGAACGGCAAGCGCCAGCTGCTGATGATCGGCATCAAGGGCTACGATGTGGCGAAAGCGCAGTTGCCGCCGTCGAATCTGGTGTTCCTGATCGACACCTCCGGTTCGATGAGCGATGAGAACAAACTCCCGCTGCTGAAACAGTCCTTCGCCCAACTGGTTGAACAGCTGCGTCCGCAGGACCGCGTGTCGATGGTCGTCTACGCCGGTTCGGCAGGTCTGGTACTGGAACCCACGCCCGGCGACCAGAAACAAAAAATCCTCGCTGCGCTGGACAACCTTGGCGCCGGCGGCAGCACCAACGGCGGTGCCGGCATCCAGCTCGCCTACACGATGGCGAAACAGGCGTACATGAAGAACGGCGTCAACCGGGTGATTCTCGCCACCGACGGCGATTTCAACGTCGGCACCACGGATCAGAAGACTCTCGAAACTCTCGTGGGAGATCAGCGCAAGCACGGCATCGCGCTGACCACGCTGGGCTTCGGCCGCGGCAACTACAACGATGCGATGGCCGAGCGTCTGGCCGATGTCGGCGACGGCAATCACGCCTACATCGATACGCTGCAGGAAGCGCGCAAAGTGCTGGTGCAGGAAATGCAGTCGACCCTGCTGACCATCGCCAAAGACGTGAAGATCCAGATCGAATTCAATCCGCTGAAAGTCGCGGAATACCGTCTGATCGGGTATGAGAACCGCATTCTGCGTCGCGAAGACTTTGCCAACGACAAGATCGACGCCGGCGACATCGGCGCGGGCCATGAAGTGACCGCACTGTACGAACTCACCCTCGTAGGCTCAGGCGCTGAACGGCTGCCCGCGCTGCGCTACGGCGACAGGAAACCAACGACCGAAGGCACGGTGGCCAACGAACTCGCGCATCTGCGCCTGCGCTACAAGCGCCCGGGTGAAGAGAAGAGCAAGCTGATCCAGACGCCGATCCTGCCGGTGCACGAACCTCGCCGCTATGCCGCCAGCGCATCGATGCGCTTTGCATCCGCCGTCGCCGCCTACGCCGACGCACTGCGCGGTGGTACGCATCTGGAGCAGTGGAAGTGGGAGGACATCGCCAAGGCCGCGCGCCAAGCGGCCGGCAGCGACCCGTGGCATGAGCGCGCCGAGTTCATCGAACTGGTGGACAGCGCGCGTCGCATCACCGCAGGCGATACCCCGCAGATCGGGATGATTGCCGAGTGACCCGCTCATGACGGCGGCCGCAAGGCCGTCGTCGCCCGGACACGGTCCCTACGCCATGCATGCCTTCGCCGCCACTGCCACTGACTTCCCTCGTTGCATGCGCACCCCGCGATGTGCATCAAGCTTCACTCCGCAGGCCGCAACCCTTAACCTGCACGCTATGAACGATGTGGCAGAGGTCAGCGACGAAAGCCTTATGCTCGCCTACGCGGCGGGCGATGTGGCTGCGTTCGAGCGCCTCTACCAGCGTCACCGCAGCAAGCTCTACCGCTTTCTGTCGCGCCAGCTACACGGCAACGGCGCGCTGGCCGACGAATTTTTCCAGGATGTGTGGCAGCGGGTGATCACGGCGCGCGCGAGCTGGAAGCCGGAGGCGGCATTTTCCACTTGGCTGTACCGGATCGCCCACAACCGCCTTGCCGACCATTGGCGCGCGCTGCAGCACCGACCGCCGGCACCGCACGATGCCGATGAACGCACCGAACGCGTCCCCGACGAGGACACGCCCGAGCGACAGCTGTCGGAGTTCGAAGAACGCAGACGACTGCAGATGGCGCTGGATGAATTGCCGGACGAGCAGCGGGAGGTGATCCTGCTGCGTCTGGAACAGGAATTGAGTCTGGAGGAAATCGGCGAAATGACCGGCGTCGGCCGGGAAACAGTGAAGTCGCGCCTGCGCTACGCGATGGACAAATTACGCCAGAGATTGAATCAATGAACCGCCCCAGCGAACCTCTCAACGCGGAAGAACGCGACCTCGCCCAACGCCTGACCCGCCTGAGTGGTCCGCGCGAGCCCGCGCCTGCGCTCGACGCGATCATTCTGGCCGCTGCGCGCGCCGCTGTGTCCACGCCGGCGGCCGCAATACCTGTCCAAGGGCCGGCCGATCCCAAAGTCACCCCGTTGCGCCCGCGCAAACCGGGACCGCGCTGGCCGCTGGGCATGGGGCTGGCCGCATCGCTGGTGCTGGCGGCGGGCATCGGCTGGCGTTTGCAGGGCGACGGCGAGGGCAGCTTGACTGAAGCGGTTACGGCCTCGGCGCCTGCGGCCGATGAATCTGTGCAGGCGATTATTCTGGAACCTCCGCTGCAGCGCACGCCCCCACCGCCCCCGCCACCTTTGGCCGACGCAAGCGCAGACGCCGTCGCGCGACGCGCCGATCTCGCACAAGCCCCTATGGCGAAAGCCGTGCCGGCGCTGTCCGAGCCTGAATTCGACATGGCTCCATCGGTAGCAGAGGCGGCCAAAGCGGAAGCTGCCCCTGCGGCATCGCCGCCCCCAACCCCCTCCGCAACCAGCAACGCAGTGGCCACCGATGATGCTTTAGACGCTGTCTCGGTAACCGGTTCGCGCGTCGCCGCGGACCGTGAAGTGGGCGCTGCCGAATACACCCGGACACCGCTCGACACGCGTCGTGAACAAGCCGCAGCGCAGGCGACCGGCAAAGCGGCGGCGTCAGGCACCGCTGCACCCGCGCCATCGAAGCAAAACGAACGGGCACGCGACCTCCTCGGCAACACTGCTGCCGATGCGCAGGAACGCAAAACATCTGTTAGCGACAAATACGATGACCGACCGCCGGTGTCGGCCGATTCGCCGGAATTCCGCCGAGCCTGGCTGCAGCGGATCCGCGGCCATATCGCCAAGGGCGAGCAGGACGCCGCGCGCGCAAGCCTGCAGGAGTTCCGTCGACGCTATCCCGGCGTCGAATTACCGGAAGATCTGCGCAAACTGGCCGCCACGCTTCCCGCACCATGAGATGACGCGGTGCACGCTGGCCAAGATGGCCGCGCATCTGATTGAAGTCAAACACAGCCGCTTTCTTGCGCAGGCGACCACGATCGATTGCGCCGACGCCGTACAGACTGCGCTCACGCTGCTCACCGACCCCGCTGCGACCCAATGCTGTTGGGCATGGCGGGTCGGCAGCTAATACCGGTCAAGCGACGACGGCGAGCCTGCAGGCACCGCCGGGCGGCCGATCCTCGCCGCCATCGACGGCCAAAGCTGCGACCAGGTGCTGGTGGTGGTTACGCGCTGGTACGGCGGAATCAAGCTCGGCGCCGGCAGATGGATCGCATTAATGACTTGAAAACACGTCTCCGCGACGCCACCCGTGACCGGGTGCGGTTTACAGCCTAAGCTGAATGCGACGTCCGTCAGGGCGCGCCGGCAAGGTGTCGTAGTGCCAAGCACCTTCCGCCCTCACCGACTTGGCCATGAACACACCCGAACCCACCTCCAAAGCCCCGATCGGCAGCCTGCGCGCGATGTGGCCCTTCATCCAGCACCATCGTGTCCTGTTCGTCGCTTGGCTGTTGGCACTGGCGGTATCTTCAGCCGCATCGTTGAGCTTTCCGCTCGCGATCAAGACCATGATCGATCAGGGTTTCAAAAGCGGCAGCGGTACCGACATCGATCATGCGTTTCTGCTGATGTTCGGGGTCGCTCTAGTGGTGGCATTGAGTACAGCGGCGCGATTTTTTTTCATTTCGCTGTTGGGCGAGCGCGTGGTGGCCGATTTGCGCAAAAAACTTTATGCACACCTGATCGGGCTCGACGCCGGCTTCCATGAGCGCAACCGCAGCGGTGAGCTGGTTTCGCGGCTGACAGCCGATGTCGAGCTGATCCGCAGCGTGGTCGGCAGCAGCATGTCGGTGGCGCTGCGCAGCAGCATCACGGTGACCGGCGCAGTGACCATGCTGTTCGTGACCAGCCCGCGGCTGGCGTCGTGGGCATTGATCGGCATTCCACTGGCGGTGTTGCCGATGGTGATCGGCGGGCGCCGGATGCAGAAAATCTCGCGCAACAGCCAGGACCGCATCGCCGATGCCAACGCGCTCGCCACCGAAACCCTCGGTGCGGTGCGCACGGTGCAGGCGCATGCGCGCGAAACCTACGAACGCGGGCGTTTCGACGCAGCGGTACAGGTCGCGGTGCGCACCGCGACAAAGCGGATCAGCGCGCAGGCGGTCATGACCGCCACCGCGATCACGCTGTTTTTTGGCGCGATCACCCTGGTGCTGTGGTCCGGCGCGCACGATGTGAATGCCGGACGGATGACTGCCGGTACTCTGATCCAGTTCGTGCTGTATGCGCTGTTCGGCGGCGGCTCGGTCGCGGCGCTGGCCGAGGTATGGAACGAGCTGCAGCGCGCTGCCGGCGGGATGAGCCGCATTGGCGAACTCATGCATGAAACACCCGGCATCGTCGCGCCCGCGAAGCCGAAGCCGCTACCGAAGCCGCTGCACGGTGAACTGCGGCTGGAGCAGGTGACGTTCCACTATCCAATGCGCCCTGAGCTGCCAGCACTTGAAGATTTTCAACTGCGCGTGCAACCGGGCGAGACTGTGGCGCTGGTCGGCCCGTCCGGTGCCGGCAAGAGCACGGTGTTTTCGCTGTTGCTGCGCTTCCACGACCCGCAGGGCGGGCGGATCACGATCGACGGCTTCGACGTGCGCGAATGCGATCCGGTCGAACTGCGCGAATGTATCGCACTGGTGCCGCAGCAGCCGACGCTGTTCGCGACGACAGCGCGCGACAACATCCGCTATGGTCGACTGGAGGCCAGCGATGCCGATGTCGAAACCGCAGCGCGCTCGGCTGAAGCGCACGAATTTCTCAGCGCACTGCCGAAAGGCTATGACGATGAACTGGGCGAACGCGGCGTGCGTCTGTCAGGCGGCCAGCAGCAGCGCATCGCGATCGCGCGCGCGCTGCTGAAAGACGCGCCGATCCTGCTGCTCGATGAAGCGACTTCAGCGTTGGATGCGCAAAGCGAACGCGCGGTGCAGCTCGCATTGGAAAACCTGATGCGCGGACGCACAACGCTGGTCATCGCACATCGTTTGGCGACGATTCTCAAAGCCGACCGCATCGTGGTGATGGACAAGGGCCGGATCGTGGCTGAAGGCACGCACGAGCAGCTGCTGAGCCAAGGCGGCCTGTACGCAGAACTGGCGAAGCTGCAGTTTCTCGATTGAAAACGCGCAGCAGGCAAACTGCAGACAATAAAAAAACCGGCAATAGATGCCGGCTTTTTTATGCAAATGGTGCGCCCGGAGAGATTCGAACTCCCGACCCCCAAGTTCGTAGCCTGGTGCTCTATCCAACTGAGCTACGGGCGCATTGTGCAGAAACAGAATTGTGCCAATCCTGATCGGCTTGGTCAATCCTGCGTGTCATTCAATCCATCCATGACTTCCTGCATGATCACGTCACAACAACGCGATACATGCCGCGAAAAAATGGCGGAGAGTGAGGGATTCGAACCCTCGATGGAGCTTTTGACCCCATACTCCCTTAGCAGGGGAGCCCCTTCAGCCGCTCGGGCAACTCTCCGTCGACGCAACAAGCGCGTGTTAGAAGGATAACGTCTCAGTCGTCCTGCGGCAAACCCGAATTCGGGACATGACCTTCGCCGCGCTGGATACGTTGGTAGATTTCTTCGCGATGCACGGCCACTTCTTTCGGCGCCGTGATCCCGATTCGCACCTGGTTGCCTTTGACTCCGAGGACCGTCACGGTGACTTCGTCACCGATCATCAGAGTTTCGCCAACCCGGCGAGTCAAGATAAGCATTGCATGTCTCCAATGGCCAACGACCCCCTCGTCGGCACCCTGTCGTTGTTCCGCGACTGTATCAATCGGGGGTGGAACTATCGTCGCGAACGCAATCCGTAAGCATAACCGGAGTGGCGTGGAAACGGGAAGCGCCAGAGGTCACGTTTCCGCTCGCAACTGCCCGCTCACCCATTCATGAATGCCGTCTAGTGCGATACGCAAATTGGGGCCATCCTCTCCGCCCCCTTGGGCCATATCGGGCCGGCCTCCACCTTTGCCCCCGATCTGACCGGCGACATGCGACATCAGTTCCCCGGCCTTGATCGACCCGAGCGCTGAACCGCTTACACCCGCAATTAAAGCTACTTTACCATCCTCAGCCCTGGCCAACAGCACCACAGCATCGCGAAGTTGCTGTTTCAGATGGTCGACAGCATCGCGCAGGGCTTTCGCGTCCAGACCTTCGACGCGCGCAGCCAGCACGCGGATACCGCCAATCTCGATCGCCGAAGCCGCCAGATCCGCTACTGCCGCATTGGCAGCCTTGGCTTTGAAGGCTTCGAGCGCGCGCTCCAGCTTTTTCTGGCGATCCAGAAGCGCGCGCAGTTTGTCGCCCAATTCGGCCGGATTGCCGCCTAACAGTTCAGCGGCTTCGGCAAGGCGGCGCTCCTCGGCAGCGATGTAATCCAGTGCACCTTGCCCGGTCATGGCCTCGATGCGGCGCACGCCGGCCTGAATGCCGCTCTCCGAGACGATCTTGAACAGGCCGATATCGCCAGTGCGTCCCACGTGGGTGCCGCCGCACAGTTCGGTCGAGGTTTCGCCCATGCGCAGCACGCGCACATGTTCGCCATATTTTTCGCCGAACAGCGCCATCGCGCCGAAATCCAGCGCTTCCTGCATGCCCATCTCGCGAACCTCAGCTTCGCTGTTCGCGCGAATCTCGGCATTGACCAGATGCTCGATCTCAGCCAGCTCAACGGCCGTGACTGCCTGGAAATGCGAGAAATCGAAGCGCAGACGGTCCGACGCGACCAACGAGCCTTTCTGGCTGACGTGGGTGCCCAAGACGCCGCGCAGGGCGGCGTGCAGCAGGTGAGTGGCGCTGTGATTAAGCACTGTGGCGGTGCGGCGGGCATGATCGACCTGCCCCAGCACGCGGTCGCCGCGCTTGAGGCTGCCTACGGTTAACGTACCGATATGGCCGAAGAACTGGCCGGCCAGTTTCTGGGTATCCGACACATCGAACAACACGCCCTGCTCCGCCAATTGGCCGGTGTCACCGACCTGGCCCCCGGATTCTGCGTAGAACGGGGTGCGGTCAAGCAATACGAAAGCCTGATCGCCCACTTGGATCTGCTCGACCGCTTTGCCGTCCTTGAGGATCGCAACCACTTCGAGACCGCCGGCTTCGAGATGGTCGTAGCCGAGAAATGCAGTCGGCTGCAGTTGTGAGATCAGTTCAGCCGGCAGCATCGCGCCCCCGCTGAATTTACCGGCGGCACGCGCGCGGTCACGCTGTTCTTCCATCAACTGCTCGTAATCGGCTATCACGCCCGGCGGTAGCTCACCACCCTTTTCGCGCAGGATATCTGCGATCAGATCAGGCGGGCAGCCGTACGTGTCGTGCAACAGGAACAGCTGCTCGCCCTCGATGATGCCCCTCAAAGCTGGGCCGTTGTTCTGCGCAAGATAAGCTTCGAGGCGAACCATACCCGCATCGAGGGTTTGCGCGAACGCAGCCTCCTCCGCCATGAGCGCTCGTTCGATCAGCGCGCGTTTTTCGATCAGCTCCGGATACGCTTCGCCCATCACGTCGATCAGCGGCTGCGCCATGCGCCAGAAATTGCCTTCAGCGCTAAGCGCGCCCAGCTTCCACAAATGGCGAATGGCACGACGGATGATCCGCCGCAGCACGTAACCGCGACCTTCGTTGCTGGGCAACACACCGTCGACGATCAAAAAGCAGCAGGCGCGGGTGTGATCAGCAATCACGCGCAGCGATTTATGCTTTAGATCGGCGGTATTGGTGATCCCAGCCGCAGCCTTGATCAGGTGCTGGAACAAGTCGATCTCGTAATTGCTGTGCACGTGCTGCAACACGGCGGCGATGCGCTCCAGGCCCATGCCGGTGTCCACGCACGGCGCCGGGAGCGGCAGCAGGCTGCCGTCGGGCTGGCGGTCGAACTGCATGAACACGTTGTTCCAGATCTCGATATAACGGTCGCCGTCTTCATCCGGCGAGCCCGGCGGGCCGCCCGCGATATGGTCGCCGTGGTCGTAAAAGATTTCGGTGCAGGGGCCGCAGGGGCCGGTGTCGGCCATCTGCCAGAAATTGTCGGAGGCATACGGCGCGCCTTTGTTGTCGCCAATACGGACGATGCGGTCGGCAGGCAGCCCGATGTGGTGATGCCAGAGATCGAAGGCTTCATCGTCGGTGTGGTAGATCGTGACCAGCAGTTTTTCTTTCGGCAGGCCCCACACGTCGGTCAACAGTTCCCACGCGTAGGCGATCGCGTCGCGCTTGAAGTAGTCGCCGAAGCTGAAATTGCCCAGCATCTCGAAGAACGTGTGGTGACGCGCGGTGTAGCCGACCTGATCGAGATCGTTATGCTTGCCGCCGGCGCGCACGCAGCGCTGGCTGGACGCAGCGCGGGTGTAGCTGCGCTTTTCGGCGCCGAGGAACACATCCTTGAACTGGACCATGCCGGCGTTGGTGAACAGCAGGGTCGGGTCGTTGCCCGGCACCAGCGGGCTCGACGGCACCACGGTGTGGCCCTTCGAGCGGAAAAATTCGAGGAAGTCTTGACGGATCGTTGATGTAGAACGTGCGGCTGTGGTTTTCATGGCATCGACAGTGTGGCGGGCGCAGTCCGCGCGCCGCAGGCACGGCAATCTGCCGGCGCGGAATCGAGCGAACAACCCAAGATTGACTAGGTTAACAGGCCGAGGCAGACGAGACCGTGAATCCTCTCCTGTAGAAGCGCCGGAATACACGACCGCCTTCGCAGCTTCGGTAGGGTCGCGCCTACCAGCGCACGACAACATTGATGATGCTGTCCTTCTCCCCGCTATGCGGGGAGAAGGTGGCGCGAAGCGTCGGATGAGGGGCCAACGACACTGGAATATGTCCCAAAGAGCGCCCCTCACCCGACCTGCGGCCACCCTCTCCCCGTGTGCGGCACGGGGAGAGGGAACACCTTGGGCTTGAAGTGCGGCATCGAATCTGCCAGTGATCGATCAGACCTCGTCGTCAGCCAATCGTACCGCCGCGCGGACTTGATCTCCGCTGAAACCCCGACGGATCAGGAAATCCGCGGCCTTGCGCTGAATTGCGCGGTCTTCGAGCCTGGCTGGAAAGCGGCGACGGGCCAGATAGCGGGCGTTTTCGATCCAATCGCCGTCGTAGGCATCCATCGCGGCGGTGACGATCTCGCGGTCCAGACCGTGCATGCCCAACTCGGCGCGGATCCGCAGCGGCCCGTAACCGTTGTTGGCGCGGCTGCGGACCAGCAGTTCGGCGAAGCGTCCATCGTCCTGCCAGCCTTCTGCGGTCATCCTGTCCACTGCGGCCTGGGCATCGTCCGCCTCCACCCCGCGCGCGGCCAGCTTGCGCGTCAGTTCTTTACGCGAGTGCTCACGGCGCACCAGCAGCCCCAAGGCTCGCTGAGCAGGCGTCAGTTCGGGGCGGCGGCGTTTGCTTGACGTGGCCGGGGCAACAGACGCGTCGTCATCTTCGGGTGGTGGTTCGATCTCATGCATATCGCGATGTCAGGCAAGGCTCAATCGGCGGCGGCGCTGAGCGCATCGGCCAAACGCTCGACAGCAACCACTTCCATGCCTTTATACGCGCCCGCCTTGGGCGCATTGGCTTTGGGCACGATCGCGCGCTTGAATCCGTGGGTCGCGGCTTCTTTGAGCCGCTCTTCGCCGTTGGGCACCGGGCGGATTTCACCGGACAGACCGACCTCTCCGAACGCAATGGTTTTTTCAGCCAACGGACGATCGCGCAGCGATGAAAGCACCGCCAGCAACACTGGCAGATCGGCGGCGGTTTCCTGCACGCGGATGCCGCCGACCACGTTCACGAACACATCCTGATCGCCAACCACAATGCCGCCGTGGCGATGCAGCACCGCCAGCAGCATCGCGAGCCGGTTCTGTTCCAGACCGACCGCAACGCGGCGCGGATTCGACAATGGCGAACAATCCACCAGCGCCTGCACTTCCACCAGCAGCGGCCGCGTGCCCTCACGGGTGACCATTACGCAGCTGCCCGGCTGCGGCGTGCTGCCGCCGGAGAGAAAAATCGCCGAGGGATTCGGCACTTCACGCAGGCCCTTGTCGCTCATTGCGAATACGCCCAGTTCATTCACCGCGCCGAAGCGGTTCTTGAACGCACGCAGCACCCGGAATCGGCTGCCGCTGTCGCCCTCGAAATACAGCACGGCGTCGACCATGTGCTCGAGCACGCGCGGGCCGGCGATTCCGCCCTCTTTGGTGACATGGCCGACCAGAAAAATCGCGGTGCCGGTTTCTTTCGCGTAGCGCACTAGCCGCGCCGCGCTCTCACGCACCTGGCTGACCGAACCGGGCGCCGCAGTGAGCGATTCGGTCCACAGCGTCTGCACTGAATCGGCGACCAGCAGCTTCGGCTTCATCTGCGACGCCTGTTCGAGAATGCGCTCCACGCCGGTTTCAGCCAGCGCGCTCAGGCCATCCAGCGGCAGGCCGAGCCGCGAAGCGCGCCCAGCGACCTGCGCCAGCGATTCCTCGCCGGTCACGTATAGCGCTGGCAGCCGCCCGGCCATACTCGCCAGCGCCTGCAGCAACAGGGTGGATTTACCGATGCCGGGGTCGCCACCGATCAGGATCACCGCACCTTCGACCAAGCCACCGCCGAGCACCCGATCAAACTCGCTGATGCCAGTGCTGGTGCGCGCGTCCTCTTGGTGCAACACGTCCTTCAGCGGCGTGATCTTGGGTGGATCGACCTTGCCGGCCCAACTGCTGCGCCGTGCGGCCGGCGATGCGGCCGACTCCAGCACAATCTGGGTCAACGTGTTCCAGGCCCCGCATTCACCGCACTGCCCCTGCCATTTATTGAACTCGGCGCCGCAGTCGCCGCAGACGAAGGCGGTGCGGGCTTTGGGGGAGGTTTTGCTCACGAGTGACGATCCTGAACAACAGATCGTCACTGTAACCGCACCCAGTCGCAGTTGACGAGATCGCGCCTTCAGCTGCCTGGCGGCAGCGGCAGGATACGGTCGATCAATCGCATTGAGAGCCAGCGCGGCAGCAACGACTGAATCGCCATCAGCAGGCGGACGTCCGCCGAGGGCACGATCATGTATTTGCCGCGGAAGCAGCGCTCCAGAATATAGCGTGCGGCCTTTTCGACAGGCATCGGTTTGGCCCGGCCCATCTTGGCGCGAATCCAGTCCGGCATGGTGAGCAGTTCGCCCTGATACATGGGCGTGTCGATATCTCCGGGACAGGTCACGTGCACGGTAATCTTGCGGCGCAGCAACTCCCGGCGAACGCCATCGGCGAAGACATTGAGCCCGGCCTTTGCCGTGGCGTAGAGCGTATAGCCGGCAGAGCCGACGAAAGCGAAGCCGGACGACACGAACAGGATGCGTGCGCCTGCATGCATCAGCGGCAGCGCCAGGTGTGTGGTGGCGACCGCGCCAAGCAGGTTCGTGCGCAGATTGCCGGTCACCGCCGACAGATGCTTGTAGTCCTCGATCAGTTCGATCGATGCCACGCCAGCATTGAGAATCAGGAAATCGATAGGTTGCGCAAGCGTCCGTAGGTCCACGAACGCACGCTCCACCGCCGCATCATCGCCGAGGTCGCAGGACACGATGTGGACCGGCGGGCCGTGATGTGCCGCAAGCAGCATCTGTTTCGCTCGCTCGAGCTTGAGCTGGTCGCGGGCGAGGAGGATCAAACCGTAGCCCCGTGCGCGAAGCTGGCGGGCCATTTCATAGCCCAGACCTGACGAACCGCCAGTGATGAGGGCCAGTTTGTGCGTATCGTTGAGCATGTCAGCACCACGCTCCCGTTGCATGCGCGTGTTCTTCGCTCATCCGACCCGCCTCACCGCCGGTACGCGGTAATCGAGCGACAACATCGCAGACTGCGGGTTGTAGCAGCGCATATTGAGGTTGAACGCGCCGTCATGCGATGGCAGCCAATTCGACGTGCGCTGCGGGTTTGAAGGTTCTTCCGGACCGATCTCGATGGTCAGCGATCCGTCTTCATCCAGCGTCAAGTTCGAATACAGCGAGTTGACCGTAGTACGGCCCGACGGATGCGCCATCAATCGTCCCCGCTCGTCGTAATAGCTGATCGACCAGAAGGCGTCGACCGGTGGCGTCTGCCCCGGCGGGAATCTGATTTCGTAGCGATGCGCGCCATGCAGAAGTGCGCCGTCGGCATCCAGCCACGCCATCACATAGATACTTTCTTCAGGAACATTGGCCCAGATACCGTGCTGCGAGACCAGCGCACGGACGATGTAGTCGCTGCCGTAGTTGCCAATTCCGGTCATCCATGTCCAGCCGTCAATCATCTTCCCTGTACCGTAAAGCTTACGCCCGAGGATACCGTGCGCATGCGGCACCGCATCGGCCAGCCCTGCACGCACGTCGTCGGACAGCGCAGCATGATCGAAGCCGAATTGCGGGTCGATACCGATGTCGCGAAACATACCCAGCAGCATGCCTTCGTGGTCTCGTGGCGGTACGAATGCGAGCACCGCGGCGAGCGCAGAAAAAAATCCGAGATTTTCGGGACAGTCCGGATCCGGCGGTGGAAATGGTGCCAACGTGTCGATCAAGTCGAGACGGCCATAGGTCGCTGGATCGGCCGGTTCAATCGTCAGCGCGTCCTGCAAACGATGTGCATCGGCCATATCCTCGCCTGCATCGGCGGCAATGCGACCGACGATGTACACGAACGGGGTATCGCTGCAGATCGACCAGTCGCCCGGATCCGCAGTGATGGTCTGGTCGCCATAGGAGAGCAGCACGTTGGGCACCGCATCGCCACACGTGCGCGTGCCGATATTAGCCATCGTTTCCATGTATGCATCCAGCACCTGCAGTCCGTACCAGCGGCCGGAGAAGTTGCCACCGCAGAGACGCAGCGGACCGTTGCGCAAGTCGATCACCGCGGTCGAATACAGGAAATCGGTAGCAGCATTGACGAATTCACTTGCACCCGGCGCTGACAGCGCGCGCACATGCCGGAAGCGGTTGATCAGGTCGGGATCGGGTTGCGCGGTCCCGGCGGGACACAGCTTTTTCAGACGATCTGACCAGCAGGTCACGATCGGCAAACCCCAGATGCAGGCGAGCGTTCCCACCTGCTGCGCCCAATCGTATTGACCCTTACCGATTTCCTTCAGAATGTTGCTGTTCAAGCGTTGACTCCATGATGCGTCGATAGAATGTGCGGCAGTTGAGCATCTGATACAGCAAGACAGGTCGCTGATCACTAATCCATCTGACAAGACCACTTGGCATCGCCGCTCAACGCGATGTCGCGCGGCGGCGCGTAGTTCATGCGGCGGATGGCAAAATCCCACTTCTTGCCGATCTCGTCGAGCAGTGAATCGTTATATGAATACTTGTTCTTCTTGTAACCGCTGATGCTGTCGAGGTATGCGGCTACGCCGAGCTTCATTTCATCGCTGACATCCAGTCCCAGTTCGGAATAGATCCTCAGCACCTCGGCCATCGGTTCCTGCTCAAACGTCTCGTACGAAACCTCACAAAGATTGCCTTTCGGCACGTGCGCGATCGACTTCCAGTACTGCTTCATCAGCTTTTCGTAAAGCTCATAGCAGAGCGCCGAAAAATCCTCTTCGGTGAACTCCTGCAGCGCCATCTCCTCGGCTTCCTTGATGAAATCGTGAAGTGCCGAGACATAGATGTTGTAAGGATTGCGATAGATATGGATGAATTTGGCGTTCGGAAAGAGCTCTAACAGCGTCTCGATACGTGCCGTGCTGTACGGATTCTTAAGAATCAGGCGCTTACCGCCGGCCATAAATGCCGCCTTGCGAATGACGCTCATATACGCCCTCTTCCAGCGCGACATCTCTTCGGGCGGCATGTTCATCAGCACGTACTTGTCGAAGCTCTCGCGGATCGTACGCGGAAAGTGATTGCAGTGATGCGATGACGTGGTGATGCAGGACACACTGAACTCTTCTTCCTGCGGGAAATCGACCCCTATTTTGACATTGTCCATCATCCGCTTTTCCGGCAACAGCTTGGCCACCGCTTTCTTCATTACGGCACTGCGACTGAGCAGAATACTGCAGGTCGGGAACACCGCCTGCAGCGTGGTGAGATAGCCCAAGCGTTTGTCCTGGCTGATAACGTTATGCAGGTGCGTAGTGCCGCTGCGCCAGTGGCCGACGATGAAGATCGGGTCTTCGGCGAACTTCAGACCGCCCAGTTTTCTCGAATACAGCGCGTACTCCGCGAATCGTAAAGGCGCGGTGATGAAAGTCCCGATCAGGGTCAGCAGGAACGCCGGTATCTTTGAAGCGCTGACACCGCCGTTCTTGATCACGTTCGCGATAAGGTTACTGGTGGTGCCGCCAATGTAAGGATGAATCGGAAGATCGCCTTGTTTAGCGTCCGGCTTGCCCTTCGTTTTGCTCTGCTCGCTCATATCGTCTCCTTGAATACGCTGGTGTTTGCCGTCTTCGGCGTCCTGCACTTTGGATTATTGCGGTGCCCTGACAGGACCGGGGTCAAGCGGCCATGCGCACAGGGCGTCCCATCGCTTGGAGGGCTTCGACAGTACGCTGGACGGTCTCGTCTATCTCACGCTCGGTCAGCTCCGAGTGCACCGAATAACGGACCAGACCAACGCCGGCCGGCGTTGCCGGATACAGAAACACCGAAGTGAGGATGCCAACACCACGCAAACGATCGTAAAATTCACAAGTTTCCTGTTCGTCTTCGAAAAATATCGACACGATCTGGCAACGACTATCGCCTGTATCGATGCCGTGCGCATGGAAGCGTCGCCGCAGTACCTCAGCGTTATGCAGACAGCGATGCGCGCGGCCGGGATCGTTGACAACGACTTCTAGCGCAGCACGATGCCCTCCAGCCGATACACTGGAAGTCGCTGAGCTGAAAATGATCGAACGGCAACGCGCACGCGCCAATTTCATCATGTCGCGATTTCCGGCGATCAGGCCGCCATGTCCACCGAGCGCTTTATTAAGGCTCACCGTGCGGAAATGGGTACGCTCTGCGAGTCCGAGCTCTACCGCAAGACCGCCCCCATCACCGAACAAACCGAAAGAATGCGCTTCGTCCAGAACAAGCACGCAGTCGTGGCTTTCGCATATTTCCAGGTAGCGCGCGATGTCGCCGATAGAGCCATCGGTGCTGTATACCGCGTCAATAACGACAACGCCTGGACCATTGTGCGCAATACGCGTCAACAAATTTTGAGTATCGTTGTGTTCAACCACAACTTTCTTGCCAAGCGAGAGCTTGACGCCATCGTACAGCGATGCATGCGCATGACTATCGATATAGACCGGACTGAGTACCGGTGATATGGCCTCGATCAAGCCCACATTCGCAGCCCAGCCTGAGGTGGTCAACAATACGTCCTCAGCCTGCATGCATTCAGCAACCGCCTTGCGAAAGAGCTCGCACTCATCGGAACTTCCGCCATAAACGGACGACATAAACGACTCGCTCCGATTGCGGATGTTCGCCTGATCGCGAGCGGCAATGACATCCGGATGATTGCCCAGTCGCAGGTAATCGTTTTGATGCAGCGCGATGAAATCGGAAATATCGCTGGGCTGTTCGAACGGGAATGGATTGAGCTTGGCAATGAAATCACAGACCGGCTGCATGTGCTCCCGATACCAAGCGGGAACCCTTACAGCAGGAGATATCGTGTTTTGAGAGTATGTCGCTTCCATGTAGTCTTCCGTATGCGTTGCGTCTTGACGTTATTGCCGTATCGCTTCGTTTCTGCGCTGATTTATTGCCGTGGTGGCCGCCGCTTGCCGGGTGCGGTCATGCCATACGGAGGATTGGCTCCAGCAGCCATCGCGACTTGCGGTTGTTGTGTGATCGACTTAAGGGCATTCA
>JAYVSK010000268.1:0-10618 GCA_043775395.1 Lysobacter sp. | reverse complement strand
TCTCGCTGCCGACCGCCTCGCAGAAGAGCGCATCGCCGCGATCGGCAAACTCAAACTGCCGATGGGCCGCAGTACGCCGCGTTTCCTGGGCCGGATGCGTGGGCATTGACCCAAGCTTGGTAGAGCGGGCTTCAGCCCGCTGAAGTATTTCGGTGTCCTTGCGGCGGGCTGAAGCCCGCTCTACCGTGCCGGATTCCAGACAACACTGCTATATCAGGACACAGAGAAACCCATGCGCCCTTTCACGCTCGGTGAAGACATTGACGCCCTCCGCGACGCAGTGCGCCGCTTTGCCGAGGCCGAAATCGCGCCGCGTGCGGCACAGATCGATGAAGAGAATGCGTTTCCGCAGGATCTGTGGCTGAAGCTCGGGGAGATGGGCCTGCTGGGCATGACCGTCGCCGGCGAATATGGAGGCAGTGCGATGGGTTATCTGGCGCATCTGGTGGCGATGGAGGAAATCTCGCGCGCCTCCGGTTCGGTCGGTTTGAGCTACGGCGCGCACTCCAATCTGTGCGTCAGCAATCTCTACACGAATGCCAACGAAGCGCAGCGCCGGAAATATCTGCCGAAGCTGTGCAGCGGCGAATGGAAAGGCGCACTGGCGATGAGCGAACCGGGCGCCGGTTCCGACGTGGTGGGTTCGATGAGCTGCCGCGCTGAACTACGCGGCGACACGTGGATTGCAGACGGCAACAAGATGTGGATCACCAACGGCCCCGAGGCCGACGTGCTGGTGGTTTACATGCGCACTGCGGGCAAAGAAGCAGGCAGTCAGTGCATGACCGCCTTCATCGTCGAGAAAGGCATGCCGGGCTTCAGCACCGCGCAGAAGCTGGACAAGCTCGGCATGCGCGGCAGCAATACCTGCGAACTGGTGTTCCAGAACTGCGAGATACCGGCCGCGAACGTGCTGGGCGAAGTGCATCAAGGCGTAAAGGTGTTGATGAGCGGACTCAACACCGAACGTCTGGTGCTCAGCGGCGGTCCGCTCGGGCTGATGCAGGCGGCGATGGACATCGCCCTGCCCTACGTACGCGAGCGCAAGCAGTTCGCCGTGGCCATCGGTACCTTCGGCATCATGCAGGCGAAGATCGCCGATATGTACACCGCGATGCAATCGTCGCGCGCGTTCGCCTATCAGGTCGCCCGCGACTACGACGCCGGCCACAAATCGCGCATCGACGCCGCCAGCTGTCTGCTGCACGCCTCGGATGCCGCCGTGGCCGTGGCGCTGGAAGCGATCCAGACTTTGGGCGGCAACGGCTACATCAATGAATATCCGACGGGCCGCTTGTTGCGCGATGCCAAACTCTATGCGATCGGCGCCGGCACCAACGAAATACGCCGCATGCTCATCGGCCGCGAGCTGTTCAACGGCCATGCCTGACCCGCACGCGCTTGCGCATGACGAAAGGCCGCAGCGATGACTGCGGCCTTTTGCGTTATCGCATGCGCCGAAATGATTCGATGCAGGTCCGATGCAGGTCCGATGACGATCCAGTGGATCAGGCCCGGCTCGCCACCGCCGCGCCGGCACTCGTCTTCGGCACATATTTGCGGGTTAACCACACGCCGCACACCACGGCCACGATCAGCGGCCCGAACCACGCGATCAAGCCATACCAGCCCGGCGCCTTGACGCCCAGCATATCGATGATGCGATTCATGCCGATCGCAAGAAAAGCGATGTGGGTCGCGACGCCGCAGCCCACCATCGCAGCGATGTGTTCTTTCATCCACCAGCGCGTCATCGTCAGCGGGCGGAAGCGACGGATCAGCATCCCGGTGCCATTGTGCAGGCCGACGGCGCTGAACCCCATCAACAGCACTTCAGACAGGTGCAGACCGATCGCAAACGACGCTACCGAAGCGATCAGATTCAGCACCGCGACCGCAACGTATGTGCGTCCGCGAAAGACAACCTGGTCGCGTTTGCTGCGGATGGCAAGCCGGCCCACCCACATCGAACTAGCGGTGATGACAACCAGATAAGTGAGAAATACCGCGGTCGCGTAGTTGCCGCGGCTCGCGATGATGGCCGACATCGGCAACGCAGTGATCACGATGCCCAGCATCGCCAACAGGTAGCTTTTGCCGACGCGTACGTGCAGCGGCGAGCCCTTCTTGGCGAACGCGGCCATCCAGAAGGTGATCAACGCGACCAGACCGCTGAGGCCATGGACAAAAAGCAGGGATTTGTAGGCGGTATCCATGGGGTCGCTCCGTTGATGCGTGCGCGTTGAAGACAGGCATAGTCTCCGGATCGCGGGCGCTTGCGGGCACATGCCCAAGGTCACCTGCAGGGGGTGAGAAAAGTCACCTTCTGCGCACGCTGCCTTCCGCTGTCGACCCATCGCTGCCATGCTGCCGGCATGTATCCAGATGACCAAATACCGGCCGGCCGCGTTCTGCAATCGCATGAAGGTTCGTTGCTGCAGCGCATGTTCACGCCGCTGAATCTGGCTGCCTATGTCACCTGGGCAGCGATCTGCGTCGCTACCCTGGACCCGGCAAAACTGCGCACCGCCGATCCTCGCGAATGGGCGGGCCTGGCTGCACAGGTGGCGATGATCGCCCTGTTCGTGGTGTCGGCATCGCGCCGTGCGCCGGGCAACGCGCATGTGGCGCTGTGGAACGTGCTGACCCAGGGATTGCTGGTGGTTCTGGCCGAGTGGCTGCTGGGCAACGGCATGACCGTGGTGCTGCTGATCGTGGTCGCCGGCCAGTTGGTGCTGTTGCTGTCGCCGCGCATGGCCATCACGTACATGCTGGCGTTGAACGCAGCGATCGCCGCGCTGTGGGTGTCGCGCGGCAGTCCCGTCGGCCAAGTGCTGCTGTCGATGCTCCCGATCATCGGCTTCCAGGCCTTCGCTGCGCTGACCGGACACTATGCCGGCACCCGTGAACGCGCCCGCGAGCACCTCGCGCAGGTCAATACGGAACTCTTGGCCACCCGACGACTGCTGGAGGAATCCGCGCGCGCCGGCGAACGCCTTAAACTCTCGCGCGAGCTGCACGATGTCGCCGGCCACAGCCTGACCGCGCTCAAGCTCAACTTGGCAAGGCTCGCCCGCGACCCTGCGCTGGCTGGACGCGAAGAGCTGGTGATCTCGACCACGCTGGCCAACGATCTGCTGACCCAGATTCGCCAGGTTGTCTCCACGCTGCGCGCACACGATGGCTTGGACCTGCGTGCGGCGCTGGAAGCGCTGGCGCAGCCGATGCCCGGCGTGAGCATCGTTATCCAGATCGAAGACCAGTTGCGCGTGGACGATATCGAGCAGGCTGAAGTCCTGCTGCGCAGCGCACAGGAAGCCATCACTAACGCCCTTCGCCACGGTCGCGCCAGCGAAATCCACCTGCGTCTGCGGCGGATCCAACATGCATTTGAGCTGCTGGTCGAGAACGATGGCGCCTCGCCCGCCCGGATCGTATTCGGCAATGGCCTGACCGGGATGCGCGAGCGGCTGGAGGCCGTAGGCGGCACGCTCGAAGTGATATCCACACCGCCACGCGGTCTGCGGGTAGTGGCGCGGATTTCGCTCGGTTCCATCCCCGGGCATACGGCATGACTTTGCCACGCGCAGTACGTATTGCCCTATGCGACGACCAGGCGCTGGTCTTGCGCGGCCTGTCGAGCCTGCTGTCGGATCTTGGCGTGGACATCGCACTGGAGGCGCCAGACGCGGAACGCCTGCTCGCGGCGCTGCCGCAGCGGCCTGTGGATCTGATCGTCAGCGATATCCGCATGCCCGGGCTGGGCGGGCTGGGCCTGCTGCGCGAACTGCGCGCGCGCGGCGACGCCACCCCGGTGATTCTGCTCACCACGTTCGACGACCCGAATCTGATGATGCAGGCGGTGGAGGCCGGAGCGCAGGGCTTCCTGCTCAAGGACGCCTCACCCGAAGATCTGAAGATTGCGATCCTGCGGGTCGCAGCCGGCGAAACCCTGCTCCAGCCGGTCAGTCTGGGGCCGGTCCGCGCCGCATGGACCGACACGGCGACCGGCGACCCCAAACTGCGGCTCACCGAACGCGAGCGCTCGATCCTGCGTCTGGTCGCCGGCGGCTACTCCAACAAGGAGATCGCACGCAGCCTGCATCTTTCCGAAGGCACAGTGAAAAACTATATGTCCGAGCTGCTGGTGAAACTGGACTGCCGCGACCGTACCCACGCGGTGCTGAAGGCGATTACCCAGCGCCTGCTTTGACCGCAGACAGACGGACGGGCGGCTGGAAGGCCGTCATCCCGGCACAGTCTTGAACTCAGCACCTGCTTCTGGATCAACACCGTATTCTGGATTGCGCCAGCGCGACGACAGCCCGCATCCCGGCCTGCAGGCGTTGTCGACTGATCGCTGACAGCCCGATATTTGCGGCAGTGCAGCACGAGTCGCATAATCGCCCGAATGCGGCCCGGGCTTACCGGCGCCGGCCCCGATCCGCGCAGGGATTGCGCAACCGCCACGGAGTTCCATATGTCCGATATCGTCATCGTCGGTGCCAAACGCACCGCCATCGGTTCCTTCCTGGGCCAATTCACCGGCGTGCCCACGCCGATGCTGGGCGCTGCTGCCATAGCCGGCGCACTGGAGCAGGCGGGCCTTGCACCGGACCAGGTCGACGAAGTCATCATGGGCTGTGTGTTGCCAGCCGGTCTTGGTCAGGCGCCGGCCCGCCAAGCCTCGCTGGCGGCCAAGATCCCGGTCTCCGCTGGCTGCACCACTATCAACAAAGTGTGCGGCTCTGGCATGAAGGCGATCATGTTCGCCCATGACCTGATCAAGGCCGGTTCGGCGAACGTGGTCGTCGCGGGCGGCATGGAATCGATGACCAACGCCCCGCATCTGCTGAACGGTTCGCGCACCGGCATTCGCTACGGCAGCGGCGAATTGCTCGACCATATGGCCTGGGACGGTTTGACTAACCCCTACGACAAGCAGGCCATGGGCGTCTTCGGCGACGCCACCTGCATCAAATACGGTTTCGACCGCGCTGCCGTGGACGCATTTTCCGCCGAAAGCGTCGCCCGCGCCAAGAAGGCGATCGCTGAGGGCGCTTCCAGGGAGGAAATCGTCGCGGTGACAGTGGTTACACGCAAAGGAGAAGTGGTGGTCGATGTCGACGAAGAGCCCGGCAAGATCGATCCGTCGAAGATTCCGGCCCTCCGCGCAGCGTTCGGTAAGGACGGCGTATTGACCGCCGCATCGTCATCGAAAATTTCCGACGGCGCTGCCGCTACTGTGATCATGTCCTCGGATGAAGCCGCGCGTCGCGGACTGCAGCCACTCGCGAGGATCGTGGCGCACGCGACGCATGCGCAGGCGCCTGAGTGGTTCACCATAGCGCCGGTCGCAGCGATCGCGAATGTGCTTGAAAAAGCGGGCTGGACGGTCGCCGATGTCGATCTGTTCGAAGTCAACGAAGCGTTTGCTTGCGTCGCGATGGCACCGATGAAAGATCTCGGCATCGCACACGAAAAATTGAATATACGAGGCGGTGCGTGTGCGCTCGGCCATCCTATCGGCGCCAGCGGTGCGCGCCTGATCGTTACGTTGATTGCAGCGCTGCATGCGACGGGCGGAAAGCGCGGCGTGGCCTCGCTGTGCATCGGCGGTGGCGAGGCAACGGCGATTGCCATAGAGCTGCCATAAGACCCTGAAACGCGAAAACGGAGGAAAACCGGACACGCCCGCTTGACAGCGGCTGCCGGCTTGTCATCATGTGGTCGTACGCAATGGATGCGTTGAGATACACACAGACCACCCACCCTTACTGATGAGGATTTCGCCATGACCTTGAACAAACTGCTGATTGCTCTGGCGCTGGGCTTTGCCCTGACCGCCTGCACCAATAAAGACCAGGCCGAAAATTCTGCGGCTGAAGCCGCTGAAGCTTCGACCGAAGCCGCCGGCGCCGCCACCGAAGCCGCTGCTGCTGGCGACAGCGCCAGTGCAGATGCCGCCAAGGCCGCTGCTGAATCCGCCGCTGCCGCTGCAGACGCCGCTACCACCAGCGCTGCCGATGCCGCTGCTGCGGGCACCACCGAAGCTGGCGACAAAGCTGCCGATGCTGCTGAAAATGCCGCTGACGCTGCTGAGTCCGCCGCCGACGCCGCCGGCAAAGCCGCCGACGCCGCTAAGACCAATTGATTCAGCTTTGCTTCATATCGCTGGATTGGTTGCTACAATGACGAAGCCGCAGAATCACTTGCGGTTTTTTCATGGTGCTGGCAAGCACCAAGTAAGTCAGTGAACGAACACAAGCCGGCGAATGCCGGACTGCCACGCGCACTGGCGTTGCCTGACCCTTTATTTCCCTTCAGACAACTCCTTTGGAGAAAAGCATGAATACGAAGCTTTACGTACTCCTCGCCGCCGGCGTCCTCGCTCTGTCGGCTTGCAACAAGGCCGAAGAAACCGCTGACGCGACCGCCGAAGCCGCTACCGAAGCCGCAGACGCCTCTGCAGACGCCGCCGCCGCCGCTGGCGATGCCGCTGCCGACGCCGCCACCTCTGCCGGTGACGCTGCGACTGCTGCTGGTGACGCTGCCGTCGCTGCCGGCGACGCTGCCGCTGCTGCTGGTGCCGACGCTGCCGCCACCGCGACCGCCGGCGCTGCCGACGCCGCTGCTGGTGCCGCCGACGCTGCTGGCGCCATGGCCGATAAGGCCGGCGCGATGGCTGACAAGGCTGGCGAAATGGCCGACAAGGCCGGCGCCGCTGCTGAAGCCGCGAAGAAGTAATTCTTCGTTCTTCGGAACGCGCAGCAAGTTGTATTTGAAAGACCCGCCTCGGCGGGTCTTTCTTTTTGTTCCTCCGACCCGCCTCGGCGGGTCTTTCTTTTTGTACCTCCGACCCGCCTCGGCGGGTCTTAACTTTTCAAGGACTGCATTCACTTCATTGCGTTTCATTGCCCTGTTGCAAGCAGAGCTGGTCGTGCCGTCTGCACGACGCTTACTTGCACATCTCATGGCGTTGATTCCACGGGCAAATCTGCGTAGCGTACCGGCTGCCGTCATCTTGTGCGGACGGCATGAATATCGGGGCATGATGCCCACGCTGACCATGGCGCGGCGCGAGGGGGCCAGACTTGCGAAGTCGCTTCATTGCCGCCCTGCAACAGCACTTTACTTATCCGGAGAACGCTTCATGAACAAAACCATGTACATCCTGCTGGCATCGGCCATCCTGTCGATATCGGCCTGCAAGAACGAAACCGAAACCGCAAAGACCGAAGCCTCCGAAGCGAGCGCTGCGGTGGATCAGGCGGGCGACGCTGCCGCCAACGCCGTTTCCGCCGCTGGCGATGCCGCCTCCCAAAGCGTCGATGCCGCAGCTGCCGCCACCGGCGAAGCCGTCGGCGAAGTCGCGCAGAACGTCGAAAATGCGGCCGATACCGCTACTGCAGCTGCAGCAGAAGCCACTGCCGATGCGGCCAACGCTACTGCCAATGCCGCGAACAAGATGGCAGACAAGGCCGATGCCGTCGCCGACAAGGCCAACGCAGCTGCTGACGAAGCCAAGAAATAATCGATATGGAATGACCGAATGGCTCCAGTCCTTCATAGGATTCCAGCCGCAATGGCCTGTCGACTTCGGCAGGCCTTTTTTGTCTGAAAAACATGCTGCGGCTACAGCTGCGATGGACTACAGCTGAGACTTCAAGGGCAGCACGATTTTTTCCATGAACTTTTCTTTCAACGGCCGTTTTTGCCATATTTCATAGGTATATCGTTTGGCAGGCGCCAGGTCCTGCTCGAATACAGCGGTCATCCGCACGGCGAAAGTCCGGTCGTAGATGTTGAGGCTGGCTTCATCGTTAAGCCGAAACGAACGCACGTCGAAGTTGGTCGATCCCACCGAGACCATTTCGCCGTCCACGATCATCATCTTGTTGTGCATCATGGTCGGCTGATACTCGTATATCTCGACGCCGCCGAGCAACAGCTCACCCCACTGGCTTTTTGAAGCCAATCTAACCGTCTCCGAGTCGATATGCCGGCCCGGCAACACCACCCGCACGCGGACTTTGCGGTGACGGGCGGCAAGCAGCGACTTGATGATGAGTGCATCGGGCACGAAATAGGCTGCCTGCACGTCGATCGAGCGCTCGGCCGCAGCGATCGCCATGAGATACATCAGATGCATGCTCTCGCTGCCGCCGGAAGGCGATGAAACGAACATGTGCGCATCGATGTCCGAGACCGCGCGATGCGGCGGAAAATAATCCTCGCCGTTCAACACGATGCCCGTGGTCTTGATCCAGTTGTCGTTGAATGCGGCCTGGAACTGCGAAACTACCGGACCTTCGATCCGGAAATGCAGGTCGCGCCAGTGATCCTGATCCTGCGCACTGCCCTGCCACAGGTCGGCAATGCCTACGCCGCCGGTGAATCCGATCCGGCCGTCAACGACGAGGATCTTGCGGTGGGTGCGATTGTTGAGGCGACCGAGGTTGTACCAGCGCAGCGGTCGATACTTCTGCACATTCACGCTGGCTGACGTCATCTGCCGCAACAGATCATCGCTCATCTTCAGGCTGCCGGCCCAATCCAGCAAAACGTTAACCTTCACGCCCGCGCGCGCACGTTCGCAGAGCGCATCCGCGAATTGTTTGCCAACGTCGCCGGACCAGTAGATATACGTTTCGAAGTTGATGTTCTTTGTGGCGCTGCGGATCGCCTGGAGCATCGAGGGAAAAATAGCGTCCCCGTTTTGCAGATCCTGCACCGCATTGCCCGACAGCAGACCCGGGCCCAGCACCAGGCCCATTTCCCGTCGGAACTGCGGATCGCCCGCCGCATATTTGTGCTCAAGCTTGCGGTCGAGTTTTTTCTCGGGCGTCGCGAAATTCATCGCGATGACGGTAAGCAGCACCGTCGCCATCGCGCTGATGAGAATTGTCCACATGCGTTTTCTGCTCCAACCGAAGATCATCGGTAGTCCATGATGCGTTGCGGAGGACAGGCGCCGCGTCTGTCGGCGACAGTTGCGGTGATCTGCATCTTCATCGGTCAAAGAGGAAAGTCGCCGCTGCAGCTCCGGGTGGCACGTTAACCGATATATTCTCCAGCCATCTGCGGGGCATCCCGGAGCTGTCGACAGGCCCATATTGCAGTGCAGAGTGCCCGGCAGCCCTGATCAAACCGCGCATTCCGCAGGGTCGGTGGCGGATCATGGGTGAGGCCTGTTGAGGTGGCCCATGCCAGCGCGCATAGCCAAGGGTTATCCTTGGTGACCATCATCGATGAGCCCAACGCGCCCATGCCTGTGCTGAGCACCCGCCTCGACCTGCAGTCCCAAGAGTTTCGCGACACCGTGGTTTACCATCGCGAGTTGGTTGCCGAGCTGGATGCGCGGCTTGCGCGCGCAGCGGAGGGCGGCGGCGAAAAAGCCCGCGTCAAGCACACCGAGCGCGGCAAACTGCTGCCGCGCGACCGCATTACCGCGTTGCTGGACCCGGGCTCGCCGTTTCTCGAAATCGCACCGCTGGCTGCCGAAGGCATGTATGACAATGCCGCGCCGGCAGCAGGGATGGTCTGCGGCATCGGCCGGGTGATGGGCAACGAAGTGGTCGTGGTCGCCAATGACGCCACGGTCAAAGGCGGCACCTATTTTCCGATGACCGTGAAGAAACATCTGCGAGCGCAGGAAATCGCGCGCGAAAACCGGTTGCCTTGTATTTACCTGGTCGACTCCGGCGGCGCGTTCCTGCCGCTGCAGGACGAAGTCTTTCCCGACCGCGAACACTTCGGCCGGATCTTCTACAACCAGGCGCGGATGAGCGCCGACAACATTCCGCAGATCGCAGTGGTGATGGGCAGCTGCACCGCTGGCGGCGCTTACGTGCCGGCGATGAGCGACGAAAGCATCATCGTCAAGGAACAGGGCACGATTTTCCTAGGAGGTCCGCCGCTGGTGAAGGCCGCGACCGGCGAAGTGGTCGACGCCGAAACGCTCGGCGGCGCCGATGTGCACACCAGCGTTTCGGGCGTTGCCGATCACTTCGCCGAAGACGACCGCCATGCGCTGCAGATCGCGCGCAGTCTGGTCGGCAATCTCAACCGTCGAAAAGTGCTGCCGGTCGCGCTGCGCGCGTCGCATGAACCGGCCTACGCCGCCGATGAGCTGTACGGCATCGTGCCCAAAGATACCCGCCGCCCGTTCGATATCCGCGAAGTGATCGCGCGCATCGTCGATGGCTCGGACTTCGACGAATTCAAGGCGCGCTACGCCAAGACGCTTGTCACCGGCTTCGCGCATCTGCACGGCTACCCGATCGGCATCGTCGCCAACAACGGCATCCTGTTTGCCGAAAGCGCGCTGAAGGGCGCGCATTTCATCGAACTGTGCAACCAGCGCGGCATTCCGCTGGTGTTTCTGCAGAACATCACCGGCTTCATGGTGGGCCGCAAGTACGAGAACGACGGCATCGCGCGTGCCGGCGCCAAGATGGTCACCGCCGTGGCCTGCGCCGCGGTGCCCAAGTTCACGGTGATCATCGGCGGCAGCTTCGGCGCCGGCAACTACGGCATGTGCGGCCGCGCCTACAGCCCGCGCTTCCTGTGGATGTGGCCGAATGCCCGGATCAGCGTGATGGGCGGCGAGCAGGCC
>JAYVSK010000267.1:0-9037 GCA_043775395.1 Lysobacter sp. | reverse complement strand
AACGCCGAAGACATCGCCAAGCTGCTGACCGACGAAAGCAAAGGCAATCAGGGCGGTGGCGGCGGTAGCGGCGGTCAGGGCGGCGGCGGTTCCTCGCAGCAGAGCCGAGGTTTCTTGTCGCCGCGCGGCAGCCTGAGTTTCGACCGGCGTACCAATACGCTGTTGGTGATCGACATCCCCGCCCGCGTCGCCGAAATCCGTCGTCTCGTATCGCAGCTCGACAAGCCGGTCGATCAGGTGCTGATTGAGGCCAAAATCGTCATCGCTACTGAGGATTTTGCGCGCGAGCTCGGCGCCAAGTTCGGCATCAACGGTTCACGCAATGGTGTGGGCTTCGGCAACAGCATCGGCAACACCACCGGCACACTGAACTCGATTGTCGATGCCACCAGCCGCTACAACACGGCCATCCGCGACAACAACATCGCCAATGCCGATCGTGCCGCGAACGGTCAGCCGCAGCTGCCGGCTCCGCTGCGTCCTGTTCCTAGCATCATCAAGGGCAACAACGTCGACATCGGCGCGACTGTTGGTTCGCTGATTACCAGCAACCCGGCGTCGCTGGCCTTCACCATCCTCAACGCCGGCTACGCACTCGATATCGAGCTGTCGGCGATGCAGGAAGAGGGCCGCGGCGAAGTGATCTCCAACCCGCGCGTTGTCACCAGCAACCAGCGCGAGGCGGTGATCAAGCAGGGCCGTGAAATCGGCTATGTGACCACCAGCATCTCCGGCGGCTTGGTTACCCAAACCGTGAACTTCAAGGATGTGGTGCTTGAGTTGAAGGTTACGCCCACCATCACCAACGACGGTCGCGTGTTCCTGAACATGGCGGTCAAGAAAGATGAGCTGGAAGAGTTCATCAACACAGCCAACGGTTCGGTGCCGCTGATCGCCAAGCGCGAAGTGAATACTGCAGTGCTGGTCGAGGATGGCAACACCGTGGTGATCGGCGGCGTATACGAATTCGCCGACCGCAGCCAGGCGTCCAAGGTGCCGTTCCTGGCGGATCTGCCGATCCTTGGTAATCTGTTCAAAAAGAAAGGTCGCGGCAAAACCAAGGCCGAGTTGCTGATTTTCGTCACGCCCAAAGTCATGACGGTGGCTCCACGACCCTGACCCACGCACTCTTCGAAAACCGGAATACAGTCAAACGGAGGCTTCGGCTTCCGTTTTTCTTTGCGGTCGCGCCGCCACCGCAGCGCTGGGCAAAGGTTGAACATTTCCAGCGCGGATCGGTCAAACTGCCGATCAAATCATCGAGCCGACGGATGCCTGTCTGAGATGGATACCCCCGCTGCCCCTTCCCGGCTGTACGCCATATTCACCGAACTGCGCGAGCAGTTGTCCGCCGAAATCGTCGGTCAGTCCGCTCTTGTCGAACGGTTGCTGATCGCACTGCTAGCCGACGGCCACCTGTTGGTCGAGGGCGCGCCCGGGCTGGCCAAGACCACCGCCATCCGCGCGCTTGCGGGCCGTATCGAAGCCGATTTCGCCCGCGTCCAGTTCACGCCCGATCTGCTGCCTTCGGATTTGACCGGCACCGAAGTCTGGCGTCCGCAGGACGGACATTTCGAGTTCCAGCCCGGGCCGATCTTCCACTCGGTTCTGCTCGCCGATGAGATCAACCGTGCGCCGGCCAAGGTGCAGTCGGCGCTGCTTGAAGCGATGGGCGAACGTCAGGTCACGGTTGGCCGGCAAACCTATCCGCTGCCGCGATTGTTTCTGGTGATGGCGACTCAGAACCCGATCGAACAGGAAGGTACTTTCCCGCTGCCGGAGGCGCAGCTCGACCGCTTTTTGATGTACGTGCGCATCGGTTATCCGGAAGCCGCCATGGAAACCGAGATTCTGCGGCTGGTGCGCGAACGCGCCCGTGCCGATCATTCCGGCGTGCCGGCAACGGTTGCGACACCGCTGCGCTTGTCGCAGGCCGATGTGTTCGAAGCGCGCACGGCGGTGCTGGACCTGCACATGGCGCCGTCTCTAGAGCGTTATCTGATCGAAATCGTGCTCGCCTCCCGTGACGCGACCCGCTACGACCCCGCGCTTGCACGCCGCATCGGCTGGGGCGCGAGCCCGCGCGGTTCGATCGCATTGGAACGCTGCGCGCGTGCCCGTGCGTGGCTGGGTGGACGCGACTTCGTGACGCCCGACGACGTGCGCGCGGTCGCGCTTGATGTGCTGCGTCATCGTGTGCTGCCCAGCTATGAAGCGGTCGCTGAAGGTTGGGACGGCGAGCGGCTGGTGAGAGCGCTACTGGACAAGGTGCCGTTGCCCTGAGCCCTGCCTGGACCGCGCACCATGACTGAAGGCATCACCCCGAGCCTGGACGAACTCGTCGCTCTGCGTCGCGCTGTGATGGGCCGGCGTCCGCCGAAACGCGGGCGTCACGGGCTGAGCGGGCCGGCGCCTTCGCCGATGCGCGGGAGAGGCATGGAATATGCGGAATCGCGCGAATACGCGAACGGCGACGACGCGCGGCACATCGACTGGCGCTTGACCGCGCGCACCGGGCGGCCGCATACCAAGCTGTTCCAGGCCGAGCGCGAACGGCTGACGCTGATCGTCGCCGATACCGCACCGGCGCTGTATTTCGGCACGCGCACGCGCTTCAAGTCGGTCCAGGCCGCACGCGCTGGCGCCATTGCGGCGTGGGCGGCGGTGCGCGACGGCGACCGCATCGGCGCACTGCGCGGCAGCGTGCGCGAAGCGCCGGTCGCACCGGCCACCGGCAGTCGAGGTGCGCTGCGCGTGCTCGATGCGATGGTCCGCTGGTACGCGCAGCCGCCCGAACATGACGCCGGTCTGGCAGTCGCGCTGGACCACGCCGATCGGCTGCTGCGTCCCGGCTCGCGGTTGGTGGTGCTGGCCGATCCACTCAGCGTGCTCGCATTGCCGGTATTGCGCTGGCCGACGCTGGTGCAGCATCGCGAAGTGATCGTGCTGTTGATGACCGATCCGCTGGAACGCGAACCGCCGCGCGTAACGCTGCCGTTTTTAGTCGACCACGTTGTCGAACGCAGCGCTGGCGCAGGCGCTATGCCTGCGACCCGGCGCATCGAACTGGATCTCGCTGGCGCAGCGCAGCGCGAGCGCTGGCAAAACGCCTTTTCCGGGCCGATGAACGAGGCGATGGCGATCCTCGTGCGCAGCGGCATCCGCACCCGCGCCCTGTCCACCGACGCACCGAGCGAAAGCTGGCTGGATCTGTTCGCAGGGGCGCACGCCGCATGAGCTGGTCTGCGATGCGTGTGCAGGCGCTGCCGTTCGGGGCGCCGAAAGCGCCGGCACCCGATCCGCTGCCGCTGCAGGATGTGCATCTGCCGCCCACACCCGGCTGGTGGCCGCCGCCGCCTGGCTGGTGGATAGTGCTGGCAGTGCTCGCGTTGATGACGATCGGATGGTGGCTGTGGCGGCGTCATCTGCGTGGTCGTCGTGCGGTGATCGAAGCCGTGTTCGATGAGGCTCTCGACAGCGTCGACGGCGCATCGGCGCGGATCGCGGCGATGTCGGAACTGCTGCGCCGCGCCGCGCGCCGCCGCGATCCGCAGGCGGATCGTCTCAACGGCGATGCATGGCTGCGGTTTCTCGATGCAGGCCAACGCGTCCCGGTATTTTCCGCCGGTGCCGGCCGTACGCTGCTGGAGGGCGGCTTCCGGCGCGATGTGGGCGTGCAGGAGTTCGATGCGCTGCGTGGCATCGTGCGCACGCGCTTCGTCGAACTGATGACCCATGGACCGGCGCGCCGCTGGCCATGGTCGCGGCGGCGGCCATGATCGACGCCCTGCTGGCATCGCTGCATTCGGTATTCGCATGGCCGTGGTGGCTGGCCGCGCTGCCGCTGCCGTGGCTGGTGCGCCGTTTCTGGCCGACCGCAAGCACCGATGCGCCAGCGTTGCGGGTGCCGTACGGCGATCGGCTCAGCGCGATCGGCGGGCAGATCGCCCGTTCGCGGCCGCGCGGGCTTGGCGCGCTGCCGTGGTTGGCCTGGGCGCTGCTGTGCGTGGCCGCAGCCCGCCCGCAGCAGCTTGGCGATGTGGTGCAGCCGCCGCAGTCGGCGCGCGATCTGATGCTGGCGGTGGATCTGTCCGGCAGCATGGATGAGCACGATATCGAACTCGGTGGCCGCGTGGTCACCCGTTTGACCGCTGCCAAAGCGGTGATCGCCGATTTTCTGGAACGGCGCAGCGGCGACCGCGTGGGCCTGATCGTTTTCGGCGGGCGCGCTTACGCGCTGACGCCTCTCACGCGCGATCTGGCCACGGTTCGCGAACAGCTCGACGGCACCGTAACCGGTCTGGCCGGCAACGAGACCGCGATCGGCGACGCCATCGGTCTTGCGGCCAAGCGCCTGCAGTCGCAGCCGGCCGAACAGCGCGTGTTGATCCTGCTCACCGATGGCTTGAATACAGCGGGCGCGCTCGATCCTGAAAAAGCCGCCGAGTTGGCGCGCGACGCCGGCGTGCGCATCCACACCATCGCTTTTGGCGGCTATGGCGCAGGATTGTCGGTGTTCGGCATCCCGATCAAACGCGCCAGCAGCGACCAGATCACCGACGAGGCCGGGCTCAAACGCATCGCCGAGCGCACCGGCGGCCGCGCCTTTGTGGCCCGCGATGTCGATCAGCTGGCAGGGATCTATGGCGAGATCGATCGGTTGGAACCGGTGAAGCGTCCGGGGCAACGTCTGCGTCCGCGGATCGAATGCTATCCGTGGCCGCTGGGGTTTTCGCTGCTGTGCGCACTGCTGGTGGTCTGGCAACGGCGGGGGTCGCTGCGATGAGCGTCGATCTTGCGGTCGCAGATGCGTTCAGCGTCGCGCCGACCGCTTTCAGGTTTCTGCGCCCGCTGTGGCTGCTGGGGCTGTTGGCGATTCCACCGCTGGTGTGGTGGCTGCGCCGTCTGCATTTGCGCCGCGATGTATGGCGCGATGTGGTGGATGCGCATCTGCTGTCGCATTTGCTGCAGGGTCGCCAGGCAGCCCGCAGCGGCTGGCGAAACCGTTGGCGCACCGCTGCACCAATACTGGCCTGTGCATTGACATTCTTGGCGTTGGCGGGGCCTAGCTGGCGCGAGTTCCCGCAGCCGCTGTGGCAGGACCGCAACCCGCTGGTGATCGCGGTCGACCTGTCCTACGCCACCCTAACCGCCGATGTGCAGCCGACGCGCCTGCTGCAGGCGCGCGCCAAGATCGCGCACATCCTGCGCACGCGGGGCGGCGGACAGATCGCGCTGGTCGCATTTGCCGATGACGCCTACACCGTTTCGCCGCTGACCGACGACGCCGACAACGTCGCCCTGTTTCTCGACGCGTTGACGCCCGATGTGATGCCGCGCGACGGCAGCCGCGCCGACCGCGCAATCGAAGAGTCAACGCGTTTGCTTGCGCGCGCCGGCTTTGGACGCGGCGATATCCTGCTGATGACCGATCATGCCGGCGGTGCCGCCGCTTCTGCAGCGGTGGATGCCCGCAAGGACGGATATCGTGTTTCGGTGCTGGGGCTCGGCTCGGTGGCGGGCGGCGCGTACCGGCAGGAGAGAGGCGATGTGGGCAGCGCGCGACTGGATCCCGATGCGTTGCGCAAGGTCGCCAGCGCAGGCGGCGGCAACTACGCCACCGTCGTGCCCGGCGATGAAGACCTGCAAGCGCTGGGGGTGCTGCAGGCCGAGCGTATCGATGCCGCGTCCGCGCAGGGCAAACACGGCACCGCGCCGCTCGACGAAGGTTTCTGGCTGCTTCCGGCACTGCTGCTGCTCGCGCTGCTGGTGTTCCGTCGCGGGGTACTGATGGTCGCGCTGCTGGCGCTGTACCTGCCGTGGCAGCCCTCGTTCGCTGCCGACGGTGGTCTGTGGCAGCGCGAGGATCAGCAGTTGCACGCGCAGATGCAGCGCGGCGTCGAGGCCTATCGCAACGGCGACTATGTCGCCGCCGAAAAAGCGTTGCACGATCTGCCCGGCGCCGATGCGGCCTACAACCGCGGCAATGCACTCGCCAAACAGGGGCGCTACGACGAAGCCATCGCCGAATACGACCGTGCGTTGACGCTGCAGCCGTCGATGCGCGATGCGGTCGAGAATCGGCAGCGCGTTGAAGCTGCGCGCAGACGCAAACCGCCGCAGGATCCTCAGCAGAAACAGCAGCCAAAACCCCAGGACAAACCTCAGGACAAACCTCAGGACAAACCCCAGGACAAACCCCAGGACAAACCGCGATCGCAACCAGGTCGGCCACCCCAAAATCCGCAGGGTCAACCAAAGCCCCCGCAGGAGAATCCGCAACAGCAGAAGCCACCGCCGAAAAATCCGCAGCCGTATCCAGCCGATCAAAAAGCGCAGGAACAGGCGCAGCGCGAGGCCGATGCCGCGCAGCGGGAGCGTATGCGGCTTGCGCAGTCGAAACCGCCTGAAGATGCATCCAAGGTACCGCCCAAGCCGTCAGCAGGAAGCGCGGCCAAAGCGGACCAAAGCGCAAAAGATCGCGAGCGCCGGATCGTGAATGAAGCGTGGCTGCGCCGCGTTCCTGACGACCCGGGAGGTTTGCTGCGGGCCAAGTTCAAGCTTGAAGCGCAGCGCCGGCGCCGCGGGACCGATCGCTGATGCTGCGTTCGTCCGCATCGCTGCTCCGTGCGTTCGCTATGTGCTGGGTGCTGTGCGCGCTGGCGTTCGCGATGCCTGTCGAGGCGCAGACTCGCGTATGGCTTGATCGGGATCGCATCGCGCTGGACGAAACCGTCAGACTTACTCTTGAGATCGACGTCAGTCATGTCAGCGCCATGCCGGATATGGCCGAACTGGGCCGCAATTTTCGCACTGTCGATCAGAAAACCCAGCAGCAGGTGGCATGGGTCAACGGCGCATTGACCGCGCAGGTCACGATCCAGCTGACGCTGGCGCCGTTGCGGGAGGGCCTGATCGAAATTCCCTCGTTGTGGGCTGGCAGGCATGCCACGCCCTCGTTGCGCTTGACCGTATTGCCGCCGAACGAGCCTCTGGCCGCCGAGCCCTCGCCGGCCGTCGCCGTAGGGGAGCCGGTGTTCGTCGATAGCCGGATCGAAAGCGAAACACCCTATGTGCAGCAGAGCGTGGGGTATACCCTGCGACTTTACTATCCACTGGGCAGCCAGATCGACGGGCGACTCGATCAGGATCAGCCTAGAGGCGCCAGCCTGCAAAAAACCGGCGACGACCAGAATCTGTCCGCTCGCATCGGTAATCGCGATTACACGGTCATCGAGCGCCGTTATCTGCTGATCCCCGAACGCAGCGGTGCGATCACGGTGCCTGCGGCGCGGTTCAAAGGTCATGTGTTGGGGTTGTTCGACAGCGTCCTGGACGACACGCGTGAGGAGATCAGCGCCGCAAGCAAACCTGTTTCATTACAGGTGAAGCCCATTCCCACCGCTGCGCCCCAGCCGTGGCTGCCGTTGCGCAGCCTGCGCATGCGCTATGTCGAAACGCCGCAGTCCATGCGCGTCGGCAAGAGCGGAACCGTGACTTTGGAAGTGGTGGCGGAAGGCGCGACTGCGGCGCAGATGCAGGCGTTGATGCTGCAGACCGACAACGGTTCGGAGGTCTTCGCCGACCAGGCGCAAATGAACGATCGTTTCCATCAAGGCCGCCCGCAGGCCACAATCGTCCGGCGTTTTTCGATATTGCCCACGCGCGAAGGCACGCTGCGCATCGTCGCCCCGCGTATCGGCTGGTGGGACGCCCAAGCGGGTGTTGCGCGTACGGCATCGCTGCCCGATCTGAGCCTGCGCGTGCTGCCCGGGGCAGCCGGTACTGCTATACCTCAAGCGATCACAGCGGGGGCCGGCGCGAACGAAGACGTTGCGGTTGGATGGCGCAAGTGGATTCCGGATGGCCCATGGCGATGGGCGGGACTCGCGCTGGCGTTGTTGTGGTTGGCGGCTGCGGGCTTAGGATGGCGGTTCTGGTCGAGGCGTGCCGCGAATGCACCCGCCGCTGCGTTGGGCGGTCCCCGCCTGCGCCCGCAGGCCAACGATCCTGAAGCCCTGACGTTGGCGCTTACGCGAGGCGATCTGCGCGCGATCATGCATGCGCTGTGCAGCGCCGCCTCACCCGCAGCGAAGGATCTCGACGCTGTGCGCGCCCGTCTGATCGATCCCGCCCAACGCGCAGCGGTGGATGAGCTGCAGCGCGCGCGTTGGGGCGATGCCGACACTGCATCCACGCTGGCTGTTGTTCGTGCAGCGTTCGCGTCCGGGCCACGCTGGCGCACGTCCACTGCGCGCGTTGCTCCCGTCCTGCTGCCGCCGCTCTATCCGGAGCGCTGAGCCGTGCAACGCATGGTGTAACCTCTGGCCTTTGTTTGAGCGGAGTCTCCCATGGCCCACGGTATCGCTGCCTCGTCCGACCCCAAGCCCACCGGCCTGCCGCTGCATATCAAGGTCATGATCGGGTTTCTGTTGGGCGCGTTCATTGGCTTGGCCGCGAACTATGCACTGCCCCACGTGTCCGGCCTGGATGCGTGGGTGGACGGCAGCATCACCTATGTCACCAAGCCTTTCGGACAGATCTTCCTCAATCTGTTGTTCATGATGGTGGTGCCACTGATGTTTTCGGCGCTGGTGCTGGGTGTGGCAGAACTCGGCGATATCGCCAGTTTGGGACGGCTTGGTTGGAAAACGCTGCTGTACACCGCCACTGTCACCGGCGCAGCGGTCACTATCGGCCTGATCATGGTCAACCTGCTGCAGCCGGGGCTGCATATGGATCCGGCGCTGGTGGAAAAGGCGATGAGCAGCAATCTCGCCAAAGCCGGCGAGATCGTCACCAAAGGCAGCGAACTCAAATTGATGGATCTGCTGGTCAACATCGTGCCGCACAACATCGTCGGCGCGATGGGCGACGACAGCAAGAAACTGGGCATCGTGTTTTTCGCGCTGATGATGGGCATCGGTCTGGTGATGAAGCCCACGTCCGGCACCCGGGCCTTCAAGCACGCGCTGCACGGTCTGTTCGAGATCTGCATGCATCTGATCGGCATGTTCATCAAGCTTGCGCCATACGC
>JAYVSK010000266.1:0-3534 GCA_043775395.1 Lysobacter sp. | reverse complement strand
GCCATCGCCAGGTACGACCGCGCCAAAGCACTGATGGCGCAGGCGCGGATCGCCATGCATGAGAAGAAGCCGGCCGAGGCAATCAAAGCGTATGAGGCTGCTTACGCTCTGAAGCCCAACGATACCCAGCTGAAAATCGCGCTGATTATCGGTTATCAAAAAGCCAATCGCTGGAAGGATGCGTACGCGCTGACGAAACAGTGGACTGTCGACGCGCCGAAACAAGCCAAGCCCTGGTACCAGCTGGGTCGCCTTGCCGCCGAATCCGGACAGTATCTGGCCGAAGGCGAAGCCGCGCTGCGCACCTATCTCAAACTCGGCCGTGAAGCCGGCGACCCCGAGCCCAAGCATGCGCGCTACCGGCTCGGGCAGATTCTCGCCAAGGCCGGCCGCAAGGACGAAGCCCGCGCGGAGCTGCAGACTGCGCTGAAAATCGATTCCAAATTCGCCGAAGCCAAGGCCGCGCTTGCGGCGCTCTGAACCATTCGATATCAAGCCCCACGGCCCGACCGACGGCCTTGGAATCCGTGCCCCCAGCCCTCATCCCGTGAGCATCGCGGCTTGGCCGCCCTTCTTGCGGAGTCCAGGTTATGCGCATGGACAAATTCACCTCGCGTTTCCAGCAGGCCATTGCCGACGCGCAGTCGTTGGCTGTCGGCCGCGACCACAACGTCATCGAACCCGTACACCTGCTGGTTGCACTGCTCGATCAGCAGGGCGGCGGCACCCGGCCTTTGCTGGCGCAGTCCGGAGTGAACGTGCCATTGTTGCGCGAACGGCTTGGCGAACGGCTGGAAAAGCTGCCGAAAGTGTCCGGCCAGGCCGGCAGCGTCAACGTCGGCAACGATCTCGCGCGACTGCTCAACGTTACCGACAAGCTTGCGCAGCAGCGCGGCGATGCGTTCATCGCCAGCGAGCTGTTTGTAGCGGCGGCGCTGGACGACAGCGGCGACGTCGGCCGCGCGCTGAAGGCCGCAGGCGCGAACAGGCAAAAGCTCGAATCCGCGATCGATGCGATGCGCGGCGGCGAGAAAGTGCAGAGCGAGAACGCCGAGGAACAGCGCCAGGCGCTGGAGAAATACACTATCGATCTGACCGCGCGCGCAGAATCCGGAAAACTTGATCCGGTGATCGGCCGCGATGAAGAAATCCGCCGCACCATCCAGGTGCTGCAGCGTCGCACCAAGAACAATCCGGTGCTGATCGGCGAGCCCGGCGTGGGCAAGACCGCGATCGTCGAAGGCCTCGCCCAGCGCATTATCAACGGCGAAGTGCCCGAAGGCCTGAAGGGCAAGCGCGTGCTGTCGCTGGACATGGGCGCATTGATCGCCGGCGCGAAATTCCGCGGCGAGTTCGAAGAGCGCCTGAAAGCGGTGCTGAGCGATCTGTCAAAGAATGAAGGCCAGATCATTCTGTTCATCGATGAACTGCATACGATGGTCGGCGCGGGTAAGGCCGAAGGTTCGATGGACGCCGGCAATATGCTTAAACCGGCGCTGGCGCGCGGCGAGCTGCACTGCATCGGCGCGACCACGCTGGACGAGTATCGCAAGTACGTCGAGAAGGATGCGGCGCTGGAGCGTCGCTTCCAGAAAGTGTATGTCGGCGAGCCTACCGTTGAAGACACCATCGCGATCCTGCGCGGGCTGAAAGAACGCTATGCGGTGCATCACGGCGTCGAGATCACCGACCCGGCTATCGTCGCCGCCGCCACGCTGTCGCACCGCTACATCGCCGACCGGCAGTTGCCCGACAAGGCTATCGATCTGATGGACGAAGCCGCATCGCGGATCCGCATGGAGATCGACAGCAAACCCGAAGCGCTTGATCGAAAAGAGCGTCGTTTGATCCAGCTGAAAATTCAGCGCGAAGCCCTGAAGAAGGAAAAGGACGAGGCCTCCAAACAGCGTCTGGCCGACCTTGAAACGGAGATCAGCGTGCTGGAGCGCGCGTTTAATGATCTGGAGGAAGTCTGGAAAGCCGAGAAAGCGGTGGTGCAGGGCACCACCAAACTCAAGGAGCAGGTCGAAGCCGCCAAGCTCGAACTCGAATCCGCGCAGCGCAAGCAGGATTTCGCGAAGATGAGCGAGATTCAATATGGCCGCATGCCGGAGCTCGAAAAACAGCTCAAGGCTGCGCAGGAAGCCGAAGTGCAGGGGTTCACGCTGCTGCAGGACAAAGTGACCGAGGAAGAGATCGCCGAAGTGGTCTCGCGCTGGACCGGCATTCCGGTCAGCAAGATGCTGGAAGGCGAGCGCGATAAGCTTCTGAAGATGGAGTCGATGCTGGGCGCGCGCGTGGTCGGTCAGGCCGAAGCGATCAAGGTCGTGTCCGATGCCGTGCGCCGTACGCGCGCAGGCCTCAGCGATCCGGATCGCCCTAGCGGTTCGTTTCTATTTCTTGGCCCCACCGGCGTCGGCAAGACCGAGCTGTGCAAAGCGCTGGCCGATTTTTTATTCGACTCTACCGATGCGATGGTGCGCATCGATATGAGCGAATTCATGGAGAAACACGCAGTGAGCCGTCTGGTCGGCGCGCCTCCGGGGTATGTCGGTTATGAAGAGGGCGGTTATCTCACCGAAGCGGTGCGCCGCAGGCCGTACAGCGTGATCCTGCTGGATGAAGTGGAAAAAGCGCATCCGGACGTATTCAACATCCTGCTGCAGGTGCTGGACGACGGCCGTCTCACCGACGGCCAGGGCCGCACCGTGGACTTCCGCAACACCGTCATCGTGATGACCTCGAATCTGGGCTCGCAGATGATTCAAGAGATGTCCGATGACGACAGCGCCGAAAGCTACACCAAGATGAAGGCGGCGGTGATGGGCGTGGTGCAGGCGCACTTCCGCCCGGAGTTCATCAATCGCCTCGACGACATCGTGGTCTTCCATGCGTTGGACAAAGCGCAGATCCGCGAGATTGCGAAGATCCAGCTGCGCGGGCTCGAAAAACGCCTTGCCGAGCGCGGTATCCGCATCGAGCTGTCGGAGAAGGCGCTCGATCTGCTCGGCAATATCGGCTTCGACCCGGTGTACGGCGCGCGTCCGCTGAAACGTGCGATCCAGCAGCAGCTCGAAAATCCGCTGGCGCATAACATTCTTGGCGGCGATTACGGCAACGGCGATCGGGTGCGCATCGATGCCGAAGGCGGGAAGCTGGTGTTCGGGAAAGCGTGACCTGCAGTTCCGGCACCGTTCGCGGTGCCGGGAAGAAGTTGGTTTCTCAGAGCCTGTTCAAAATGTCCATCAACTGCAAATGCACAGACCATCTGTCATCCTGAACGTCCGCGCAGCGGTTGGAGGGGTCTGCAGTGGTGGCATCACCAACCACGCGCGAATCCCTCCTCGCGCTTCGCCTTCGTTCGGGATGACAGATTTTTTCAGACTCGAGATTTTGCACGGGCTCTCAGTCTGCTGTTTTTACGGTGTTCGCTTCGAGCATTGCCACCCGTGCCTCCAGTGCATCGATCCGCGCCAGCAGCGCGTCCATCGCATCGCTGTCGTTCGCGCGCGACGATGAGGTTTCGGCGCTGCG
>JAYVSK010000265.1:0-14576 GCA_043775395.1 Lysobacter sp. | reverse complement strand
TCCAACACCGCCGGCTGGCGGTCAACACGATTAATGCGGTTCGGAACGCATCGTCCGCCCCCGCGTCGATTCCAAGATGCAATCAACCCACCTGTGAGGATACAAACGATGGCTAATTTGAAAGATTCGCTCAACGAGCTGATGACGATAGACGGCGCAGTCGCGATAGCGCTGGTCGACTACAACAGCGGCATGATGCTGGGTTCAATCGGCACCGGCGTCGACCTGGAAGTGGCTGCAGCGGGCAACACCGAGGTCGTTCGCGCCAAAATGAAGACAATGAAAGCGCTTGGCCTGAACGACGAGGTCGAAGACATGTTGATCACGCTTGGCAAGCAATACCACATCATTCGCCCGGTCGCGAGCAAACCGGGTCTGTTCTTCTACGTAGTGCTGGACCGTACGCGCTCCAATCTCGCCCTGGCGCGCCGTAAAGTGCTGGATGTCGAAAACGGCCTGACGCTCTGATCTTGATGTGACGATCCGGGCATATTGATTGCGATTTGATTGCGATGTCTCGATCCGCACGCTCCGATCAGAGCAGCCGCAGCATCACCGTAATCGTCATGTCTTGAGCCGGGGGCGTTCGCGCCCCCGAGGCTTTTCAGAGACCGTTGGGTGGCCGAAAGGGATGCCTGTCGAACGCGGACGCCGGTTTGTGGTCCAATCGAAACATCGTTCGATCGACCGGAGGTTCCATGCGCCATATCCAGCCCTGTTCGCGCCCGTTTGGCAGATATTCCGGCCGCTTCTTGGCGCTGTGCTGTCTATGCGCATGTGGCGTGAGCTGGGCCCAGCAAGCCCCGCCTGCGCAAGTGCCTGCTCCACCAGCCCCGCCCACGGCGGCGGGAGAGGCGAAACCTGCTGCTGCCGCGCGTAAAGAAGACGCCAGCAAAGTGCCGCTGGAAGAAATCCGCCGTTATGTAAGTGTCTTCAATGCGGTCAAATACGGCTACGTCGAACCGGTCGACGATCGCAAGCTGATGCAGGCCGCGATCCGCGGGCTGCTGCTGGATCTCGATCCGCACAGCGCGTATCTCGTCCGCAGCGATGCCGAGGCTTTCGATCAGGACACCAGCGGCGCCTACGATGGCATCGGCGTGGAAGTGCAGCAGCAGCCAGACGGCACCATCCTGGTAATTGCGCCGATCGACGACACGCCGGCCGCGCGTGCGGGCGTCAAGCCCGGAGACGTCATCACCGCGATCGACGGCAAACCGCTCACGCCCGATCAGATCGACAGCAATCCGCTGCGCGGCGAGCCGGGCAGCAAGACGGTGCTGACCGTGCAGCGCGAAACCGCCAAAAAGCCGCTCGATATTACCGTACAGCGCGAAACCATCCGCATCAGCAGCGTGCGTGGACGGATGCTGGAACCTGGATATGCCTATGTGCGGGTCAGCGCGTTCCAGGCCGATACCGCCAACGATTTCGAACATCAGCTCGACGCGCTGCAGGCGCAGGCCGGCGCGGGCAAAACGCTTCGCGGGCTGGTGCTGGATCTGCGCAGCAACCCCGGCGGCCTGTTGACATCGGCGGTGCAAATCGCCGACGACCTGTTGGAAACAGGCGGCATCGTCAGCACGCGCGGCCGCAATCCGGTTGCAGATGCAACGTTCAACGCGACGCCCGGCGACCGCATGCGCGCCGCCCCGGTCGTGGTGTTGGTGGATGCGGGTTCGGCCAGCGCATCGGAGGTGTTGGCCGCAGCGCTGCGCGACAACCGGCGCGCGCAGATTGTCGGCAGCCGCACGTTCGGCAAGGGTTCGGTGCAGACCGTGCTGCCACTGGACAACGGCGATGCGGTCAAACTCACCACCGCGCGCTATTACACGCCCAGCGGCAAATCGATCCAGGCGCGAGGCATCGATCCGGATGTCGTGCTCAAACCCGATGGCGGCATTAAAGCGGCGGCGTCCGGCGGCATCATTTCCGAAGCGGCGTTGCCCGGACATCTGCGCGGGGAACAGGAAACCCCGGGCGTCGGCATCGGCGATGTGCTTGAAGGCGATGCGCCGATCGCCGCCGCGCTGGTGGTGCTGAAAAAGCAGGTCGCCAGTTTGCCGGCCACCGTCGACCGCCGTTGAAGAAACGCGTGCGCACGGACTGAAACCTCCGCTGTGGCGCTCTGGGCCAAAGGTCATGAATGACTCTTGGCCCGTCCGCAACGCCGGCCTTGTCCCTAGGATGGCTGCGTTCGGCTCGCCTTCGCGGGTCATGCATCCGGGGATTCCACCATGCTCGCCATTCGCGATCTCAGCAAAACCTACGCCAATGGCGTGCATGCACTCGATCACGTAACGCTGGATATTCCGCGCGGCATGTTTGGTCTGCTGGGTCCCAACGGCGCCGGCAAATCCTCGCTGATGCGCACGCTCGCCACGCTGCAGGAAGCCGACAGCGGTAGCGCGACGCTCGACAATGGCAGCGGCGGCAGCATCGATGTGCTGCGGGACAAAGACGCAGTGCGGCGACAGCTGGGGTATCTGCCGCAGGATTTCGGCGTGTATCCGAAAGTCAGCGCGCTGGACCTGCTCGAACACTTCGCGGTGCTGAAAGGTTTGACCGATCGCAAACAGCGGCGTGAAGTGGTCGACGGCCTGCTGCAGCAGGTGAATCTCTGGGATGTGCGCAAGCGCAAGCTTGGTGGTTTCTCCGGCGGCATGCGCCAACGCTTTGGCATTGCCCAAGCGCTGCTGGGCAATCCGCGGCTGGTCATCGTCGACGAGCCTACGGCGGGACTCGATCCGGAGGAGCGCAACCGTTTTCTCAATCTGCTCGCCGAGATCGGCGAGAACGTCGCGGTGATCCTGTCGACGCATATCGTCGAAGACGTGACCGACCTGTGCCCAACCATGGCGATCATGAACAAAGGCAAGGTGCTGCTGACCGGCCGGCCGATGGATGCCATCTCAGCGCTCGAAAGCCAGGTCTGGCGCAAGCAGGTCCAAAAAGTCGATCTCAAGCGCTATGAACAGACTTTCACGCTGCTGTCGACGCGTCTGGTCGCCGGCAATCCGGTGATCCACGTCTTCAGCGCAGAACGCCCCGAGGAGGGCTTCGAACAAGTCGCGCCGGATCTTGAGGACGTGTACTTCCAGCGCCTCCGCCAGCACGCCAAAGCCGCCTGAGGATCACGCCATGTTCGAGTTCCTGCGTTTCGAGCTGCGTCAGCAGCTTCGCTCGCCGCTGCTGTGGCTGATGGGTGCGCTGTTCGCCGCGCTCGCATTCGGTGCCGCGTCGACCGACGTGATTGTCCTTGGCGGCTCGGTCGGCAACGTTTACCGCAATGCGCCGATGATCGTGGCGCAGTTCATGGTGCTTTTCACTCTGCTCGGCATGCTGTTCATCGCGATGTCGATCAACGGCGCGCTGTTGCGCGATTTCGAACAGGGCACCGCCGAATTGATTTTCGCCAGCCCGATCAAACGCCGCGATTACGTCGCCGGCCGGATCATCGCCGCGATGATCGGTTGCCTGCTGATCTATGCGCTGATCGCGTTGGGCATCTTTATCGCCCAGTTCATGCCGTGGATCGACGTGAAGCGTCTCGGGCCGGTTTCGCTATATCCGTATGCGTGGACGTTCGCGGTCATCGTGCTGCCCAATCTGCTGTTCACCGCCGCGCTGCTGTCGCTGCTGGCGATCGTCACCCGTAGCATCCTCTGGGTGTATATCGGCGTACTCGGTTTCTTCGTTCTCTACGGCGTCAGCGCAGTGCTGCTGCGGGATCTGGACAATGTCTGGATCGCCACGTTGGCCGAACCTTTGGGCTTGCGCGCCTTCAGTCGAACGATCCGTTACTGGGCGGCCGAACAACGCAACACCGAACTGCCGGCGATCACGGGCTACCTGCTGGCCAATCGCGCGCTTTGGACCGGGATCGCGCTGGCGCTGTTCGCGGCGTGTTTCGCACTGTTCAAGACCGAGCGCAGCGGCACGGCGCGCGGCTGGCGTCGAAAGAACATTGTGGCAGCGTCTGCGGAGACGGTCGCTGCGCCAGCTTCTGCCGTCAGACAGCCGCCGAAAGTTTCGCCGTCCTTCGGACCATCCACGGGTGTTGCCCAGTTTCTGCGCCAGCTGCGGTTCGATACGCTCGGCGTTCTGCGCGGCGTTCCGTTCATCGTCATGCTGCTGTTCGCGATCGCGAACTTCATCCCCAGCGCGATTTTCGCGCAGACCCTGTACGACACTGCGATCCATCCGGTCACATCGCAGATGCTGCAGGCGCTGCAGGGCGCCTACAGCTTCGTGTTGATCATCATCGTGCTGTTCTACGCAGGCGAACTGGTCGCCAAGGAGCGCGGCGTCAAGATCCATGAGGTGACCGACGCCATGCCGGTGCCGAATTGGGTGCCGTTGACGGCCAAGTTCTGCGCGTTGATTGCGGTTATCGTCTGCTTTCAGCTGCTGGGCGGCATCGTCGCGATGCTGATCCAGCTGGGCAAAGGGCATGCCCAGCTCGAATTGGCGGTCTATGTCAAGACGCTGGCGCTCAATAGTCTGGTCTTCGTGCTGATGGGCGGCCTCGCCCTGTGCTTTCAGGTATTCACCAACAACAAATACATCGGCTACGCCTTGTTGATACTCGTACTGATCGGCCAGATCGTACTGGGCACGCTGGACTACACCCACAATCTTTACAATTACGCCAGCGCGCCCAATGCGCCGTATTCCGATATGAACGGCTACGGCCATTTCGTGAAAGGGCAGCTGTGGTTTCAGGCGTACTGGGGATTGTTCCTGCTGATGTTGCTGCTGCTGTCCGCAGCGCTATGGGTGCGCGGCGTCGGCGGCGGCATGCGCGAACGTCTGCGTCTCGCGCGTCAGCGTCTGAGCGGCCCTTTGGGTGTTGCCACTGCGCTGTCGGCCTTGGCTTTCGTCGCGGCTGGCGGCTACTTGTTCTGGAATACCAATATCCGCAACGAGTATCTGTCCCCCGACGACATCCTCGACCTGCAGGCCAAGTACGAGCGCGAGTACAAGCAGTACAAGAATCTGCAGCAACCGAAGATCCTGGCGACCGAGGTCGAGGTCGATCTGCGTCCCGAAACCCAAACGATGCGCGCAAGCGGCACGTATCGCGTCCGCAACCCGTATGCCAAGCCGATCACCGAACTGCATGTTGGCATGGCAAACGACAGGTCGCTGGTCAGCCTCGACATGGGCGGCGCGTCATTGATCAAACACGACAAGGCGCTGGGGTACCGGATCTACAGGCTGAAACAGCCTTTGCTGCCGGGCGCCGAGCGCATCGTCGCGTTCAAGGTCGAAATATCGCCCCAGGGCATCACCAACGGCACCGCGCAGAGCCAGATCGTCGACAACGGAACGTTCTTCAACAATACGAGTTTTCCGACGTTCGGATACAACGACAGCGCCGAAATCCAAGACCGCAACGAACGTCGCAAGCGCAAGCTCGGCGAGCCGCAGCGCATGCCAAAGCTGGAAGATCAGGGCGCACGTGCCAACACCTATCTCACCGATGATGCGGACTGGATTGATTTCAAGACCACCATCTGCACCGCCCCGGATCAGATTGCGCTGTCGCCCGGTTACCTGCAGAAGGAATTCATCCGTGACGGACGCCGCTGCTTCAGCTATGCGATGGATCGGCCGATGCTGAACTTCTATTCTTATCTCTCCGCCCGCTGGCAGGTAAAAACAGGCAGGTACAAAGATATTCCGATCGAGATCTACTACGACGCCAAGCACGGATACAACGTTGATCGGATGATCGAGGCGGTGCAGAAGTCGCTGGCTTACTACGAGGCTAATTTCACGCCGTATCAGCATCGCCAGGTGCGGATCATCGAGTTTCCTGGCTACGCCAGCTTTGCGCAGAGCTTCGCCAACACCATTCCCTATTCCGAATCGGTCGGCTTCATCGCCGATCTGCACGACAAGGATGCAGTCGATTACGTCTTCTACATCACCGCGCACGAAATCGCGCACCAGTGGTGGGCGCATCAGGTTATGGGTGCCAACGTGCAGGGCGCGACCGTGCTTTCTGAATCGCTGTCGCAGTATTCGGCGCTGATGGTGATGGAAAAGGAATATGGGCGCCGCAAAATGCGGCAGTTCTTGAAATACGAACTTGACAGCTATCTGTCCGGACGCGGCGGCGAGATCGTCGAGGAGCTGCCGCTGTATCGAGTCGAGAATCAGCCCTATGTCCATTACCGCAAGGCGTCGCTGGTGTTCTACCGGCTGCGCGATGAGATCGGCGAAGACGTGCTGAACCGCGCGCTGAAGACATTCCTGCTGGACAAGGCGTATCAACAGCCGCCGTATGCCACATCGGCCGAGCTGCTGGATTACATCCGCGCCGAGGCCGGCCCGGATCACCGTGCGCTGATTGCCGACCTGTTCGAGAAGATCAGCTTCTACGACAACCGGGTTGAAGCGGCGACCGCGAAAAAACGCGCGGATGGCAAGTACGAGGTTGTCCTCGATCTGCATGCCGCCAAGCTTTACGCCGATGGCAAGGGTAAAGAGGCACCGGGAAAACTCGACGACTGGATCGAAGTCGGCGTGTTTGCGCGCGGCCCATCGGGAGAGGAAGCCGATGAAAAGGTGCTGTATCTCAAGCGCCATCGCATCACCCGCGGCCAGCCGAAGCTGACCGTGGTGGTGGATGCGGAACCTTATGAAGCCGGATTCGACCCCTACAACAAGCTCATCGATCGCGTGTCTTCTGACAACCGCAAGCGCGTGAGTCTCTGACGATCGCGCGAATGGCCTTGATGAGCTCTGTGAATGCGGTCGCCGCGATGAAGTGCAGTGCGCAGGCCGAAGCGCTGTGCCTGCGGATGCTGTCCGGTGGTCAGATGTCCTAGAGGGAAACCGCCATTCCGACGGGCGGTCAGCCAGCAGTCGTCAGCGCGGTTTGGCGGGCATCGGGAACGGAGACACCACGTTTTCGCCGCTGGCAGCGTCGCGAATCGCGGACTGCCCTTTCTTTTCGACTTCCTCGATACGCACGATACTTTGCATCGGCAGATGCAGGACGCGGGTGTCGCCGAATTCCTCGCGCAGCCGTTCCTCGGTGGGATCGACGACGAGGCCTTCGTGCAGATCGAAGACGAGATCTGCCACTTCGGTGAAGCCCCACAGATGGCCGCTGCTCACGCGCCGCGCATATAGCGCGTAGAGCTTGCCGTGATTGATGAACGTGATTTTGTAGAGCGTCTTGGCCATGGGGGAATTGTAAGCGCTGGCATCGCGCCGTTTCAGTAGCCGCGGCTGTGGCGCAGTCGGCGGGCGATCGCGGCACGCGCAAACAGGGCAAAGACCACGCCGAACAGAAAGCCGGCGATATGCGCGCTCCAGGCCACTGCGCCGAAGGCCGGGCCGATATAGGCGAATACCACCTGCAGCACCGCCCAGACGCCGATCAGCAGCGAAGCGGGCGCGCGGATGAATTCGAGGAACAGGCCCAGCGGCACCACCACGCCGAGCTTGGCGCGGGGGAACAGTGCCAAGTAGGCGCCGATGACCGCCGATACCGCTCCGCTGGCGCCGATGATCAGCCGTTCGGGCGTGCCGATCATGAAGACAGCGGCCAGATTGGCGATCGTCCCGCCCAGAAGAAACAGTGCCAAGAAGCGCCATGGCCCCATGGTGCGCTCCGCCGGCAGACCGAAGATCAGCAGAAATACCAGGTTGCCCAGCAAATGCGCCCAGTCCGCATGGAGAAACATCGCGGTGAACAGGCGCAGCCAGCGCTGATCGGCCCACAGTGCCCACCAAGTGTCTGTCGCAGCTGAACCACCGGTCAGCGCGCCCCAGTCCTGCAGCAGTGCGCGTTGGGTTGCCTCCGGCCGTGTGCTTGCCCACAGATAGGCTAGCCACAGCGTGGCGAAGACCAGCGGCGTGGCCCAGCGCAGGCCGGATTTTTGGCGGGTGGGAAGCTGAACGAACATGGCGTCGTACGATTGCGCAAAGCGTATGAAGAATGCCCATGAAAGCACGGGTTCCTGCAAATAGGGGTTGTTAGCTTTGAGTTAACGGGCAAGGTATAGTGCGCGCGGCGTCGTACGTCGGGAGGGGGCTTCCGACAGGAGCGGCACGGGCAGGGAAACAGGCTCGTTCGCGCGGCGCGAATCATCATCCTGTCCACGGAGACGCAAGCACAATGCAAACCCAGAATCGTTTCATCCAGCTGTCGGCACTCGCGCTCGGCATCGCTGGCGCACTCGCCATCAGCGGCCAAGCCCATGCTTCGGGTTTCCAGCTGAAAGAGAACAGCGTCAAGGCCATGGGCCGCGCGTTCGCCGGCTCCGGCGTCGCCACCGGCGATGCATCGGTCGTCGTCAACAACCCGGCCACCATGACCTCGTTCGAAGGCACCACCATCCAGGCCGACGTCACCGTAGTTGATCTCAACGCCAATTTCGACGGCGGCGGTTATGCCGCAGCCGGCACCCCGCTGGCCCGTCCGCTCACCGGGGGCGACGGTGGCGAAGCCGGCGGCGCCACGCCGATCCCCGCGATGTCCATCATCCACAAGTTCGGCAACGGCCTCACCGTTGGCGCCATGGTCAGTGCGCCGTTCGGTCTGAAAACCGAATACGACGCGGGTTGGGTCGGTCGCTATCAGGCGCTCACCTCGGATCTCAAGACCGTCGACCTGACGCTCTCGGCCGCCTATGAAATCGTACCGGACCGTTTCTCGGTCGGTGTGGGTCTTGTCTACGAGCGCGCCGAAGCCGAGCTGTCCAAGGCCGTCGATTTCGGCTCTGCGTTCGCTTTCAGATCCGTCCCGGGTTTTGCGCCGCAGTCGGCCGACGGCAAAGCCGTCATCACCGGCGATGACACCAATATCGGCTTCATCGTCGGCATGAATTTTCGTCCGACCGACAAGCTGGCTATCGGGGTGTCGCATCGTTCCGAAATCGACCACGAGCTGAGCGGCAAGGCCGATTGGACTGTGCCGGGAAATGCGCGAACCGTTTTGAATGGTACGGGCAGCAGCGCGTTGTTCAACGACGGCAAAGCGCTCGCCAAGCTGACCACCCCGAGCGTCACCTCGGTCAGCCTGTCGTACCAGTTCAACGACCAGCTGACGCTGATGGGCGATTACGCCCAGACCGACTGGCATTCGTTGAAAGAGATCCGCATCGACTTCGGTAATCCTGATCCGGATTCGGTCGAAGACTTCAGCTGGGGCGATACCCGCTTCTGGTCGATCGGCGCTGAGTACAAGCTGTCCGAAGCGTTCACCCTGCGCGGCGGTTACGCCTACGACGAGACCCCGACCACGTTCGCCACGCGTACCCCGCGTCTGCCCGACGAAGACCGCCGCTGGTATTCGTTCGGTCTGACCTGGAACATGAGCGAGCACGTCGAGATCAATGCCGCCTATACGCGCATCCAGCCGGATACGCCGAAGATCGGCATCCGCGATTCAAACCGCCATGTGCTGTTCGGCGACTACAGCAGCGATGTGAATCTGTTTGGCATTTCCGGCCGCTACAGCTTCTGAATCCGGTTGTATCGCATCACGCAGAAAACCCCGCTTCGGCGGGGTTTTTTATTGTTCGACAACACGATGTATCAATAGCACCACTGCTGTTCGCAAGGAATGCCATCGCCATCGCCGTCCATTTCCGTTCCGGGGCAGTGCTGCAGGACTGTGGTGGCATCCGCGCACGAGCGCATCTGCCCGCATCGCGTGCGTCCGTCGCAGCGAAATGCAGGCGCAGCGGCGGTGGGCGTCTTCGGCGCAATCATCGTTTCCCCACTGCGGCCGTACAGCGTGTCGACCGCGACGGCGCGGTATTCGAGAAATTTCCGATAGCCGAACACCATGCCTGCGACCAGAAGCATGCCGAAAAACGCCGTGTACAGCCCGCTTGGAGATCTATCGCGCGATTCGCGTCCACGGTGGCGATCCTGGCGCGGCGCCGATGTGCGGTGATGTATCGTAGGTGTTGCACGATTGATGGCGGGCCGTTCGATCGGCGCAAGCGACAACTCCGCGGGTTCCAGCGGCATGTCGTAGGTGACCGCCTTGGCCTGCTTGCGGCCGTCGGCGATGGTCACGATATCGAAGCTGAGCGCGTCGCCGATCTTGGGCAGGCGCGTGCTGCGCGTAAACGAGGTGATGTGGACATAGATTTCGATGCCGCTATCGCGGGTCTTGATGAAACCGAAGCCGCGGTCGGCGTTCCACTTGATCAGGGCGCCTTGTGTTCGCATCCGTTCGTTTCCTGTTTGGGTTTTTACTGAAGGCTCAGTCGTTCGCAAGATCGCGAAAATAGAACGTATTGCAGCCGCCGTGGCCGGTGGCGCCCATCGGTGCGTCGATGCGCCGGAACCCGCTGCGTTCGTACAGGCGCATCGCTGCGTCCATGCCGGTGAGGGTTTCAAGGTAGCAATGGTCGAAACCGAAGGCGCGCGCGGCGTCCAGGCAGCGCGTCATCAGCGCTGCGCCTGCGCCCAGCCCGCGCAGTTCCGCAAGAAAATACATTTTGCGCAATTCGCAGATGTTGGCGTCGCCGCCGCTCAGTGGCGCGACACCGCCGCCCCCTTCGACTACGGGGTTGCCTGAAGCATCGTTGCGCTCGATCACGAAATACGCCGAAAGCGGCTGTCCATACGCGCGGTGCATCCAATCCACTTCGGGATCGCCGATGGCGAAGCCGCAGCCGATGGCGCCGAATTCAGGCATTACGCTGCGGATGATCGCGGCGATCGCGGCATCGTCGCGTGCTTCGATCAGGCGGATGTGGAAAACGGGCTGCGGTGCAAGCGACATGGGATGAATGCAATGAATGTGATCAGAGGGCAGGCGATGCATGCAGACCGCCCTGTTCGAGACGGCGCGCGAATTCTTCGGGCTTCAGGCCGGGTGCGAACAGGAAGCCCTGTGCGATCGGCACGCCCAGGCGCAGCAGGAACTGGCGCTGCGCTTCCGACTCCACGCCCTCGGCGACCAGACCCAGCCCAAGGCTGCGGGCGATACCGACCACTGCCTGACAGACCGCGACATCCGAATGGTTGCCGGGTACGCCTTCGACGAACAGCTGGCTGAGTTTCAAGCCGTGGATCGGCAGGCGGCGCAGATAATTCAGCGCGCTGTAGCCTTCGCCGAAATCGTCGATGGTGAGTATTACGCCCATCTCGCGCAGATCGGCGAACGTGCGCAGCGTGTCGGGCGCGTCTTCGATCAGCACGCGCTCGGTGAATTCGAGTTCCAGCGCGGCGCCAGGCAGATGGAACTCGTCGAGGATGCGGTGCACCGCTTCGGCCAGATCTTCGCCGACGAACTGGCGGTACGAGACATTGACCGCCACGCGGACGATGCCCAGCCCCGCATCGCGCCATGCTGCAACCTGGCGGCAGGCTTCGCGCAGCACCCAGCTGCCGATGCGGACGATGTCGCCGGTGGTTTCGGCGTGACTGATGAAGCGGTCCGGGCGCAGTTCGCCCAGCAGATGGTTCTGCCAGCGGATCAGCGCTTCAGCGGCGACGATCCGGCCGCTCAGCAAATCCACCTGCGGCTGATACACCAGGTGGAACTCGCCGTTGTCGGCGGCGCGGCGCAGGTGGGTTTCCATCCACAGCCGGTCGGCCTGGGTCTGCGCCAGCGCGGGCGTGAACGCCTGCCAGGCGTTGCGCGAGCGTCGCTTGCTGTCGTACATCGCGGCATCGGCATTCTGGATCAGCGTCTGCGGGCGTTCGCCGTCGCCGGGCGCGCGGGCGATGCCGATGCTTGCGGTGATCGAGAACTCCTCATTGTCGAAGCGGAAGCTGTCGGCCATCGACTGCAGGATCGCGCCGGCGATCCGTTCCGGGCGCTGGTCGTCGTCGGCAAGATTGCAGACCACCAGGAATTCATCGCCGCCGAAGCGCGCCACCAGACCTTCGGTGCCGACCGCATTGGCGATGCGCTGCGCGGCCGATGCCAGCAGCTCGTCGCCGGCGGCGTGCCCCAGCACATCGTTGATGACCTTGAAGCGGTCCAGATCGACGTACAGCACCGCGACCGCGGCGTGCGCCGGATCCTGCATGCGTACTTCCAGTTCGACCAGAATGGCGTCGCGGTTGAGCAGACCGGTCAGCGGGTCGGTGCGCGCCTGCACGCGCAGGGTTTCTTCGGCGTGTTTGCGCTCGGTCATGTCCTGCAGCGTGCCGACGATGCGCGAGGTGCCCGGGTCGCCGGTGTCGGCCTCGCCGATCACGCGCACCCAGCAGGTATGGCGATCGGTGCGCAGATACTGCAGTTCCAGATCGAAGCTGCCGCCGGTTTCGATCAGCCGGTCCACCGCCGTGCGGATACGGTGCTGGTCGGGGCCGTAAACGCCGGCCAGCATGTCGTCCATGGTGTCCGGTGCGGGAATGCGGCCGAGGATGCGCTGCGCTTCACGGGTGAGGTACAGCCGCTGACGGCCGCGGTCCCACTCCCAGCCGCCGATATGGGCCAAGCCCTGGGCGCGGTCGAACAGCACATTGTCGCGCTTGAGCGTGGTGACATCGCTGAACATCGCGAACACATACTGCGGCGTGGTGCCGTCGGCCTCGAACACCGGGACGGTGGTCACCGAGATCCAGGACATGCGCTGACTCGGCATGTAGTACAGGCCAACGATGGTGTTGCTGACCACCTGCGCGCGCTCCAGCGCCTGCGTGGTCGGCCACTCCGGAAATGTCAGCGGCCTGCCGCGCGCATCAACGATCTGCCAGTTCTCCGGCTGCAGCAGGGTATGTACGCTTTGGCCGGGCTCGGCGCCGATCGCGCGGTGCGCGGCCGGGTTGGCGGTGATCACGTGCATGTCGCGATCGAACAGGATCACGCCGACATCGATCGATTCCAGCAGCAACCGGTAGCGCGTTTCCGCCTGCCAGCGCGAGCTGAGGTCGCGCGCGACCGCGACGATGCGTTTCTTGCCCCTGTAGTCGAAACCGGCGGAGTGCACTTCCACCGGAAAGCGGCTGCCATCGCCGCGCATGTTCGCGACTTCGACGGCGTAGGTGTCGCCGTGGCTCAGCGCTTCCCACACCGGCACCAGATGGTCTTTCGGCAGATCCGGATTCAGCACTTCGATGGGTTGGCCGACGATCTCGTCGCGCGGCCTGCGGTACGCCGCCATGCCGGCCTTGTTGAGATCCAGCACGGTGCCGTCCCAATCCAGAATGCTGACCGGGTCGGGCATGGCGTCGAACAGTGCGGTGTAGCGCAGGCGCTCGGATTCGGTTTCGTCGATGGCGGTACCAAGCGCGGCGTGAGCGCGATCGAGCAGTGCGCGGGTATCGGCGTCCAGAGCGGCATTTTGGCGGGCCTGGTCCAATGCGGCCAGCGTCTGCGTCATCTCGGCGGACGGCGGCAGTGCGGGGTCTGGCCTTGTTTCAGTCATCGTGCCCGGTCCGTGCCTGGGTGAATTTGCTGCCGGACGGCCGGCCGAGCAGCTGCGTCAGCCAGCGTCCGGTAGCGCTGAGTGCCTCAAGATCGATGCCGGTATGGATGCCCATGCCCTGCAGCATATACGCCACGTCTTCGGTCGCGACATTGCCGCTGGCGCCTTTCGCGTATGGGCAGCCGCCGGTGCCGGAGACGGCGGCGTCGACGACGCGCACGCCGGCGTCCAGGCAGGTCAGGATATTCGCCAGCGCTTGGCCGTAGGTATCGTGGAAATGCACCGCCAGCGCCGTCATCGGTACCTCCGCCGCGACCGCCCGCAGCATCGCCGCGGCCTTGGTCGGCGTGCCGACGCCGATGGTGTCGCCCAGCGATATTTCATAGCAGCCCATCGCATGCAGGGCCTTGGCTACGCGCACGACGTCGGTGGTCGGCACGTCGCCCTGATATGGGCAGCCGAGCACGGTGGAGACGTAGCCGCGCACCGCAACGCCGTCGGCCTGTGCACGCGCGATCACCGGCGCGAAGCGCTGCAGCGATTCTTCGATGCTGGCGTTGATGTTCTTGCGGTTGAAAGCTTCGGACGCGGCGGTGAACACCGCGATCTCCCCCACGCCCACAGCGCGGGCGCGTTCGTAGCCCTGTTCGTTCGGCACCAGCACCGGGTAGCGCACACCGGTTTTTTTCGCGATGCCGGTGTAGACCTCGGCGGCGTCGGCCAGCTGCGGCACCCACTTCTGGCTGACGAAGCTGGTCGCCTCGATGCTGCGCAGCCCGGTGGCGGAGAGGCGGTCGATCAATGCGATCTTGTCCGCCGCCGGTATCACCGTCTTCTCGTTCTGCAGGCCGTCGCGGGCGCCGACTTCCACGATCCGCACGCGGTCGCTCACGCGGCCGTTCCTGAGTCGGTTTCAATCGCAATGACCACCAGCGCGGCATCGGCCTCGACAAAATCGCCGACCGCCACGCGCACTTCGGCGACGGTGCCCGCGCACGGCGCCTTCAATGCCAGCTCCATTTTCATCGCTTCCATCACCAGCACGTCCTGGCCCTGTTCGACGCGGTCGCCCGCCTGCGTTTTGATCAGTACGATCCGTCCGGGCATCGGTGCGATGACGCGATTGCCCGCAGCGCCGGACTGTTCGCTGGTCGGCTGATAGGCCGGCACCCTCGCGAACCGCCAACGACGCTCGCCATCGTGCACATCCACGCG
>JAYVSK010000264.1:0-24793 GCA_043775395.1 Lysobacter sp. | reverse complement strand
TAGCAGGCTGCTGAAATACTGTTTCCGGACCCTAAAATCGTCGATTTTTCGCCTTGGACAAGCAAACGTCGAGCCAACTATCAAAGAGTTACGTGCTGTTTTAACCCCCTTGATTTGATTTTCCGAGGGTGTCAACCAGTATTTCAGCAGCCTGCTAGCATCAATCCAACATATCGCAATATTTTCGCATTAAGGTGGCGAATATTTTGAGATATATCTGAAGGTGAGCCAGAGTTTGCAAAAAAATCTGATTTTTGAATACAGTCTTGGAGGTTTTGTGAAAAAAAATTCCTATAGTTATCCAGATATTTTTTTGTAGGAGAGTATTCTTTATCATCAATTGCACGAATTTGTTTTTTATTTAAACCAAAGTCTTCTAGCAGGCTGCTGAAATACTGGTTGACACCCTCGGAAAATCAAATCAAGAGAGTTAAAACAGCACGTAACTCTTTGATAGTTGGCTCGACGTTCGCTTGTCCAAAGCGAAAAATCGACGATTTAGGGTCCGGAAACAGTATTTCAGCAGCCTGTTAGACGGCACGAAATGAGGCGTGCGTTTGGCTTTTGGGGGGATCCATTTCGTATCGCGAGGCCTGTACGAACATACGAATACCGGGGCGCGGTGCGATACTTTCATCCAATGGTCTGTTGCGCGTCGAGTCCTGCCACAAAAGTTTCAGAACACAGATTGTGGGCGACCATACCGGTCACAGTGGGTAATGCCCTGTCGGGTCTGTAGACAGCGCAGGCAACAGCGGCGTCCGTCAGAAGAAATGCGCCGGGTACGAAACTCGAGCAACTCCTGCTTAAGCCACATACACCGTCTTGATATTCATGAACTCATGAATGCCGTGCTCTGCCAGCTCTCTACCGAAGCCTGATGTTTTGGTGCCGCCGAACGGCAGGCGCACGTCGCTGCGGACGATGGCATTCACGAACGTTGCGCCGGCCTGCAGGCGGCGCGCGATCGATTCGCCTCGGATTTTGTCCGTGGTCCACACGCTGGCGCCCAGACCGAACTGGGTGTCGTTGGCGATGCGTACGGCATCGTCGTCGTGGCCGGCGCGCAGGATGCTTGCCGCGGGACCGAACAGTTCTTCGCCGTAGGCGGACATGCCCGGCACGACGTTGTCCAGGATCGTCGCCGGATAGTGCGAGCCGCCCTGCCCCGGCTTGCCGCCGAGCAAAACCTTCGCGCCCGCGGCCACGCTGCGCTGCACCTGGTCATGCACTTCATCGCGCAGATCGGCGCGGGCCATCGGCGCAAGCGTGGTGTTATCGAGACTCGGATCGCCTACGGCCAGTTCGCCTGCGGCTTCCACGAAGCGCGTAATGAAGGCGTCTGCAATCCCCGGGGTGACGATGAAGCGCTTGGCGGCGATGCAGGTCTGCCCAGCGTTGCCGAAGCGCGAAGCGATCGCGGCGGGAATGGTTACGTCCAGATCGGCGTCGTCCAGCACTACGAACGGGTCGCTGCCGCCCAGCTCCATCACGCATTTTTTTAGATGTTTGCCGGCCGCTGAGGCGACCGCACTGCCGGCGCGTTCGCTGCCGGTGAGCGTCACTGCTTTCACCCGTGGGTCGGCGATGACCCGCGCGGCCATCGTGTTGTCGATATGCAACACGCCGAACACACCGTGGGGAATGCCGGCATCGCGCAGCACGCCTGCGATGGCATCGGCGCAGCGCGGCACGTTGGTCGCATGTTTGAGCACCGCAACATTGCCGGCCATCAATCCCGGCGCGAGGAAGCGGAACACCTGCCAGAGCGGAAAATTCCAGGGCATCACCGCGAATACGCAGCCCAACGGTTCGTAAGTGACATAGCTGCGGTGCGCTTCGGTGAAGATCATGCGGTTGCGCAGATAATCGATGGCGTGGTCGGCGTAATACTCGCAGGCCGATGCCGATTTCTCGATTTCGACCAGCGCTTCGCGCCGCAGCTTGCCCATGTCGGCGATCATCGTTGCCGCGATGGTCTCGCGCTGCGCTCGCAGCTGCGCGGCGACTACGCGGATCAACGCACCGCGTTCGTCGAGGCTGCGCGCAGCCCATCCCGGTGCGGCCTGTGCTGCCGCATGCAGTCTCTGTTCGACTTCGGCCTCACCGATATAGTCGTAGACGTAGTCGACCGCGCCGGTCCAGGGATGGATCAATTCAATACTCATTCTGCCTGCCTCTGCAATGTCATCCGTTGTCCTGCACGGCAAGCTGCATGTCGCGCTGGATACGCTGTTCTTCGCGACGCATCCACCACCAGCCGATCACCGCAACGACGGAGACCACGGACACCATGATCGTCGCCAGTGCATTGATCTTGGGATTCAGCCCCAGACGCACCGAGGAAAAAACTTTGATCGGCAGTGTGGTGGATCCCGGCCCGGTGACGAAACTGGAAATCACCACGTCGTCCAGCGACAGCGTGAATGCCAGCAGCCAACCAGCGACCAGCGCGGGCGCGATGATCGGCAGGGTGATCTGGAAAAACACTTTGATCCGATTGGCACCCAGATCCATCGCGGCCTCTTCCAGGGACTTGTCGAGTTCCGACATGCGCGAGGAAATCACCACCGTCACGAATGCAAGCGTGAACGTCACGTGCGCGATCCAGATCGTCAGCACGCCCTTGGGCTGGAAATGACCGATCCCAAGCCCATTCAAAGCATTGCCCAGCGACACAAACAGCAGCAGCAGCGACAGGCCCAGAATCACCTCGGGCATCACCAGCGGCGCGGTAATCAGGGCGCCGAACAGCGTGCGCGTGTGAAAATGGCGCATCCGCGTCATCACCAGCGAAGCCATCGTGCCCAGCACAACCGACGTGCTGGCGGTGAAAAACGCAACCTTCAGGCTCAGCAAAGCTGCATGGATCATCTCGCGGTCGCGAAACAGTGCGCCGTACCATTTGAACGAAAATCCGGACCACACAGAGGCCAGCTTGCTCTCGTTGAAGGAATAGGCCATCAGGATCAGGATCGGCACGTACAGAAACGCGAAGCCGAGAATCAGCACGGGCCACGTCAACCAGCCGGAGCGCGGCGCCTTCATGTCAGCCTACCTTCCATCTCGCGCTGCTGCACGCGGTTGAAAAGCAGGATCGGCACCAGCAGCAACAGCAACATGGAAATCGCCACCGCCGAGGCGCGCGGCCAATCGGTCGCGGCGCTGAAATCGTTGACCAGCTGGCGGCCGATCATCAGCGTATCGGGGCCGCCCAGCATTTCGGGAATCACGTATTCGCCCACCGCTGGAATCATCACCAGCATGCAGCCGGCGATGATACCGGCGCGCGACAGCGGCAAGGTGATCTTGAGGAAGGCTTTCCACGGCTTCGCGCCCAGATCGTAGGCGGCTTCAAGCAGGCGGTGATCGTGTTTTACAAGATTCGTGTACAGCGGCAGGATCATGAACGGGAGATAGCAGTAGACGATACCGATATACGTTGCGAGCGGCGTGTACAGGATTTTCAGCGGCTCATCGATGAGGCCCAGCTTCAGCAGCAGACCGTTCAACAAACCGTTGTTCTTGAGAATACCGACCCACGCATAGACGCGGATCAGGAAGGATGTCCACGACGGCAGCACCACCAGCATCATCGCGATATTGCGCGACGCAGGCGGAAGCCGCGCGATCACGTAGGCCATCGGATAGCCGATCAACAGCGCCAGCAGTGTCGATACCGCCGCGATCCACAGCGAACTGGCATAGGCCTGTATGTAGAGCGAGTCGGTCACCAGCGTCGCGTAATGGCTCAGATTGAGCTTCATCGTGACCGCGCTGTCGATGTACTCCAGGATCGGCGTGTACGGCGGCGAGCTGGTCTGGTCGCGCTGCGAGAACGAAATACGCAGCACGATCAGGAACGGAATCGCGAAAAACAGCAGCATCCACAGATAGGGAACCGCGATCACGCCCCAGCGTTGGCCGGGCATCAGCTTGGTGAGTATCTTGCCGACGCGTGCGTTCATGAGGTCAGCACCACACCTTCGTTGTCGCCCCAGGACAGCCAGACCTCATCGCCCCAAGTCATGCCTTCGCTGGCCCAGCGCTCCTGGTTGGCGAAGTTCGCCATCATCTTGAAGCCGGTAGGCAGGCGCACGTGGAAGACCGAGTGGCTGCCGAAATAGGCGATGTCTTCGATCTTGCCGCGCGCCTTGTTGTGCGGCTGCGCCGGTTCTTCCTTGCTGATCTGGACTTTTTCCGGACGCACACCGAACGCGACGTTCTGACCTTCATAGCCGGAGACACCGTGCCCGACGTAGATCGCGTCGGGCAGTTGCGTCGAGCGGATGGTGATGTAGTCCTTCATGTCTTCGTCGATCTTGCCTTCGATCATATTGACCGAGCCGATGAACTCGGCGGCGAAACGGCTGGTCGGCGATTCATAGATTTCGTCCGGGGTGGCGACCTGGCGGATCCGGCCGCTGTCCATCAGCGCGATGCGGGTGGCCATGGTCATGGCTTCTTCCTGATCGTGCGTCACCATCACGCAGGTGACGCCCGATTTTTCGATGATGTTGACCAGCTCCAGCTGCATCTGCGAGCGCAGCTTCTTGTCGAGCGCGCCCATCGGTTCGTCCAGCAGCAACAGTTTCGGGCCTTTCGCCAGCGAACGCGCCAAGGCGACGCGCTGCTGTTGGCCGCCGGAAAGCTGGTGCGGCTTGCGTTTGGCGTATTTCTCCATCTGCACCAGTTTCAGTACTTCGTTGACCCGATCGTCGATCTGCTGCCGGCTCATACCGTCCTGTTTCGGTCCGAACGCGATGTTCTGGGCCACGGTCATGTGCGGAAACAGCGCATAAGACTGGAACATCATGTTGATCGGCCGCTCGTAGGGCGGCAGATCGTTCATCAGCTGGCCGTCGAGGTAAATCTTGCCGGAGGTCGGCCGCTCGAACCCACCCAAACAGCGCAGCAGCGTCGACTTGCCGCAGCCAGAACCTCCGAGCAGCGCAAAGATCTCGCCCTTGCGGATGTCCAGATTGGTGTCGTCGACGGCAACGAACCCGTCGAACTCCTTGCGCACGTCGACGATCCGCAGGTAGTGGTCGTTGTCTCTGTCTTTGCTGTTCTGATCGCTAGCCATCGATGATCCCGTCGTATTGGTTATAGCGCGTCTACGGGACCGGTGGTGCCGGCCCCGTGCAGCATGCATCAGCGGCCGGTTTTCAGATCGGTCCAGATACGCGTGTACTGCTCGGCGGCTTTCGGCGGCAGCACTTTGAAGGTCCACAGTTTCGCGGCCACTTCCGGCGGCGGATACAGGGTGGGGTCGTTGAGGATTTCCGGCTGAATCATCGCCTTGGTCGCCGGGATCGCATTGGGATAGCTGATGAAATTGGAGTTGGCCGCCATTACTTTTGGATCAAGCAGATGATTGATATAGGCATAGGCCTCATCGATATGCTTGGCGTCCTTGGGAATCGCCAGCATGTCGAACCACTGCGGCGCACCCTCTTTGGGCAGCGAATACGCGATCTTGACGCCGTTGCCCGCGTCCGCCGCGCGATTGCGCGCCTGGATGATGTCGCCCGACCAGGCCAGCACCAGACAGGTGTCTCCGCTGGCGAGCGCGTCGATATAGGACGAAGAGTGGAATGTGGTGATATACGGGCGGATCGCCTTCAGCAGCGGCACCGCCTTTTCGATGACTTTCGGATCTTCGCTGTTGGGATCTTCACCTTGGTAGTACAGCGCGATCTTGATGATATCGATCGGCGCATCCAGCAAGGTGACGCCGCAATCTTTCATCTTCGAGATGTTCTCCGGTTTGAAGATCAGATCGAGACTGTTGGTGATGTCGGTGCTGCCGAAGGCGGCCTTGACCTTGTCGACGTTGTAGCCGATGCCAGTGGTGCCGATCATGTACGGAATGCCGTACTGGTTGCCCGGATCGAGATTCTCCAGACGTTTCATGATGACCGGGTCGAGATTGGCGTAGTTCGGAATCTTGCGCTTGTCCAGCGGATGGAACACGCCGGCAACGATCTGGCGGCCAAGGAAATCAGAGGACGGCACCACCACGTCGTAGCCGCTGGATCCGGCCAACAGCTTGGTTTCCAGCTGTTCGTTGCTGTCGAACACGTCGTAGACCACCTTGATGCCGCTGGCCTTCTCGAAGTTCGGATTGGTGTCCTCGGCGATGTAGTCGGACCAGTTGATGACGTTGACGATTTTCTCGCCGCCTCCGGATGTACCGCCTTCGGTGGCGGGTTTGTCGGCGCCGCTGCAGGCGACGAGGGAGGAGATGGCAACGGACAGACCCAGCATGCGCAGTTTCATGGCTTTCCTCTCGCCCGATGGGGCAACGGTGGCTTGGCGGTGGTGGTGCGTTCGACGGAGTGTCGCGCGACGCGGCGACATCCGCCAGTGGTCATGCGTGCTCCAGCGCGGCGGCGGTATCGTTCAAGGACTTCCAGGCCTTCTCGAACAGCTCGTCGACCTGCTCGCGGCTGATGATCAGCGGCGGCGACAGCAGCATCGAGTCATAAGTGGCGCGCAGGATCAGCCCGTTCTTCAGCGCCATATCGCGGCAGAGCATGCCCACCCTGCCCCGATCTTCGAAGAACATCCGCTTGCGCTTGTCCGGGACCAGTTCCAGCGCACCGACCATACCGGCGATGCGCGCCTCGCCGACCAGACGATGTTCGCCCAGTTCGGCCCAGCGCTGGGCGAGATACGGCGCGATCTCGGTGCGGGCGCGATCGACCACGCCTTCCTCCTGCAGGATGCGGATGTTTTCAAGCGCTACCGCGGAACAGACCGGATGCCCGGAATAGGTGCAGCCGTGGGCGAGTTCGCCGCCCTGCGCTTTCAGCACGCCGGCCACACGGTCGTTGAACATCGCCGCGCCCAGTGGGATGTAGCCCGAAGTGATGCCTTTGGCGAGCGTCATCACGTCCGGAGTGAAGCCGAAATAGTCCGCACCAAACCATTCGCCGGTGCGACCGAAGCCGCAGATGACCTCGTCGGCGACCAGCAGCACGTCGTACTTACGGCAAATGCGCTCGATCTCGGGCCAGTAGCTCATCGGCGGGATGTACACGCCGATCGCGCCCATGATCGGCTCGCCGATGAAGGCAGCGACCCGATCCGGGCCGAGTTCCAGGATCTTGTCTTCGAGGCGGCGTGCCGCAAGCACACCGTATTCTTCCGGCGTGTGATCGCCGCCATCGGCGAACCAGAACGGTGGATCGATATGATGGATATCGGGAATCGGCAGGCCGCCCTGCCTGTGCATGCCGGCCATGCCGCCGAGGCTGGCGCCGGCCATGGTGGTGCCGTGATAGCCGTTGTGGCGGCCGATGAAAATATTCTTCTGCGGCTGATCCTGCACCGCCCAGAAGTGGCGCACCAGACGCAGGATGGTGTCGTTGGCCTCGGAGCCGGAGTTGGTGAAGAAAGCATGGTTCAGGTCGGCCGGCGTGAGCTCCGCCAGCTTGGCCGACAGCAGGATCGCAGGCTCGGTCGTGCACTGGAAAAAGCTGTTGTAGTAGGCCAGCTGCGTCATCTGTTTCGACGCGGCTTCGCCCAACTCCTTGCGGCCATAACCGACGTTCACGCACCACAGCCCGGCGAAGGCGTCGAGCAGTTTGTTGCCGTCGGCGTCCCACACGTAGGCGCCTTCGCCTTTCACCAGAATCCGCGTGCCCTTCTTCGCAAGCGCGGCGTTGTCGTTGAACGGATGCAGGTGATGCGCGGCGTCGAGCTGCTGCAGATGGGCAAGATCGGTTTTATCCACGATGGCTCCGAAAATTTTTGTAGAGGCGGCTGTAGGAGCGGCTTCAGCCGCAATACAGATCATCGATCGAATTTTTTTTGCGGCTAAAGCCGCTCCTGCAAAACATAACGCATCAAACGTTCAACAACAGAAACTCCCGCTCCCACGAACTGATCACCCGGAAAAAAGTTTCGTATTCCTTGCGCTTCACCGAAATATACGCACGCACGAAGCGCGCGCCCATCAGATCGTGCAGCATGGTGCAGGCTTCCAACTCGTCCAGCGCCTCGCCGAGCGAGCGCGGCAGCTCGAAGCCGACATCCTGCGCGCTGATGGTCAGCGGCACGGTTGGCTGCAGCTTTTCGCGGATACCGAACAGGCCACAGGCCAGTGTTCCGGCCATCGCCAGATAGGGATTGGCGTCGGAGCCGGCGAAACGGCTTTCCACACGGGTGTTTTCGGGCGTATCCATCGGCACGCGAAGGCCGCAGGTGCGGTTGTCGTAGCCCCACTGCACGTTGATCGGTGCGACCTGGCCCAGCGCCAGCCGGCGATAGGAATTCACATTGGGCGCGAAGAACGCCATCGCCATGGGTACATACTTCTGCAGCCCGCCCAAGTAGTGCTCGAAAAGTTTGCTGTGCTGGCCCTCGCCTTTCCCGGCAAACACGTTTTTCCCTGTTTTCACATCGATGAGGCTCTGGTGGATATGCATTGCGCTGCCGGGCTCGTTTTCCATCGGTTTGGCGAGGAACGTCGCGTACACGCCGTGGCGCATCGCGGCTTCGCGCATCATCCGCTTGAACAAGAACACCTGATCGGCCCGCGACATGGCGTCCGCATGGGTGAAATTGACCTCAAGCTGTGCCGCGCCGGATTCATGGATCAGGGTGTCCACATCCAGACCCATCGCATCGCTGTAGTCGTACATCAGGTCGAGGATCGGGTCGAATTCGTTGACCGCATCGATCGAATACGACTGACGCGCGGTTTCCGGCCGGCCGGAGCGGCCCGCAGGCGGCTGTAGCGGAAAATCCGGGTCGGTATTTTTCTGCACCAGAAAAAATTCGACCTCGGGCGCGACCACCGGGCGCAGCCCTAACGTCTCATATGCATCGAGCACGCGCTTGAGCACATTGCGCGGCGCAAGCTCATGGCGTTCGCCGGTTTTGGTGTAACAGTCGTGGATGATCTGCGCCGTGGGGTCGGTCGCCCACGGCACCAGCCGCACGGTGTCCGGGTCCGGACGCAGCAGCATGTCGGCGTCGGAGGGCGAAATCAGCTCGTAATAGTCATCGGGATAATCGCCGGTCACGGTGGTGGCGAAAATGCCTTCCGGCAGCCGCGTGCCGTAGTCGTGCGAAAACTTGTCGGCGGGAATGATCTTGCCGCGCGCGTTGCCGGTGATGTCCGGGACCAGACATTCGACCTCGGTGATGTGGCGGTCCTTGAGCCAGCGCAACAGCGCATGTTCGCCGGGCTGTTGCTCAGCGGCTTTCTGCGCAGCCGCGCGTTTGGGCGCAGACGCACGCTGGGATGCAGCGGTACGTTTAGGTGGGGGCTTGCGGGGAGGTTTTTTCGAACTCATAGGGTCATCGTATCCGTTGTTGCGCGCGTTGGCGGCAGGCATCGCCGAAGGCGCGGAAAATACCGCGATAGAAAGCGTTTTCTGACATGCGCCATTCGGGATGCCACTGCACTGCCAGCAAAAATCCGGCGCCCTCGCGGCGATAGGCTTCGATCAGCCCGTCGGGTGCAGTCGCTTCCACCGTCAAACCATCGCCCAGCTGCGCGATCCCCTGGCCATGCAGCGAATTGACCTGCACCGTTTCCGCTTCGGCGATGTCGACAAGCAGCCCGCCCGGCATCAGCGCGACCGGGTGCATCGGTGCGTATTGCACGTCGAGCGGATCATCGGGGTGTTCGCGGTGGTCCAAAAAGCCGTCGACCTCGTGCACCTTCTGATGCAGGCGGCCGCCCAAAGCGACGTTGACCTCCTGAAAACCACGACAGATCGCAAGTATCGGCAGCCCAAGCTCGATCGCCAGCGGGATCAGCGCCAGATTGGTCGCGTCGCGGGCAGGATCATGCAGGTTGCCGGGATAGCTGGGCTCATCGCTATAGTGATGCGGTTCGATATTGCTGACCGACCCGGTCAGCAGAATGCCGTCGAATCCTTCCAGCAGCTCGCGCAGCGGAAGCAACGGCTGCAATCCGGGAATCAGCAACGGCACACATCCCGCACCGTCGACCACCGCGCGAACGTACTTTTCGCCGGCCGCGAAAAACGGATGCGGGCCGATGTGTTTGCGGTCGGTGGGCAGGCCCACTAGCGGTAGCCGTGCCGATGTTGAAGACATGCGGATCGCTCGTTGCGGGGACTCGGGAGGTCGTCCGCACGTTAACCGGCATGTTTGATTTCTGCAACACTCTGCCGCTCATATCGCCATTCGACCCATGGATGGTGCACCGCAGCAGCGATTTATCGCCGTATTGGCGGCATTACTGGCAATATGCCCGTTGAGTATTTTTGACGCCTTCCCGCCCGTATCGCCAACTGTCACACTGTCGCAGAGCCTATGAAGACCGCCGCCATGACGTCCGCAAGCCTTACCTCCGAAGATCTTCTTGCATTGCAGGCGACCCCGGACTGCGAGCTGATCGACTTGATTTTGCCCGATATGAACGGCCTGCTCCGCGGCAAACGCATCACCCGAAGCGCGCTTGAAAAGATTTACACCGACGGCGTCTGCCTGCCGATGTCGCTGATCGCCACCGACATCACCGGCAACACGGTCGAAGAGACCGGGCTGGGCTATGACATCGGCGACGAAGACCGTATCTGTCGTCCGGTGCCGGGCACGCTGCGGCCGGTACCCTGGTCACCACGTCCGATGGCGCAGCTACTGCTGTCGATGGAGGACGCCAACGGCGGTGCGTTCGAGGCCAACCCGCGCGAGGTGTTGAAGCGCGTTCTTGCCCGCTACGCCGCGCGCGGGCTCAAGCCGGTGGTGGCGGTGGAACTGGAATTTTATCTGTTCGACCGCCTGCCCGATGCGCACGGCCGTCCGCAGCCGCCTGTCAATGCCCACACCGGCGCGCGCAACACCAGCACGCAGGTCTATTACATCGAAGACCTCAACGACTTCCACGACTTCATCGACGCCGTCGCCGACGCCTGCAACATCCAGGGCATCCCGGCCGATACCGCCGTCGCCGAATACGCGCCCGGCCAGTTCGAGATCAACCTCAAACATCGCGACGACGCGCTGCTCGCCTGCGACGACGCGATCTATCTCAAGCGCGCGGTCAAGGCGATCGCCCAAAAGCAGGGCCTGCAGGCGAGCTTCATGGCCAAGCCTCTCGTCGATCAGGCCGGCAGCGGACTGCATATCCACGCCAGCGTGCTGGACGCCAACGGAGACAATATTTTCGCCTGCAAGATCGATGCACCCTGCGCTGCGCTGCGCCACGCCATCGGCGGCCTGCAGCGCAGCGCACAGGATTGCCTGCTGCTGTTCGCGCCGAACGCCAACAGCTACCGCCGCTTCGTGCTGAATGCGTTCGTGCCGCTCAACGAGGCCTGGGGCTTCAATAACCGCACCGTGGCGATGCGGGTGCCACACAGCGACGAGAACAACACCAGGATCGAGCACCGCATCGCTGGCGCCGATGCCAACGTGTACCTAGCCACCGCCGCGGTGCTTGCCGGCATGCTCGACGGGATCGAGCACGGCTACGACCCCGGCGCGCCGGTGGTCGGCAACGCCTACGAACAGACCGAAATCCGCACGCCCTACTGGCGCGATTCGATCCGCGATTTCATGGCCAGCGATTTCATCGCCAGCCATTTCGGCGACACGTTCCGCCACATCTACGGACAGCAGAAACTCAAAGAGCTGCACAGCTTTTATCGCGAAGTGACCACGCTGGAGTACGACTGGTATCTGCGCTCGGTGTAAGTTCGACCACACAGCGCATCAAACGGAAATTCAATGATGTCGATCGATGACAAAGCGCAACGCGTAGGCTGGGCTGACAAGCCCAGCATGGATTTCAGGTAATGGCGGCGGTGCTGGGCTTGTCAGCCCAGCCTACTGCTGGTTCGGAAGACTGCGCATGACAGGACTGCCCTATCCGCCCAGCTGGTACGCCAGCAGCACCGCATCGCTGCCGCCGCAGCCGATGCTGGAAGGCGATATCGAGGCTGATGTCTGCATCCTCGGTGCCGGCTACGTCGGTTTGTCGGCCGCGCTGGAGCTTGTCGAGGCTGGCTACAAAGTCGTGGTCCTCGAAGCCGAACGCATCGGTTGGGGCGCCTCGGGCCGCAACGGCGGTCAGGCATTGGTCGGGTTTGGCTGCGGCGAAACCAAGCTGGCCGCTTTAATCGGCCGCGACGATGCCCGCAAACTGTTCGACTGGTCCTACGAAGGCATGCGCTTGATCCGCACGCGGCGCGAGCGTTACAGCATCGACTGCGACTGGCGCGACGGTCATGCGACGGTCGCGATCAAGCCACGACAGATCCTGGAACTGAAGACCTGGCAGCGCGAACTGGAGAACGACTACGGCTACTCGATGTCGTGGTGGGGGCGAGACCAACTGCGTGAACAGCTCGATTCGCCGCGCTATCTGGGCGGCCTGTACGACGCCAACGCTGGCCACTTGCATCCACTGAAATACGCGCTGGGCCTCGGTCGCGCTGCGCTTGCGGCCGGGGTGCGGATTTTCGAAGCCAGCCCGGTGCTGCGCATGACCCACGGGCTGAAACCGCTGCTCCACACCACGCGCGGTACGGTTCGCTGCGATGTCGCTGTCTTCGCCGGCAATGCACTGGTCAAAGGGGTCGCGCCTGAGCTGGACCGCAAGATCATGCCGGTCGGTACCTACATTGCTGCCACCGCGCCGCTGGGCGCGGAGCGCGCGCAGGCGCTGATCCGTAACGACATGGCGGTGGCCGATACCAACTGGGCGCTGGACTATTTCCGGCTCAGCAGCGATCACCGTCTGCTCTTCGGTGGCCGCGCCAGCTATTCGAATCTGCAGCCGCCCAATTTGGACTGGGTGATGACCCGGCGCATGCGCAAGGTCTTCCCTCAGTTGGCGGATGTCGGTTTCGACTACGTATGGGGCGGGACCATCGATATCAGCCTGAACCGCGCGCCGCACTGGGGCCGGATCGGGTCGAACGTTTACTTCGCACAAGGTTTCTCGGGCCACGGCGTCGCCGCGACCCAGCTTGCCGGGCGAGTTATCGCTGAGGCGATTCGCGGCCAGAACGAGCGTCTCGACGTCTTCGCACGTATTGCCCACCATGATTTTCCGGGCGGACGCGCATTCCGCACGCCGATACTGGTGGCGGCGATGGCCTGGTACAAACTCCGTGACGCGCTGTGGTGAGCCCAAAATGCAAAGAACGGATCACCGAGGCTTGACGATCCTTGAGGTGGCCTCTAAAATCTCTCGCTGCCCAGATACACGGGGCCATAGCTCAGCTGGGAGAGCGCCTGCATGGCATGCAGGAGGTCGGCGGTTCGATCCCGCCTGGCTCCACCAAGTTTTAAATGCTTCTGATCGTTAGGCCGGATCCGAAGTGGTTTCAGAGTTCTACGACGTCCCCATCGTCTAGAGGCCTAGGACACCACCCTTTCACGGTGGACACCGGGGTTCGAATCCCCGTGGGGACGCCAACTTGTGAAACGACAACACCCGCTTCGGCGGGTGTTGTCGTTGTTCGGGCAGGATCCAATACTCACCTGCCTGGCTGCTGCGCCGGATCGCATGACGACCCGACGCGATAGCCTTAGCGCCCCATCGATGCGGGCTGCGGTTCGCCTTGAACGACGCTTCGCGGCTGAATTGCCTGCGACTCCTGGGTCTGTTGGAATTTCTGCAGATCCTTGGCAACCTGATCCATCGGTGGCGATTGCGTAGGGTCTGTGCCGACGTTGAATCCAGGCGTCTTGCCGCCGATCCAGACCTTGCCGTCGACAAGCGCGACTTGCGCAGGATCGACCTTGGACGGATCAGCCATTCCATTTTGCTTGGCTGCCAGCATCGCATGCGCAACCGAGTTGTCCGGCACCGATGCCGGCAACCTGTCCCGCAACAGCTGGAAATAGGCGTTGTCGGGGTGGCCGGCATTGCGCGGATCCTGCTGGCCTGCAGAAGCACCGCCCGCTTCTGGCTGTAGTCTGGGCCGGCTGCTGTCGGTAAAGCCTGCGGGCAGCGCCATTCCGGACAATCCCAGTGTCTTTAGATCCACCCGGATTTCCGGCGCCGCATGCTTCGGATCGGTCTTTCGCGCGGCTGCAAGCGCAGCCGTCTCTTCTTTCGCGATCATGCCGACCGCCCGGCCCACTTCATTAGCGGGGTATCCGTTCGCGTCGTAAAACAGCTTGCCCATCGCCTCGATATTTTTTGGAGTCGACGCGATCTTGAGATCGGCGCCGATGGTCAGACCCGGTTTGGCGGCGTATGTCGGGGGCGATTTTGTCAAATCGGCATTGATATACATCCTCATGTCATCGGGCGATGCATCGTAGAGATCCTTTAGCGTCGCCTTGGGATTCTTCGAAGTCGCGTATGAAGCAAGTGTGTTGAAACCGGCGATTTCTGCGGTAGTCTCGATTTTCCGCGAGGTCTGGTTGTAGGCCTTCAGTTCGTCCGTGTAGTCGTGAGGTGATGGAGTCTTAGCGATGGCCTTGGCCTCACCGCGAAGTTTGTTGTCTTGATCGAGAATATCCTGGCGGTTGACGCCGTGCTGGATCTCATGACCCAACGTAAAGCGGATGCTGTTCGCGGTCTGGGTTTTTTTGCCGGCATCGTTAAGCTGGTCAGCGGATACCGCCAATGCCTTGTTGTCAGCATCGTAGTAGCCCAGCGGGTTGGTACCTCTGATCGCCTCGAATTTATCGAGGTTGCCCTTCTTGATCGATTCGAGAATATCGGCCTTCAACTGAGGCGTACTTTCGATCAGATCGCGTAAGTTCTTGCCGGGATTGGTCGTGGTCGTTTTGTTCGCGGCCTCGAAATCCTTGAGCATCTTGTCCAGTGTTTCTTGCGGCGTTGCCATGTCCATGATCTCCCGGGTCAGATGTAGGTTTCGATGATGACCATCGACACGCAGGTCTGCGTGTCCCGGGGATCGCTTTTGCCGCGCACATAAACGGTCGCGCCGACGCTACCCCGAGTGAACTCCCAGTAGTCCTGAGTGTTCAAACGATTGCGCATTTTTTTTGACGCAAAACCGGCGCTAGTCAGGGCCAGGCTGTAGTCATCGATCGGCACGCAAACCGGCCCCATGTCGGCATCGGCATGGGTCTGGTCGTTGAGCTGAAACAAAACGCGATTAGGTTTGTCGCTCGCATCGGGCGACATCGACCGCAAACCGTAATACCAGGTGTCGGTCAGTTTTCCTGACGTGCCGTAATCATTGCTGTTCTCCGGATTGACTTCGATTTTCAAGCCCGTGATGTTTTCGATTTTAGCGGGAGAAATATCTTGAATGTCGCGAATGCCTTCAATCAGCGCCAGTACGCGCTTGGAGATATCCTGTGCGGTGTGCGCGGGAGCGTTGGTGACAGTAGATGCTTCTGCGGTCATGGCAGCGTTTTCCTTGGCCGGTGAGAGGGAGTCGTGCGTAGTGGCACAGGCGGATGCGGTGAGTATGCACAACAAAACCGGCAAGCCGATTCTTGGAGTGGTGGCGCCGAAAGCGTGCAAGGACATCCTCCGTTGATGCGTCTGGTCTCGCCCCCAGCCTATCGCTGGATCGTAGCGATGACAACGCGCAATCCGGGCGTGTGGGGACAACTACGACATACGGTCTGGGAGCGTCTGGCTCCCTCGATATTGCATCAGAGACAACAGCAAGAGAGGCTTCGGCGTCAGGGCTACAGCATAACCGATTGTTATTTATGATTTTTCAGACGTCGCATCAGCATATGTCATTCAATTCCGGCGCCAAAATGCCGGCCGGAACCATCATCCGCAAGGTCTTCCATGACATCAACGGACGGCGCCGATGACCGGTCCGGGCGCTCCCCATTCTGCATCGAACCTGCGCCGGGCAACGCATATTGGAATTCAAGATGGCCCATACCATGGCCGCGCTCTGCCAGATATTGCAGCCACTTGCCGAGAAACGTATTCATACGTAGACGGTGATCCAGCACTTCCGCCGGCGGCGGATACATGCCGATCACATCCTGCCAACGACGTCCGATATAGCAATGGGTCGCTTCGACCTGCCTGGCGTCGCGATACAGACGCAGGTACGCGGAAGGATCGGGCTCGCCGGTCACTGGGTCCAGTATCGTGTAGCTCAGACGCAGTTCGGTGGTGTAGGCGTGTTGGGCAAGGATATCCAGCTGCAGATCGAGGCCGTCGCCTACCGAAGACAGGTACCGTCCTTTGGCGAGCGCTTCTGGCACGACCAAACGATGCAGGCGCTGATAATTCTCGGCATAGAGCGCCATCAGCCAGGAGAACCGGTTGATTTTTGCGGCATTGATCGGGCGGGAGACGACTTTAGGCATGCATCGGATCGTACACATCGCGTTGGGTTTGCGACAGCATTGACGGATCTGAAAAACCCAAGGAATATGAAATCTGTGCGTCTCGCATGAGTGCCGGGATTGACTTGCAAGCGAGGCTCAGTACATCTCGCGCTGAATCCCCAACGTCGACATCACTTTGCTCGCGATTTCTTCGATCGAGGTATGGGTGGTGCTGAGTGTTGCGATGCATTCGGCGCGCAGCATCGTTTCGGCCGCCGCGACTTCGCGCTTGCAGTTGTCGAGCTGGGCGTAGCGCGAATTGGCCCGGCGCTCTTGGCGGATCTGCTGCAGCCGCACCGGATCGATGGTCAGCCCGAACAGTTTGGTGCGATGCTGGCGCAGCCGCGGCGGCAGCCGGTCGTGCTCCAGATCCTCATCGGTCAGCGGGTAATTGGCGGCTTTGACGCCGTGATGCAGAGCCAGATAAATGCAGGTCGGCGTTTTGCCGGCGCGCGAGACCGCTACCAGAATCACATCGGCCTCGTCGTAGTTCGTGGCCATGCCGTCGTCATGGGTCAGTGCGAAGTTCATCGCGTTGATGCGGCGGTGGTAGGTTTCGAAATCGACCATCCCATGCGCCTGCCCCACCCGCGACTGGCGCTGCTGGCCCAATTCACGCTCCAGCGGCGCGATGAACGGCGCGAACACGTCCAGCATCAATGCCCCGCTCTGGGCCAGCACCGCGCTGAGGCTGGCGTCGACGCAGGAATTGATGACGATCGGCCGGGTGCCATACGCCTCGCCAGAGGCGCGGATCCGGATCGCAGCCTCCGCAGCCTTGTCCGCGTTGTCCACAAATGAAATGCGATCGGTGCGGAAGTCGGTGCCGCTGAACTGGGTCAGCAGGCTGTGGCCGATGGTTTCGGCGGTGATGCCGGTGCCATCGGAGATGTAGAACACCGGTCGGGTCTGGCTCATGGGGCTCGGAAATAGAGACGGCGACGTGCCGGGTCTTGTTAAAATAACCGCTTTCCCGGCGCCGTACCGCGCCCGCAGGAGCTCCGCTTGAACGAGAACATCCTCTGGCTGCAGTCACTGCGCCTGTCCGACCTCGCCCGCGTGGGCGGCAAGAACTCTTCGCTGGGCGAGATGATCGGCCATTTGGCCGGGCTGGGGGTGTCGGTGCCGGGCGGTTTTGCCACCACTGCCGAGGCATTCAAGGACTTCATCGCGCACAACACCCTGCATCAGCGGATCTTCGATCGTCTCGCCAGTCTGGATGTCGAAGACGTGCCTGCGCTGAATGCGGCCGGCGGCGAGATCCGCAGTTGGGTGATCGACGCTCCGCTGCAGCCACAGCTGGATGCCGATATCCGCACTGCCTATACGCAGCTGTGCGCGGAAAATTCCGGCAACGGCGTGGGCAGCATCGACATCGCAGTGGCGGTGCGCTCATCGGCCACCGCCGAAGACCTGCCCGACGCCTCGTTCGCCGGCCAGCAGGAGACCTTCCTCAACGTGACCGGCGCCGACGATGTGGTGCGCAAGGTCAAGGAAGTGTTCGCCAGCCTCTACAACGACCGCGCCATTGCCTATCGCGTGCATCACGGTTTCAAGCACGAGGACGTGTTTCTTTCGGCCGGCGTGCAGTTGATGGTGCGCTCGGACCTTGGTTCGTCCGGCGTGCTGTTCACGCTCGACACCGAATCCGGTTTCCGCGACGTCGTGTTTGTCACATCCAGTTATGGCCTCGGCGAAAATGTCGTCCAGGGCGCGGTGAACCCGGACGAGTTCTACGTTTACAAGCCGACCCTGCGCGCCGGCAAGCCGGCGATCCTGCGCCGCTCGATGGGCGCAAAACAAATCCGCATGGTCTATTCCGACAAGCCCGGCGAGCGCGTGCGCAACGAAGACACGCCCACCGAGCTGCGCAACGCATTCTCGATCAGCGATGAAGACGTGCAGGAGCTGTCGCGGCAGGCGCTGACTATCGAAGCACACTACGGCCGGCCGATGGATATCGAGTGGGCGAAAGACGGCATCACCGGCAAATTATTCGTGGTGCAGGCGCGCCCGGAAACCGTGAAGTCGCGCGCGCATGCGACCCAGATCGAACGCTACAGCCTTGGGCATCGCGGTGATGTGGTCTGCGAAGGCCGCTCCATCGGCCACAAGATCGGCAGCGGCGTTGCCCGCGTGGTGCGCTCGCTTGCGGACATGAGCCGCGTGCAGCCCGGCGATGTACTGGTGGCCGACATGACCGATCCCGACTGGGAGCCGGTGATGAAGCGCGCCGCAGCCATCGTCACCAACCGCGGCGGCCGCACCTGTCACGCAGCGATCATCGCGCGCGAGCTGGGCGTGCCCGCGGTGGTCGGTACCGGCAATGCGCTGGATTCGATACGCGACGGCCAGCCGGTCACGGTCAGCTGCGCGGAAGGCGACACCGGCTTCATCTACGACACCGAGCTGCCGTTCGAGCGCATCGTGACTGATCTGGACAACATGCCGCCGGCACCGCTGAAAATCATGATGAACGTGGCAAACCCGGAGCGCGCGTTCGATTTCGCGATGCTGCCCAACGCCGGGATTGGTCTGGCGCGTCTTGAGATGATCATCGCCAGCCACATCGGCGTGCATCCGAAGGCGCTGCTGGACTACGCCAATCAGGATGCCGATGTGAAGCGCAAGATCGACGCGAAAATGGCGGGCTACGCCAGCCCGGTCGATTTCTATGTCGACCGTCTGGCCGAAGGCATCGCGACCATCACCGCGTCGGTCGCGCCCCACCCGGTGATCGTGCGGCTCTCGGATTTCAAGTCGAACGAATACGCGAACCTGATTGGCGGCGCGCGCTACGAACCGCACGAAGAAAACCCGATGATCGGTTTTCGCGGCGCGAGCCGTTATGTGGACCCTTCATTCCGCGATGCATTCGCGCTGGAATGCCGCGCGGTGCGCAAGGTGCGCGAAACGATGGGGCTGGACAACTGCTGGGTGATGATTCCGTTCGTGCGCACGTTGGGCGAAGGTCGCAGGGTCATCGAAGTGCTGAAAGAAAACGGTCTGGAGCAAGGCAGTCGTACTGGTGAAAAGCCGGGTCTCAAGATCATCATGATGTGCGAAGTGCCGTCGAACGCGCTACTGGCCGATGAGTTTCTCGACATCTTCGACGGCTTCTCGATCGGCTCCAACGATATGACCCAGCTCACGCTGGGCCTGGATCGCGACTCGGCGATCGTCGCCCATCTGTTCGACGAACGCGACCCGGCGGTGAAAAAAATGCTGTCGATGGCGATCCAGGCTGCGAAACGCAAAGGCAAGTACATCGGCATCTGCGGACAGGGCCCCAGCGATCACCCCGACCTTGCCGAATGGCTGATGCAGGAAGGCATCGAGTCGTTGTCGCTGAACCCGGATACCGTCGTCGACACTTGGCTCAGGCTTGCGAAGTCCAAGGCAGGTTGATCAGCTTGTGTAGGCTGGGCTGAAAAGCCCAGCAACGATTCTTGAACGATTCTTGATGGCTGGTGCTGGGCTTTTCAGCCCAGCCTACTTTCAAGTCCAGAGGGCTTTACACACCTTCAGCCGACGAATTCTCCAAGGCGGGCGCGGTAACTGCGCAACTCCGTAATCGAATCGCGTACGTCGCTGAGTGCGGTGTGCGCCGATTCCTTGTGGATGCCGGCCATCACCTGCGGCGCCCAGCGTTTGGCAAGCTCTTTCAAAGTGCTGACGTCGAGATTGCGATAGTGGAAATATCGTTCCAGCTCCGGCATGCAGCGGTGCAGGAAGCGCCGGTCCTGGCAGATCGAGTTGCCGCACATCGGCGAAGATTTCGGTCCGATCCAGTCCTGCAGGAATTTGATGGTCTGCAACTCGGCCTCGCGCATCGTTACACCGTGCTCCAGCACACGCTGCCAAAGACCGGACCTGCGATGCTGGTTGCGGTTCCAGTCGTCCATGGACTCCAGTACGTCGAGATCGTGCGTGATCGCGAAATCGGGGCCTTCTGCCAGCACATTGAGGTTGGCGTCGGTGACCATAGTGGCGATTTCGATCACCGAGTCGTGGTCGGTATCGAGTCCGGTCATTTCAAGATCGATCCAGATCAGACGCCCATCGAAGCGCATGGCATCGATTCTGCTGAAAGCCGCATCGGCGTCGGACATCGTATTGGAAGCCATCTGTACTCGCATCGCGCATCGGGAAACCGCATGATATCGCAGCCTTCCCCGTTGGCCCATGCGCATGGCGATTTCGCCTTCTCTCGATCATCACGCGATTCTCGGCGCCATGCTGGCGCCCGCCCTGTTGATGGCTGCCACCGGCTCGCTGCTGGTTTCGGCCAATACGCGTCTTGCGCGGGTCGTCGACCGCCTGCGCGGCTTGATCGTTGCCTGGGAGCAGGACGCGCCCGACCGGAAGGAGCGCGACACCCAGATCGCGCGTCATCGGCACCGCGCCGCGCTGGTGCTGCGCGCGTGCTGGACACTCTATGCGGCGTTGGGGTTTTTCGTGGGCACCAGCCTGGGATTGGCCGCCGATGCGCTGCTGGGTTTCAGGCTGGGCGCAGTGCCCACGGTGCTGGCGGTGATCGGCATGCTGTGTTTGTTGGTCGCGAGCCTGGCGATGGGCCGCGAAGTGAGTCTGTCGGTGAAGAGCTTCGATGAAGAACTGGATCATGAACTCGCGCGCAAGCGCGGTTGACCGTGCCGCCGATGCCGCCCGGAAAATCCGGGCGACACCGTTACGCGAGCATCAGAACGTGTAGCGCAGGTTCAACCAGGCGGTGCGCGCCGGCAGCAGGTAATACTGCGCGTCGCCCAGTTCGCTTTCCGCCACCGGGTCGCGGCGATCGGTCAGGTTGGTGGCATCAAGACTGATATCCCAATACTTGAAGCGATAACCGATTCCGGCATCCAACGTGGTGTATCCGTCGACCGGCGCCGTGTTGCGCTTGTTGAGAAAGCGGCTGCCGATGAAGGCGCCGGTGAGGTAGGCATGCAGACCCTCGACCGGCGCATAGGTCACGCCGAGACTGGCAACATGCTGCGGCGACATTTCCAGCACCTTGTCGCGGAGCTGGGTGGGCGTGGTGCCGAACAGCTGTACGTAATCGCCGAAGCGCGCATCGTGCCAGGCATACGTGCCGGACACTTCCACGTTCTGCATCGGACGCCAGTCGACTTCCAGCTCGGCACCGTCGAAGCGTTCGGCGCCGGCATTGATCAGGCCCGGCGAACCGCCGATGTCCTGAGTCACCACCAGATTTTCGAAGTCCATACGGAATAGCGACAACTCCCAGTCGAGGTGACCGTCGAGCATGCCGCCGCGCAGACCGAGTTCCCACGTATTCGCGCTTTCTGGTTTCAGGATCTCGGCTTCGGCCTCGGGTCCGAAATCAACCACTGCCGGCTTGAACGTGCGGCGGTAGCCGCCGAAGACGGTCAAGTAATCCTCACCCGTACCCCAAAGGCGGTAGCTGGTGCCCAGTGCACCGGACCAGCGGGTTTCGTTGCGCGTTTCGCGCGTCGTCGGGCCCGTCACCGGGGTTTGATAGGTGCGGCGTGTTTCACGGGTGTCGTTGTAGCGGATACCGGCTTCCACGCGCCAAGCGTCGGTCGGCTTCAGCAGCAGGTCGGCATAGACGCCGGTGAATCCGCGCAGATCGCCCAACCACGTACTTTCATCGATCGCACGGCTGCGCGAAGACGGAGGATTGGCGCCGTCGCCGCGAACTGCGTACTCGAAGTTCTGGCTGCGCTGATGGCCGTCACCATAGAGATGGTCGGCGCCCCAGACCAGCGTTGCCTTTTCCGAAAACTCAGTGGTCAGGTGCGTATCGAAGTACAGATCGTCGGTATCGCGATGCTGGCGATAGCCGTCCGCGTTGATTGTCACGCCGTTGGTCGCGAATCCGCCGCGCAGAAATCCGCGGACAATATCGGCGCGGGCGCGGGTCGCAGCCAAGCGGGTATCCCAGCGTCCCAGCGCGGTCTCGCGCGAGTAGCCCAAAGACAGCTGGCTGCGGGTTTCGTCGATGCGCGCATCGGCAGGATTGTGGTTGGCATCATGCGGCACGCGGTTGGTCAGCACACGGCCTTCGCGCACCACCGGACTGCCCGGCGACTGACGAAGTCTGGAGATTTCCAGGTCGGCGGTGACATCGCCGCCGGCGATGTCCGCCGCGGTGCGGTACAGCATGTGACTGCGGCCCCAGTCTGCGCGGTCCGCGATCTGGTCCTGACGTTCGATATCCAGGGTCAGCGACTGGCGCAGCACGCCTTCGCTGGAGATCGGCAGATGTAGCGCGAAGCGCGTGCCGTTGCGGGTGCCCGCACCGACTTCGAATTCGCGCGGACCTTCGCCGGCAGCGTAATGGATGACATTGATCACGCCGACGAAGCTGGTCGCGCCGTAGCTCACCGGCGCAGCGCCTTTCAGCACTTCGATGCGCGCAACGCCGGCCAGACTGAGCGTGGACAGCGCCGGCACGAACGCGCCGCCGACCGGCACGCCGTCGACCAGCAGCAGAAAGGCGTCGAACTCGCGCAGACCGCGCAGCGCGGGCACCGAAGATGCCGGGCCACCGTCGCCACCGGGCGCGATGTCCACGCCCGACACCAGCGACAGCGCGCTGCGCAGGTCGCGGGCGCCGCGCGCGCGCAGATCCTTGGCAACGACCACGCTTACCGATGCGGTGCCGTCGCGCAGCGGCAGCGGAATCTTCGAACTGGTGACCTGCACTTCATCCAGCACTTCCGGCTCGGCGGCATAGGCGGACAGCGGCGCGAACAATACAAGCAGGATCGCGTGGGACAGGAGACGCATCATGGGTCTGTACTCTTGGCAAAATGGACAGGGGGGTTGAAGGGCCGAAGGCCGGACCTCTGATATTCCCCGTGACGACGCAACAGGGGGTCGAATCACACCATATACGCGTAGCTGCGGCAATTGCCGTGCGTCACGGATGGCTATGCAGGGGCAGGTCTGTCCGGCAGCGTGGATTTTCCGCGTTTTCGCCGAAAATAATGCGTCAGCATCGCACTGGCTTGTTCGGCAAGCAGTCCTCCCTGCACATCAACGCGATGATTGTGGCGCGGGTCTGCCAGCAGATGGAACACACTGCCGGCGGCGCCGGTCTTCGGGTCGCTGGCGGCATACACCACGCGCGCGATGCGCGCATGCACCATCGCCATCGCGCACATCGCGCACGGTTCCAAGGTCACATACAGCGTGCAGCCGATCAGCCGGTGATTACCGACTGCCCTGCCTCCCGCGCGCATTGCGATGATTTCGGCATGCGCGGTGGGGTCGTGGTCGCCGATGTTGCGGTTCCAGCCCTCGCCGATCATCCGGCCTTGCGCATCGATCAGCATGGCGCCGACCGGAATCTCGTCGTCCTCGCGCTCCGCGCGTGCCGCGAGCGCAAGCGCATCCTGCATCCAAGCGAGGTCGGTGCTGCTCCATGCGATGCCTGTCGGGGTGGGTGCTGATGCGTCAGCGTCGAAGGCCGCATTCGCACTCTTTTTTTTATCGTCGATTGCTTGCATGCTTGGCCCGGTGGGGCCGTCTTTAACGTAACGGCCAATGTAATGATGATCGCTGGGTCGGCCTGTGTCATCCGCCTGCTACCGGCGATTCATCGAAGGATCCACGCTCCATGAGCGTCCAACAGGGGAAGTTAGGCCATGTCGAACACCACAGATCCGTCCGCGTCGGTCGCCACTATCGGCGACCCGGCGACGCCCGTCACCCTACCGCCGACGCTGCCGCACAGCCCATGCGGCTGCGACACCGATCCGATCGAGGGGCTCAGACAACTGTTTGTGGATTACTTTCAGGGCGTGGGCATGGCCGCCGGCCGCGACCCCGCGACGCGACCGGTGTTCCTGCGTTTGCACGGCGTGGCCCACGGGCGTTTCGTGATCGAACCCAACCTGCCCGAAACGCTGCGCGTCGGTGTATTCGCGCAATCGCCGGAGTATCCGGTGTGGGTACGCTTCTCCAGCGACGTGCAGCCGGGCAAACCGGATGTGAAGGGCACAATGGGCGTCGGCATCAAACTGTTCGGGGTCGACGGCGAGAAGCTGCTCGAACCCGACCAGGATGCCGCAACCCACGATTTCATCCTGCAGAACCATGATGTGTTTTTCGTCGACACCGCAAAGGACATGTGCGAATTCACCTGCGATTCGCTGCACGGCAAGGGTGACGAGTATCTGGGCAATCACCCGGTCACTGCACGGATCCTGGATGAGATGGAGAAGCAGGTGCCATCCGTGTTGACGAGCGACTACTGGAGCGTGCTGCCGTCGTGCTTTGGCGAAGGCCGCTTCGTCAAATACAAACTTGAGCCGATCGATCCGGCCCCGCCTGCGGATAGCGAACCCGACTACGGCGACCCCTGCTACCTGCGCGCAGATCTGCACGCGCGCATCCAGCGCGCTGAAGCGCGGTTCCGGTTCATGGTGCAGCTGCAGACCAACGATCAAGCCATGCCGCTGGACGCCGCCACCGTGCGCTGGAGCGAAACCGACAGCCCACCGATCCATGTCGCCACACTGAT
>JAYVSK010000263.1:0-12971 GCA_043775395.1 Lysobacter sp. | reverse complement strand
TGAGTGATCGCACGTATCAGCGCTGGTCGGGTGAGGATGGCACAGGGGATCGTCGTGCGTTGGCGGTGCATCCCAAGCCTGCGCATGCGTTGAGCGAGGAGGAACGCGCGGCGATTGTCGCCTGTGCGAACACGGCGGAGTTTGCGAGTCTGCCGCCGTCGCAGATCGTGCCGAAGCTGGCGGATCGTGGCGAGTATTTTGGATCGGAGGCTTCGTTCTATCGGGTGCTGAAATCACAGGATCAGCAGCATCCCCGCGGTCGGTCCCGGGCGCCGCAGCGACGCGAGTTGACCACGCATGAAGCGACGGGTTCCAATCAGCTGTGGTGCTGGGATATCACCTGGCTGCCCACGACGGTCCGTGGGATGTATTTTTACTGGTATATGTTCGAGGACGTGTTCAGCCGGAAGCGGGTGATCAACGAGGTGTACGCGCAGGAGTCGTCTGAATTGGCGACGAATCTGCTGGCGCGGGCCTGTCTGAGCGAGCACACGGCAGGTCGTCCATTGGTGTTGCATTCGGACAACGGCAGTGCGATGAAGGGCGCGAGGATGCTGGCGCGGATGCAGCATCTTGGGGTGGCGCCGTCGTTCAGCCGGCCGCGTGTGAGCAACGACAATGCGTATGCGGAGTCGTTGTTCCGGACGGCGAAATACTGCCCGCTGTGGCCGGAGAAGGCGTTTGAGAGCCTGGATGACGCCCGTGCCTGGGTCGAGCGGTTTGTTGCGTGGTACAACCAGCAGCATCAGCACAGCGGCTTGAACTACGTGACCCCGGAACAGCGCCACCGGGGAGAGGCACCCGAGTTATTGAGCCGGCGTGATCGGCTGTATCACCAAGCGCGTGCCAGGCACCCGCGCCGATGGTCGGGCAAGACCCGAGATTGGACGCTAGCGTCGAGTGTCTATCTCAATCTGGAACGATCAAAAGGAGAGCATGTGACACAAGCTGCGTAATCAGGTGACACGACAACTATCTTGAAAATTGCCGACGGCAGTACAGCGTCGGTGCCGGGGCGCGAGTTCTCGGCCTTTGCGACGTTGCCCGGCGCGCGTCACCCGCACCGCGTGCTGGTGCAGGTGCCGGATGGTTTCGATCGCAAACGTCGCTGCGTGCTGATCGCGCCCTCATCGGGTTCACGCGGTGTCTACGGTGCGATTGCAGTGGCCGGTGCGTGGGGGCTGCCTAAAGCCTGTGCAGTTGCCTACACGGATAAAGGCACGGGTACCGATTATTTTGATCTCGACGCCCATCGCGGCGCGGGCCTGGACGGCGTGCAGGCCATCGCCGGGCAGGACGCCGATCTGGCGTTTGCGCCCGAAGCGCCTGCCAACGTCACGGGCGTCGCATTCAAGCATGCGCATTCGCAGGACAACCCCGAAGCCGACTGGGGCCGGCACGTGCGTCAGGCGGCCGAATTCGCGCTCGAAGCGCTTGACCGCGCTTTCCCTGAAGACGCGCCGTTCTCGTTCGCCAATACCCGGATGGTCGCGGTAGGTATTTCCAACGGCGGTGGCGCGGTGCTGCGCGCGGCTGAGCAGCCGGAGGATTGGCTGGACGCAGTCGTTGCAGGCGAGCCCAGCGTGCTGGTGGAAGGCGACGGCAGCCGTGCCCTCTACGATTACACCACCGAAGCCGCGCTGATGATGCCCTGTGCGCTGCTTGCGATGGACGACCTGCCGCAGCCGCCGCTGCAGGCGCAGGCGCATCCGGTCTGGGCGCAGCGCTGTGCTGCGCTGGCTGCCGCTGGGCTGATTGAAGGTGTTGATACCGCCACGCAGGCCCGCGATGCCCATGCGCGTCTGCGTGCGCAAGGCTGGACCGAAGCGGCGCTGCGCGCCGGTGCGCTGAGCGCCGGTGCGCTGAGCGTGGATTTCGATCTGTGGCGCGCGGTTGCGGTGGCTTACGCTTCGGCCTACGGTCGTTACGCAGTGGGCGAACACCCGTGCGGATTCAGTTATGCGATGCAGTCCGCGGATGGAGCCGCGCGTGCGGCGACCGTCCCGGAGCGTGCCGCGTGGTGGAGCGACGCCAGCGGTATTCCGCCCGGAGCCGGCGTGAATCTCATCGATGAGGTCGTGCGGGTTGATCCCAGCGCCACGCGCTTGCGCGGTCTGCGCGATCTGTGGGGCGGCGTTTCCGCCGATGCGGATCGGGTGCGCAAGGGCATCGCCGAAACCCGCGCTGGTCCGCCGCGCGCGGGTCTGCCGGTGATCGTGATCCACGGCGTCGATGACGGCCTGATCCCGATGGCCTTTACCAGCGCGCCGTATGTCGCCCATGCCCGCGCTGCGGGACGTGACGTGCGTTTCTGGCAGGTGCGCAACGCCCAGCATTTCGACGCTTTCCTCGGCTTGCCTGACTATGGCGTCCGTTATCTGCCGATGCTGCCGTATGTCTATGCCGCGCTGGATCGCACGTTTGCACTGCTGGATGGGACCGGGACACTTCCAGAATCCGCGACCATCCAGACCACGCCGCGCGCCGGCACGCCTTTAACGGTGGGATCTTTGGCCATTCCCGGGCGTTGATCCGGCACCGGGCTTGCCTCCAGCAGTTGCGTTTGTCAGGCTGTAGGCCGATGAATCGCATGAGGCCGCCATGAAACCTCGCAATCAGGGCCAGCGTCATTTCTCGATGTTCCGGGACTTCCACTTGGCGGACTGGCTTACGCTTGCCAATGCTTTCTGTGGCGTGTGCGCTGTGTTTTTCGCGATGCGCTATATGCAATTGGCCGGGAAACACGACCTCATCTGGGGCATCAGTCTGGTGCCGCTGGCTTTCGTATTCGATGCGCTGGATGGGCGCGTCGCGCGTTGGCGGCAGTCGTCATCGACGCTCGGCCGTGAGCTGGATTCGCTGGCCGACGTGATCTCGTTCGGCGTCGCGCCGGCAGCGCTGGGGTTCGCCGCGGGCTTGCAGGGTGGCTGGGACTGAATCGTGCTGGGTTACTTCGTCTGCTGCGGCGTCAGCCGGCTCGCGCGCTACAACGTCACTGCGGAACAGCTGGCGGAGGGCAGCGACAAGGTCAAACATTTCGAGGGCACGCCGATCCCGACCAGTCTTGTCCTCGTCGTCATGCTGTGTGTCGCGGTCGATGCCGGACGTATCGGCAATGATCTATGGTTCGGCGCTTATCAGGTCGGCCCTTGGGTCCTGCACCCGCTGGTGCTGGTCTATGCGCTGTCCGGTTCGCTGATGGTCAGCAAGACCATCAGCATCCCAAAGTGGTGATGATTGCGGCGGAGTGATCGTTCACCCATGCGGTGACCCGCATTCGCCATTGTTATGATAATGGCCTCTGACCGGGAGCGATGCGATGTGGACTGCAGGCGGTGCGGGTGGATCGGGGTTTGGCGGGCCGACGGATGCGAGTGCATTGGCACAGCAATACTGGAGCGCGCTAAGCGAGGCGATGCGTTCGGCCGGCGGTGCGGCGCCCCCCCGGGATCCTTGGCAATCCGCGATGGACAGCTGGTCGCAGCTGGCCGGCGGTGTCCAGCGCAATGATGCCAGCGATACGATCGAGCGGTTTTCCGCGCAGGCCCGACAGTGGTTCGGCATGATGCAGCAAGTGGCCGGACAGTTCGCCGGCCGTGCCGCAAGCGCCGAAGACATCGCCGGTGCGTGGAAGCAGGCGATGGGAGGCGGGGGCAATCCGTTCGCGAGTCTCTTCAGCGAAATGACCGGTCGCGGCCAGTCGGGCTTCGATCAGTGGTACCAGCAGGCCGCACCGATGTTCAACAGCATGCTCGGCAACAGCATGTTCGGCAAAAGCATGCTTGGCGGTATGGGCCAGGACAGCATGTCCGGAATGCATATGCCTGCATTCGGTCTGCATCGCGAGCATCAGGAGCGCTGGCAGAGTTTGATTGAAGCGCAGCGTGAGCTGCAGCAGAAAAACAACGCCTACAACGCATTGATGCTGGAAGCCGGGCGCGAGGCTTTCGACTGCTTCGAGCGAAAGCTTGCCGAGCGCAGCGAGCCAGGGCGTCAGCTGCAGTCGGCGCGCGCGCTGTTCGATCTGTGGATCGATGCCGCTGAGGAAGCGTACGCAAAGATCGCGATGTCGATCGGTTTCCGCAAGGTGTACGGAGAATTGGTCAACGCGCAGATGCGCGTACGCGCCGGTATCCAGCGCGAAATCGAATTGATTGGTGAGCTGTTCGGCCTGCCCGGTCGTACCGAAGTGGATGGCGCGCATCGCAAAATCGCCGAACTCGAACGGCAGCTGCGGCGTCTGCGCGATGTATTGCCTGTGCAGCCTGCCCAAGCGACGCCAGCACCGCGCAAGCCAGTCGCCGTCGAAAATATCAAAGCCATTACGCCATCGCAATCTGCGAAAAAGTCGGCCGGAAAGACCAAGCCAATTGCGAAAAAATCAGCTGCGAAAAATGCTGCTGTTAAAAAAGCTTCTGTAACGAAAGAGATTTCTAAAAAACCGGCTGCAAAGAAAACCGCTCCAAAAAAAGCAGCGGTCAAAAAAGCAGCGTCTGCGGCACCCAGACCTTCCCGTGCAGCCGCCAAGCCTGCAGTCAAGCGCGCAGCGCGGCAGGCAATCGCCGCGATCGCGATGCCTGAACCGCTGAAGCCGATGCCTGCCGCCAGAACTGCGAAGAGGAAGCGCTGACATGTATACCCCCTTCGATGTCCGCCCCGAGCAATTGGCCGAGGAAGCGTCCAAAGTGCAGCAGAAGCTGGGCGCTGGCTTCGCGACGCTGCGTGACATGGGCGACGTGCACTACGGCGTCACCGCGAAAGAAGAGGTTTGGCGCGACGGCAAGGTCGTCCTGTATCGCTTCAAAGGCGAACGGGCACCCACGACGAAGATCCCGCTGCTGATCTGCTACGCGCTGGTCAACCGGCCTTACATGGTCGATCTGCAGGACGACCGCTCGCTGGTGAAGAATCTGCTGGCGCTTGGCGAAGACGTGTATCTCATCGACTGGGGCTATACCGACCGTTCCGATCGTTTCCTCACGTTGGAGGACTACATCGAGCGTTTCCTCGGCGGCGCGGTCGATCATCTGCGCCTCACGCATCGTCTCGATGCGATCAACCTGCTGGGCATCTGCCAGGGCGGCGCGTTTTCGCTGACCTACAGCGCGCTGCATCCGGACCGCATCAAAAACCTGATCACCATGGTTACGCCGGTGGATTTTCATACCGGCGACAACATGCTGTCGAACTGGACCCGCGGGCTGGATATCGATCTATTCGTCGACACCTTGGGCAACGTGCCTGCAGACATGATGAATCTCTGCTACCTCATGCTCAAACCGTATCGGCTGTTCGTGCAGAAGTATGTCGGCATGGTCGATATTCTCGACGACAGGAAAGCGATGGAAGATTTCCTGCGCATGGAGAAATGGATCTTCGATTCGCCCGATCAGGCCGGCGAAGCCTTCCGTCAGTTCATCAAACAGTACTATCAGGCCAACGGTTTCGTGAACGGCGGTATCGAGATCGGCGGACGCGCGGTGGATCTGGGGTTCGTCGACATGCCGGTGTTGAATATCTACGCAGAGCAGGATCACCTGGTGCCGCCGTCGGCTTCCAAACCCATGAGGGGTCTGGTCGCCAGCACCGATTATTCTGAAGTATCTTTCCGTGGCGGTCATATCGGTATCTACGTCTCGGGACGCGCGCAAAAAGAAGTGCCATTAGCGATTCACGATTGGCTTGCGAAGAGGGCGCGATGAAAATGCCGAAAATCATCCCGATATCGATTTTCACGGTTGCGGCCACAGTCGCGATGGCGATGGTCGGTGTAGCTGTCGCCGCACCCACCGCAAAAGCGCAGGGTGAGATCGATGCGCTGATCGCCGGCCTGGGTGCGTCCGGCTGCCAGTTCGAGCGTAACGACAGTTGGCACGATGCCAAAGCTGCGCGCGATCATTTACAGAAGAAGTACAGCTATCTGCGCAATCACGACATGGCCGACACTGCGGAATTGTTCATCGAACGCGGTGCGAGCAAGAGCAGCATGAGCGGCAAGCCCTATCGCGTGCGCTGCCAGGGCAAGGCGCCCGAAACTTCCGAGCGCTGGTTCAAGCAGCGGCTGCAGATCTTGCGCGCGGCGCCGACGCACTAACGGAGCTTTGCCGAAAGCGGTGCAGGCATGGTCCGGACCGGCGTTCTGAAAAACGTATGCAGTGCGTTTTTAAATCACTTGCTGAACCATTGTGGCAATCATTCCGTCGAGGTGCTTATGACAGAAATCCGAACGCTCGCCCGTACTCGCACCGACCGCGTGCTTGCGGGTGTCGTCGCCGGCATCGCCGTTCGTTTCGGCTGGAGTCCGACCTGGGTGCGGGTGGTCTATGTGCTGGTCTCGGCACTGTCGGCGGCATTTCCCGGGATTCTGGTCTATCTGCTGCTGTGGTTGTTGATTCCCGAAGAGGATGCCGTTTGAATCGTTGGCAACGCATGGGATTGCTTGCGTTGGGTGTGCTGTGGACCTTGCCCAACAGTCTTATCGGCGCAGCGGCCGGTCTGCTGGCGATGCCCTTCGGTGCCCGGCCGAAGTTTTGCAAACGCGATCTGGCGCTGGTTTTCCATGGCTTTCCGATGGGCCCGGGCGGTGCGATGACGCTGGGGAATGTGATGCTGAGTACCCACCAGAATCTCGATGCGTTGTGCACCACGTACGCGCACCGGGCAGGTTGGTGCGTCCATCCAAAAACCCGGATCGGCGATCACGAGCGTGCGCACGTGCTGCAATACATGACGCTGGGTCCGATGTTCTTGCCGCTGTATCTGCTGTTCGGCGGCGTCAGCGTCCGCAATTGTTTCGAGCGCGCTGCGGACCGATACGCGTTAACCGGCTGCGGCTGGTGGCCATGGTTGAAAGTGAATTCAAAGGCAGCGGTGATGCGCAACGCGTAATCGCTGCACTATCTGATCAGATCGTGCATCTATCGAAGCAGGCTGAATTGCGGAGTAGGCTGGGCTGAAAAGCCCAGCGATGTTTAAGGTGATGCTGTGCTTTTCAGCAAATCATGAATCGAAGTAGGCTGGGCTGAAAAGCCCAGCCTACTTTGTATCCCGGCTTTTTTTAAGTTCAACCGATTTATTTCCACAGCGACAGCTGATTCGCTTGCGGGATCAACATCGCGTTGCCTGCTTTGCAGGTGAAAGCTTTACCGACTGTGCGGAGTTACATCGCCAGCAAAAATCATGAGTCAAAGTAGGCTGGGCTGAAAAGCCCAGCAATCGATTTACGGCGACGCTGGGCTTTCAGCCCAGCCTACTTTGTATCCCTGCCTGTTTTTTTAAGTTCAACCGATTTATTTCCAGATCGAGAGCTGCTCTGTTTCCGGGGTCAACATCGCGTTGCCCGCTTTGCAGGTGAAGGCTTTGCCGAAGGCGGGCAGTTGCATCGCCGGCACGTTCGCCCGCCATTGCCCGGGCGGATAGGGTGAGGAGGCCGCATGCACATTCGCGGTTTGCATCGACAGCTGCTGTGCCCACAGTTGCGCCCAACCGCGGAAGAACTGCTGTTGATTTACCGCAGCCGGCTGCGGCTCTGCTTTTTCGTATGCGGCCCAAGCCAGTTCCAGGCCGGACAGATCGGCAGCATTCTCGTCGCGGGTCCGCGCGCCGTCGATCCTGAGCTTGGCATTGCCCGGGTAACCGAAGCGGCCATAGACAACGGCGATCGGCGCGACCCGTGCATCCCATGCGGCGGCTGTCGTTGGCGACCACCAGTCGCGCAGCGTTTCCGCAGCGTCGATACGACGGCCTTTGGTATCGACCGCGCGGCTGAGTTCGTGACCCACCATCGCCCCAAGTCCGCCGTACTGCGCAGCCAGCGCCTGGCCCATATCCAGCACCGGCGGCTGCAGCACCGCTGCGGTCACGAACAGTCTGTTGTGGGCAAGGTCATAGCCAAGCGCCGGATACTGCGGCTGCACGTCCCAACGGCGGTCGGCGTTGGCGCGGCCGATGCGTTTCATTTCTTCGCGATGGTGCCAGGTTGATGCGATCAGGATATTGCCGCCGAAACTGCCGCGGCCCATCGGCTGGACCGAAAAATCCAGATCGGTGCGCGGATTGCCGATATCGATCTTCAGACGGTCCAGTTTGGAGCGCGCCTCGATTTTGGCCTGCGGGTCCATCCAGGTGTTGCGTTCGATGGCATTGCCAAGCGATTCCTTGACGCCGCGCGCGATGACATCGGCACGCTCGCGCGTGGCGCTGGGCAGATAGCGTCGGACGTATTCCTGGGCAACCATCGCACCCGCCGAATCGTTGATCGCATCCAGCACTTGGTGCCAGCGCGGCGCGGGCTCGTCTTCGCCGCGCAGCAGACGCCCGCGAAATGCGTGATCGGCATCGCGCCAGTGTTTACCCAGGTACGGTGCCATCGCGTCGCCGACATGAAACCGCAGGTAAGCCTGCCACTGCGCCGGCTTCAGGCTGGCCGCAAGTTTGTCGAGCTGGGCGAACAGGGCAGTGTCCGCCATCGAGACCTGATCGGCATTCACGCCCTGGGCCTTGAGAAATGCAGCCAGCTGCAGATTGCGATATTTCTTTGCGAAATCGTTGGTCGGGACCGGGTTGAAGTTGACTTTCAAACCCTGCAGATCGGCCTGCGTTTTCGAAAGCCGCGCGATCCGCGTTTCCAGATCGATGACCAGTTGTGCTTCGCTGGCTACCTTCGCTTGGGGCGTACCCGACAGCGCCAGGATTTTCTGCACGTGGCCGTTGTACCGGCCCAGCAGCGCGCGAGCATCGGCATCGGAGCGCGTATAGAAGGTGGGGTCGGGCAAGCCGAGGCCGCCTTGGGCGAAATAGCCCAGATAGGTGTCGAGTTTCCTCAGATCGATATCCGAGGTGAAGTTGAACGCCACCGGGATCCCGACCTGATGCAGCGCCGCGATTGCGGGCGCGACATCCTGCGGCTTCTTGATCGCATCGATGCGCGCCAGCAGCGGCGCGATCGGCGCGGCGCCGTCGCGCTCCACTCCGGCTTCATCGATACCGCTGGCCCAGAAATCTCCCAGCAGTTTCTGCACCGGCGTCTGCGGCGATGTCGATGCGGCTTCCAGAAGATCGCGCTGTTGCTGCTGCGCGCGCGCTGCCAGCTCGCCAAGCGCACTGACGCTGCCGTCCGCGGGCACGCGGTTCGTTTTCAGCCAGTCGGCATTGGCGAAGGCATACAGATCGGTACAGGCAGTGGCGGCGGATGCGGCCTTTGGCGCGGGTGCAGCGGGCTTGCGCTTCTTGGCGGCGTCCGCATGCGGCGCGGCGACCGCGATCACCAGACAAAGGGCGAGCGCGCATGGGCGCAGGGCGGGCAGGGTCGGCATCGTGGCGGCGGTCCTTTCTGAAGTCGCCGCAGTGTAGCAAGGCCGCACGGCGCGCCGGACCCTGCCTGTGTGTCACGTTCCGCAGGTCATACCGGCGGCGCGTTCAAGGTTTGGGCGTCGCCCGTTCCGCAAGGCTGCGCTGCGGTATGCGCCGCAGCTTCGAGGTGTCGTAACCCAGCGCGTGCAGACGTTCGACGTGCGCGGCATAGTCGGCTTCGATGATCTGCGGGGTGCGGGCCATGATCCACACGTAGTCACGGGCGGTGCGGCCGATGATGGTCTGGGTGTAGTCGTTGTTCAGAAACACGACCACGTATTCGGCTTTGATCGGCCAGACGAACTGCATGCCCCAGATTGCGCTGTTGGTGCCTGCACGCACGGTGCCGACGGGACGCATGGTGTCGATCGGCGCGTCGAAGCTGCCCTTGCGCTGGCGGAACGTGGTCTGGATCTTGCCGTCCTTGCGCACTGCGTAAGACTCGACAGCATCGTAGGATTCGCGCTCAAGGAAGGTGGGAATATTCGCGATCACATACCAATCGCCCATGAAGCGCGGCAGATCGACGTTCTCAACCGGTGGAATCGGATTCTTTCCGTTGGCGTTGAAAGCGAACATGGCGGTGGCTCCAAGCGCAGCGAAGAGGATGACAAGAACAGTGTTTTTCATGATGCCGCTCCCACGGGTGAGCATGCTGTTTCGGGTGTTGCGAAACGGTAGTGCGCGACCAGCCATTCCTGTCCATCCGCGTAGCCGAACATTTCTGCGCAGGCCATCCAGAACATCCGCCAACGCTGGAACCACAGCGATGCGGTCGCTTCGCCATAGGCTTCGCGCATCACCGCCATGACCTCATCGCGCGCGGCATCCTGATTGTCCAGCCAGTGATCGGCGGTGCGCTGATAGTGGGTACCGTCGACATGCCAGCGCTGTTCGATCTTCAGATCGCGCTGGAACCACAGCAGAGTGTCCGATGCAGGCATCAGCCCGCCGGTGAAGAAATGCCGGCCCATCCAGTTGTCTTCGCCTTCGGTCTCGAAGGGATACATCAGCGTCTTGTGCGCGAAGATGTGCACGAAGAGTTTGCCGCCCGGTTTGAGCCAGCCCGAAATATTGCCCAGCAGGGTTTCGTAGTTGCGCATGTGTTCGAACATTTCGATCGACACGCAGCGATCAAACTGCGCGGTCTCCAGCTGCAGCCGGTTCACGTCGCAGGTGACGATCTTCACGTGGCCGAAACCGCGCACCCGGCACTGTGCTTCGATGTATTCGCGCTGCGGGCGGGAATTGGAGACTGCGGTGATGCGCGCATTCGGGAAACGCTCCGCCATCCACAGGGTCAGCGAGCCCCAGCCGCAGCCCAGCTCCAAGACGTGCTGCCCGTCGGCGAGTTCAGCGCGTTCGCAGTACAGCGCGAGCATCGCTTCTTCGGCCTGGTCCAGGGTTTCGTCGCCGCGCGGATAATAGGCGCAGGAATATTTCAGGCATTTGCCCAGGCTCAGCTTGAAGAACGCCGGCGGCAGCTCGTAGTGCTGGGCGTTGGCGGCATCGGTGTGGATCGCCATCGGGCTGTTGCGCAGCGCTGCGATCCGTTCGCTGAAGCGCGCGGCCTGTGCGTCGAGACCACCGTCTAGTTCGATTCGCAGCCGGTCTTCGCACTGTCGACGGATGCCGTAGCGCAGCAGCGTATCGGGAATCAGACCGCGTTCGGCCAGACCGATCAGGCCGGGGCCTGCAACATCGTGAGCGAGTTCGTCGGGTATGGCGGCGGTTTTGTTCATGGCGTGTGGCCCATCAAGTGGATCGGGATGCGCGCTGGCGCGCAGTGTGAGCGGATGCGGCGTTGGATTTAGACCAGCGCCGGGCGAGCATGGTCAGCAGCGGAATCGCAAGTCCCCATCCGATCGAAAGTGCAAGTAAACCCATCCAGCGCGGCTCGGAGAACGCAATGACATGCCAACCGCGCGCCGCGCCCAGATACGCAAGCGGCCCGCCGACCGCGCCAAACACCAGCGCAAGGGCCGGGCGCCCCAGCAAAAACGTCATCGAGTGACGCAGGGTGAGCGCGAACGATGCCCACATCGAAAGAATCCACAGCGGAGCGCCTCCCGACGGCAGGGTCGTTGCGTTCGCGGCGTAGCGCGCCAGCCCGGACATCGCGATGCTGCCGTCGAGCAGCGTGCCAATGAGCATTGCGGTCGCCAGCAGCTTGATATCGGCGGCACGGCCACTGCGGCTTTGTCCCGCCAGTGCAAGATGCAGCAGAATGAAGATCGCGGCTGCGGTCGCGCCCGGCCACCACAATCCGCGTCCGGCACCGATCACCGCGCTGAACCAGACGATCTGATAGCCGACGAGGTTGCCCCAGAAAGTCATGCCTGTAATTCACTTTTCGCCAGTTCTGGCATCGGCGCAGGCCTGCGGTGGCCGGGTTTGGCCATCAGCAATTGCGCGACGCCGATCGAGCGTTCGCGAAAGCCGCCTTCGCAGTAGGCCAGGTAGAACGCCCACATCGCGATGAAACGCGCGTCGTAGCCCTGCGCACGCACCTGCGGCAGTGCGGCGTTGAAGCGATGGCGCCAGGCTTCCAGCGTGCGCGCGTACGACAGCCCGAAATCTTCCAACTGGATCAGCGCCAGATCGCTGGCGCGTCCTTTCGATGCGACCATCACCGCGATCGACGGAATGAAACTGCCGGGGAAAACATGGCGTTTGATGAAGTCGACCGAGTTCAGCGCCTGCTGATAGCGATGATCCTCGATAGTGATCGCCTGGACTAAAGCGAGACCATCCGGCTTGAGCAGCGAACCGAGCTTGCCGAAATAGGTATCGAGGTACTGCGCGCCGATGGCTTCGATCATCTCGATCGATACCAACTTGTCGTAGGTGCCGGTGAGGTCGCGATAATCCTCCAGCAGGAGTGTGACTCGATCCTCAAGCCCGGCATCGGCCACGCGCTGTGCGGCCAGCGCGTGCTGCTCGCGCGAAATGGTTGTGGTGGTAACGCGGCAGCCATAGTGCCGCGCGGCATGCAGTGCGAAGCCGCCCCAGCCGGTGCCGATTTCGATCACATGATCGTCGGCCTTCAGATCGAGTTTGCAGCAGATGCGGTCGAGCTTGCGCGTCGATGCATCGTCGAGGCTATCGTCTTCGCCGGCCCAGATGCCCGAGGAATACATCAGGTCCGGCGAGAGAAACAGCTGGAAAAATTCGTTGCCGAGGTCGTAGTGCGCGGCGATGTTGCGACGGCTGCCGTCGCGGGTGTTGCGACGCAGCGCATTCCACCCGCGCATCGCGATGCCGCCCAGCCGGGCGAGTCCGGTCTCCATGCCGTCGAGCAGATCGCGGTTGCGCACCAGCAGGCGAACGAGTGCGACCAGATCGTCGGAGTGCCAGTGACCGTCCATATACGATTCGCCCGCGCCGACGCTGCCGTTGGCGGCGACCGCACGATAGAAACCGGGATGGTTTACATCGATGCGGATGACCAGATCGCAGTCGCTGCCCGCGGGTTCGCCCAGTTCAACCGTGCCCAGCGCATCGCGCAGCTGCAGTCGACCGTGACGCAGTCGCGCCATCTGCGAAAGCAGACGCTGGCGCAAAAAGCGGTCGAAACCTCCGAATTCAGCGCGTGTCGCTTCGCGCGCAGGCTTGGCGAT
>JAYVSK010000262.1:0-3139 GCA_043775395.1 Lysobacter sp. | reverse complement strand
GAACGGGTGACGTCGAAGGAAGGGTTGCCAGCCGTGGAGGCGCGAAGCGTACTGGCGACATCGACAGGCAATATCTGGCTGAATACCGTTCGTGGCCTGGTTCACTATGACGCGAAGCAACACCGTGCGCGATTATTCGGGTTGAGAGATGGTTTGCCGGGCCTCGACTTCACGGTAGACGTCTTGAAGAGACGATCGGGCGGCCCCGCCATCGCCATTTCCAAGGAAGGTATAGTCATGTTCGATCCGGACCGGCCGCTGCCTGAGCCGCGCCAATCTGCGCTCGCGGTCGAGGCGATTGAGCTGCGGCGAGGAGAGGATACGATTCGGTATCCGCGATTGGGTAACGGTATTCTTCGCGCGGTCATGGAACCGGGCGACCGCGATTTGCGTATCGGTATCAGGGTCATGTCTTATGCGGATCCCTCGGTGTATCGCTATCGCTTCCGATTGGGTGGCTATGATCCGGACTGGGTGGATGAAGGCGATCGCGGCGAGCGTGTGTTTTCTTCGCTGTCGCCCGGGCGCTACCTGCTTGAGATGCAGGGTGCGAATGCTGATGGCGTCTGGTCCCCGACGCGGCAGATCGACATACTGGTCGAGGCACCTTGGTGGCGGCGCTGGTGGGCGCTGGCATGTTATGTCCTTGCTGCCGGGATGCTGATGGGGTGCGTGGCCTATCTTTATCGCCTGCGGCTCAAGCGTCGCCACGAGTATCAACTGATCGCGCAAAAGCGCGAAGTGGCTGAGCAGGCATCGGAGGCGAAAAGCCGATTTCTCGCGAATCTCGGTCATGAAGTGCGCACGCCGATGACAGGCGTCCTCGGCATGAGCGAGCTGTTGCTTTCCACATCCCTCGATACGAATCAGCAGGGTCAGGTGCAGTCGATTCGTCGTGCTGGCGAGCATCTGCTGCGGCTGGTGAACGATGCGCTTGATCTCGCACGGATTGAGGCAGGGCGTCTGGAGTTGGACGCCGTCGATTTCGACCTCGGTACGATGGTCGAAGAAGTAGCAGCGCTGATGCGCCCGTTGGCAGATCGCAAAGGGTTGGCGCTGTGCGTCGATGTGTCGCAGGATGCGCGTGGTGGATGGCACGGCGATCCTACCCGCATTCGCCAGATTCTGTTGAATCTTCTCGGAAATGCGCTCAAGTTCACCGATCATGGCGAGGTGGCACTATCGATTGAAACTGCGGCGTCGCATGGGCTGTGTCTGATCGTAAGCGACACTGGACCCGGTCTGGATGCGGAGCAGCAGCGACGTTTGTTCCGTCGGTTCGAACAGGCGGAAGGTGCGCGGACCGCAAGCCGCTATGGCGGCAGCGGGCTCGGGCTTGCGATCTGTCAGGAATTGGCGCTGGCGATGGCGGGTAGCATCGAATTGCGCAGCGCGCCGGGTGAAGGAACCTGCTTCACCGTGAGGCTTCCATTGCAACATTCGGCAACCACACCGGCCGCGCAAGCACCGATCCGGGGGCTGGACGGCGCGCAGATCGCCCAAGAAGTGTTGCTGGTCGAGGACGATGTCATCGTCGCTGATGTATTGATCGGCATGCTGCAGGCACAGGGCCACCGGGTGACGCACGCAGGACATGCGCTGGCGGCGATGACCGAGATTGCGACGCGGAGTTTCGATATCGCGTTGCTGGATCTTGATTTGCCGGGTATGGACGGTCTGGCGCTTGCACAGCAGCTGCGCGCTCAGGGCTGGACGATGCCGATGATCGCGATCACCGCACGCGCTGACAGCGGTGCGGAGCCGGAGGCGAAAGCCGCAGGCTTCGACGCGTTCCTGCGCAAGCCGTTGACCGGCGATGCGTTGAGCGACGCGCTGTACGACCGCTTGGTGAACCGAATCGTGACCTCAACGTGATTAGCGCGCGCTGATCTGGTGCACGGCCTGCACCAGCGCCGCGACGTGGTCGGGATCCATGTCCGGCGACATGCCGTGGCCGAGATTGAAAATGTGTCCGTCGCGCGAACCGCCGTTGCCCTCCGCATAGCTGTCCAATGCATGGCGCACTTGTTTGCGGATCGCATCGGGGCTGCCGTATAGCGTGGCGGGGTCGAGATTGCCCTGCAGTGCGACCTTGCCCTGGGTGCGCCGCGCCGCGTCGGACAGTTCTACGGTCCAGTCCACGCCAAGGCCTTCGGTGCCTGATGCGGCGAGCTCCCCCAGATACGGCGCGTTGCCCTTGCCGAACAGGATCAGCGGGGTGCGTTCCGGGCCGCGATCGAGCTGGTCTGCGATCCGGATCAGGTATGGCAGCGAGAACTCGCGGTACATCGCCGGGCTGAGCACGCCGCCCCAGGTATCGAACACCTGCAGCGCCTGCGCGCCGGCCATGCGCTGTGCCGACAGATAGGCGATGACCGCGTCGGTATTTATCGACAGAATGCGATGCAGCAGGTCCGGCGCGTTCAAGGCCATCGCCTTGATCTTCGAGAAATTGTCGCTGCCGCCGCCTTCGATCATGTAGCACGCCAGCGTCCACGGGCTGCCTGAAAAACCGATCAACGGGACACGGTCATTCAATTCGCGGCGGATCACCCGCACAGCATCCATGACATAGCGCAGCTCGGTCTCCATATCAGGCACCGCAAGTTTCGCAACATCGTCGGCCGTGCGTACCGGGCGCTCGAACTTCGGGCCTTCGCCTTCGACAAAATACAGCCCCAAGCCCATGGCATCGGGCACGGTCAGTATGTCGGAAAACAGTATCGCCGCATCCAGCGGGAAGCGCGCCAGCGGCTGCAGCGTCACTTCGCAGGCCAGATCGGGATTCTTCGCCATCGCCAGAAAACTGCCGGCGCGTTTGCGGGTGGCGCGATATTCGGGCAAATAACGGCCGGCCTGACGCATCAGCCAGACGGGAGTGCGGTCGACGGGCTCGCGGCGAAGTGTACGCAGGAAACGGTCGTTGCTCGGAGCAGTGTGAGTGGTCAAACGGATATCCTGGAAGATACGGAGTAGGGCAGATCAGTTCGGTGCTTCGACGCCCTGCGCGAACATCAGCTGAAACCCTTTCTTCAGCGTCTGGTCGCGGGCGCGTTCGAGCGCGGCAAGCGCAGAGGTGTGGTCGAGATACTGTTCGCGCTTGAGGGTGCTGCGTCCGCCCACCTGCCCCGACTCACGG
>JAYVSK010000261.1:0-13766 GCA_043775395.1 Lysobacter sp. | reverse complement strand
GTGGTGCGCGAATTCGACGCGCTGTTGATCCGCGACGCCACGCTCACCGCCAAGGAACGCATCGGCGTGAGCCTGGTGCTGGCGCAGAAGCCATGGTTGTTGCAGCTGTTTCAGGGGTATCGGAGGTCGTTGTAAAGGCGGGCCTTGCGTTTTTGTAGGCTGAATCATCGACCCAGCACTTCTGAGCGTTGAACGGGGGGCGTGGGTCGATGCCCAAGTCTACGAATCACAATTTACAGTGGGCTGACGACGGCATGCCAAACCATGCCAGAGTTCTCTTAGAAAGAAATCACTAATTGAAACCTGTCTTTCTTGACAGGATGCGAAAAATTTTCTTCAATTAATTCAAGCACTTGTAATTTTTTTTTGAATGTGAATTGCTGTCGCGGTTTGTTGCTTTTTGGCCGATCTGGGTTAATGTGTGCGTAGTGTCCTAAAAATTACAGATACAGATCACGCGGAGCGTCAGCGTCAAGGTTGACGACGACGGGTGGTCATCGTGAATGTCCCGTAAGTTACGCGACGAAATGGAAGTAGACGAAAACGCTATACACGCTCGACTGACGAAGCAATGGAAGCACACACAATGAAAATCGCGAAGATTCTGCTGGTTTTGTCATGCGCATTAGTCAGCGGAGCACAGGCTCAGGATTACTACGAATACATTCCATGGCGCGGCAATGATCCGTTCGTATTTTGTACGGATGGGCCGCCGATAGATCATTGCTGGAAACCACTGAATCCGGTGACTGCCACATGGGTGCCTACCTGTCCGCCGCCCGCGAGGCCGAACCCCGTCTCACTGGCTGCTTATATCCGGATTTGCCCACGTGCTATGGGCCAAGGCGCCTGGGTGCCGGACAACGATGGCACTCCGACCACATCGCCATACGTGCATTGAGTCCGAGTGGGTCGCAATGAATATATTCAGCTAGCTCAAATCAGCCAATGACGAAACATCGGACCATGAACCCGAACAGCAAGCAGCGTTTGAAAAAATCCAGGCAACGTCTCACGATCGTGGCGACGACCTTCTGGCTGTTGGTCCTAGCCAGTGCGGCCCAAGGTGCATGGTTAGTCTATGACCGACGGGTGGAGACAGCCGTCAATGATGTGAAAACAGAAGTGACTAGCGTAAAAAATGAAGTGAAGAAGTTCAGGGAACAATCCCAGCCGCAGTGGAACAGCGGGGGCAATAGCGGGACCTACAACCCCTTCACCGGACGCACGCAGCAGTACGATACGCTAGATAACGTCACCCGCTCTGCGGATCAGGGTATGAGGACGAAATGCGGCGCAGTCCACTCTTTTACCGGTACTGATGTCTGGGCTATTCCGGATATCCCCGATACTGAGATCAACAGCGCCCAGCTGAGTGCCTATCGCACTGAAGTGTGCCAAAGAATCGTTAGCGCAGAAAACCTTCGATTCGATCAGATCCTCAAGGTGATGCAGCGGATTAAGCAGCGAAATGAAGCTCTTAAAACGCTGGCCCAGAACCGCTCAAGCATCGAAGAAGGGGGGCAGCTTGATGCAAACACCAATAATCTTCAGATGTTCACTGCAGATTCTCAAGTGGAAATCCAATACATGCAGGCCACGGTCGTAGCCTACGATTCTTTGGTCGTCAGCCTGAAGCAGAGCCAGGATCTGGTGGGAGATCGTGCCCTTAATGGCAAGGAAACTACTGGCGAACAATTTACGCGGCTCGCTGCCCTAACCACGGCAATACAGGCCGTTCAGTTGTTTTGATCTATGTGAATTGTGTGCGCAGCTTATGCGGATGATATAGAGGATGTTGGCATGTCAATTACTAACTTATTTTCGGATACGTTGCTTGGAGAATGGCATAGGATGTCGCTGGCCGCTGGTGGTCTTGGCGACTTTATCTATTACACGTTGATATACAAGTTCACGCAAGATGAAATCCGCTTGATTGGCCCGTCGATCACCAGACATTTTATGGGATTTATCTCCGGCATTGCGCTGGTATTGATGACGGTTTGGGTGATGCTTCAAGGTTTCCGCATTGTGAGTGGCGAATCTAAGGATTCGCTGATGGGGTTTGTCATGAAAGTCGCACGTAACGCGCTTATCATCTCTGTTGCGACGACCATGACTCTGGCAGGAAAAGATTTACAGACATTTCTGGTTGGCGACTTGGACCAGGTCGCCGTGATGATGATAACTGGAGAAAAAGACACGCATGCCAGCGATTTAATTGAGAGGAACTTGCTGGCTGCGCAGTTGATGCTGACCAGTATCGATGCGGTTGAGGTCAGTGAGGAAGGTAAGCTTGGCTTGGCCAGCCAGAAGACGAGGACCATGTGGATTGCAGGCTTTGGCGCGCTTGGCCCCGCAGTGACCGGAGGTGCCATGCTCTTGATGTATGAGATTGCAATGGCACTGTTTGTCGGTTTTGGCCCTCTCTTCATTCTGGCACTGATATTCGATAGTACGAAGCAACTTTTTTGGAAATGGTTGTACTACGGTATCGGTACACTATTCTCGATGGCGGTATTGGCGCTGATGACGACTCTGGCGCTTAAAGTAATCGCTGTGGTGGTAGCGACCTTTTGGTTAAGTGCTTTAGGCAGCGGTGTGGCCGGTACTAATCTCACCCAAGGTATGAGCAGTTTGGCGCTGCAACAGGGTGGGATCGGGCTACTGCTGACAATGCTACTAATCAGCGTGCCGCCGATTGCAAGCAATTTCTTCCAAGGTGCGTTGGGTAATTTCTTTTCGCAGTCACAGTTCGGTCAAGGACAAGGGCAAGTGTCCACATCGGGGCAGCAGCCTTTGATGGTTGGCCAACACATGCAACGGCAGTCAGCGCTCGCCGGCAGTAATGCGGGTGGGCATTCCTATACATCCTCTTCAAACACTCAGTCGCAGGGCCAGCAGGCGACTCTGCCATATTCGGACGGTAGTAGCGGAACAAGGCAGGAAGGTTCATCCGCGATCGGCTCTGGTCAGCGCGGGCAGGCTTCGTCGGATGCGAAACAAGGTCTTGCAGGGAACGGTACGATATCTTTAGATAACACCATGATCGATCCCGGGAAAAGGCCCCCAGGTCAGGAACCAGCCGCATGAGAAAATATATCCGCTGTTTACTATGGTTGACGCTGTTTTTATGCAGTCCTTCCCATGCGGATGGCAATTGCCCGGCAGGCTATTATGAAGTAGGCGGTAACGGCGTCAGCGGGTGTAACGCCTATCCTTCTAGCAGCGGAGCTTACTCCAACGCTGACCCGCAATGGTCGAGTCGCTGGGGCGCAATCGCCACGGCGTCAGGTGGTATTCTTGGGGTTGCAAATGATGCAGGCAGTCGCGCAAAAGCTGAAAAGGCAGCGCTCAAACAATGCAAAGCCAAAGGCGGGCAGGGTTGCCTGATCGATCTGAGTTTCGGCAATCAGTGTGGAGCGTTGGCATGGGGGGATAACTACAGTTATGCCTTTTCATCGCCTGATCTAGCTATCGCAGAAGCGGAATCTGTCAAAAGTTGCAGTATGAAAGCCGAAGGCTGCAGAGTGTTCTACTCTGCGTGCAGCTACGCCGAAAAGATTCGTTGAGCGCGGATTTCCATTGCTTACGTATCTAACGCTTCTAACACGCAAGCTGGATCCGTAACGTGCAAATTGGGCCCGGAGGGCGGAGGTGAGCGCAGCGAACCCCACCTTTGTCGAAGCGCCACACATACACACGACCGAAGGGTTCGCGCCGAACAAGCGAGTCGCCGCTGCTATGCCCGAACCGATGCCAGGACTGACACGCGCGAATGGTGGGGTTCACGTGCTCACCACGCATCCTGCGTGTTGCCGCTGTCAATCAGGAAGACTCATTCTTGACCCGCTTAACGTGTTTGCGACACTCACGTAGGCTATCGTGGATTTCCGCTAAAAGTACCCGGGTGCGTTGCGCTTATCCGAGCTATGCCTCGAAACCATCCAACGGCTTCACCACCGAATACTTCTCCTTCTGCAGCTTCCCATCCAGCGCCGGAAACTCAATCGATTCGGATGTGACCGCGGTATCCGGCAACCGATCCAGCAGGTTACGAATCAAGGTTAAACGCCCGCGCTTCTGTTCGTTGAAATCGACCAGAGTCCAGGGTGCGTGCTTGGTATGGGTCGCCTTGAGCATGGCTTCGCGGGCCTTGGTGTAGTCGCTGTATCTGCTGCGCGCTTCCAGATCGATCGGCGACAGCTTCCAGACTTTGAGCACATCTTCGCGACGTTCGGCGAAACGTTTTTCCTGTTCTTCCTGGTCGCAGCACAGCCAGTATTTGAACAGCAGGATGCCGTCATCGATCAGCATGCGTTCAAAGATGGGCGACTGTTCGAGGAAAGCTTTCACCTGCGCATCGTCGGCGTAGCCCATGACTTTTTCGACGCCGGCACGGTTGTACCAGCTGCGGTCGAACAGTACCAGTTCGCCGGCGGCGGGTAGATGCGGGACATAGCGCTGGAAATACCATTGCGTGCGCTCGCGGTCGTTCGGCTTGGGCAGCGCGACGACGCGGCATTGGCGCGGGTTGATATGCGCACTGATCGCATCGATCACGCCTCCTTTGCCGGCGGTGTCGCGGCCTTCGATAATGACCAGAATGCGTTGGCCGCTTTGAGACGCCCAGTTCGCCATCTGCGCCAGTTCGTTCTGCATCGGTTCCAGCAGTTCCTCGTATTCCTTGCGTTTGAGCTTGCTCATGCGGTCACCTTGCGGCTGCGTTTTGCGGCGGCGCGTTTGCGCGCGGGGCGTGCGGGTGCTTCTGCTACAGCGCGCACGCCGGCGGCCATGCTGCCCGCGACTTCCAGCAGCGCGCTCTGTTGTTTGCTGCTGAGCGCACGGTAGGACGCCAGCAGCGCGTGCTCGCCCTTGGTGCGTGCAGGATCCAGCGTGCTGGCGAGCTCTGACAGCAGCGCGCCCGCAGGCACGCCAAAGGTGCGGGCGAGGGCGTCGACCTGGTCGCGGCCGGGCATCTTCTCGTCCTTCAGCCAGGCGCTGACGGTGCTGACGCCCGCGCGCGGAATGGCGGTGGCAAGGTCGGTGACGCTCAGGCCTGTGGCCTTGGTCAGCAATCGCAACGTGGTGCCGATGGACATGTTCATCACTCCTTGAGCCGCGGGCGCAGCGTGGCGAGGTTGCAGGGTTTGGTGCGCGCATCCAACTGGGCGCGGATGATCTTGTCCCAGGCAGTGCGGCATGCGGAATTGGAGCCGGGGAGGGCGAACAGGAACGTGCCGTTGGCCAAGCCCGCGAATGCCCGCGACTGCAGCGTGGAGGTGCCGATCTGTTCATAGCTCAGCGCGCGGAACAGTTCGCCGAAGCCCGACATCTGTTTGTCCAGCAGCGGCAGCAGCGCCTCGGGTGTGGAATCGCGGCCGGTGAAACCGGTGCCGCCGGTGACCAGGATGCCGTCGGCGGCAGGGTCGGCGATCCACTGCGAAACCTGCGCGCGAAGACGATATTTGTCGTCAGGCAGCAGGGCGCGGCCGTGGAGGCTATGGCCCGCTTCGATCAGTGCGGTGGCGAGGTAGTCGCCGGAGCTGTCGTCGGTGAGGCTGCGCGTGTCTGACACGGTCAGCACGCACAGCGAGAGGGGGATGAAATCGGAGGCTGCAGTCATGGGCCGCAGGGTAGCGCTTTCGCTTGCGGGCGGCGAGCGGGTCAGTACGCCGACAGCGGCAGTTGGAAGCGCAGGCTTTCGTCGTATTGGCGCCAGCCGTTGGCGCGGCAGAGCGCGTGGGTGCCATGGTTGTCGGGCATGGTTTGCAGAACGCGAGGGCGATGCTCTGACGTCGGGCGTCTTCGGCAACGAAGAGGTCGTTCAACACGAACACCCGCGCCGCGCGCACCGAGGAGAACATCGGATACAGCTGGGTGAATTCGACCGGTGCACCGTCGCGCAGGCCGTCGAGATGCGCCAGCAGGATCGTGGACTCGTTGCGACTCAGGCGTTCATATAGAAACCGGCGTGCGGTGTCCGGGTCCTGCCGCTGTGCATAAAAGCTGCGGTAGTTGGAGAACAGCGGCACGAGGTCGCCGAGATTGTCGAGAGTGGCACGGCGGGTGGTGATGGACATGGGGGCGGGCTGTGGGGGATTGAACGAGATTAGCGCAGTCGCTCGCGGCCTGCCTTCTGTGGACGGTGCTTCTTTTGTAGGAGGGGCTTCAGCCCCGACAGTCCGGGCCGGGATATGGATCGCTCATCGTGGTCGAGATGCCCGGAACAGGCTGTTCGCGGTAGTCGTATGTCGTCAGGATTTTCTGATACCGCAGCTTCGGGGCTGAAGCCCCTCCCACACTGGGTATTCATGATATTTCTCTGTTCTTGTGGGAGGGGCTTCAGCCCTGATGGTTTGGATCGGCGAATGGGTCGGCGGCAGTGATTGAAATATTCTGCACGGGCCATTCGCAATACCAGTATTGATCATGCGATAAATCCTCTGCTAATCCCGCGCGGATCGGATTCATCAGCATATAGACAGCGATTATTTCGATCGATTCGGAGCGACGGATAGCGTGGTCATGAAGGCCGTCCTGCCAAACAGCAGGCAGACGCGGATGCGAAAGTTTGAGCCTACGGGAAACAGCGCCTTTCAGCCTGCCAACATAGATCGGCAGAGACATCGTGTTGCCGATCTCGATCAATCCGTGCCAGTGGTCCGGCATCAGTACCCACGCCACCAGGCGGCCATCCAGCCCCTGCGCAGTTTCTTGAATCAATCGCGCTGCATCCGTAGCGATCGCTGTGTTGGAGAATAACCTTCTGCGATCGCGCGTGTTGAAGGTGACGAAGTACAGTCGCTCTTCGTCAGACCATCGTCCGACACGAAGTTTTCGATAACCTGTTTTCATCGAAGCAGTGTCGACAATGCGTTGCATACTGTCTGTCGGGATTCATGCGGTTGCATCGTCAGAAATATCCGATGCTGCGCAGTCGGGGCTGAAACCCCTCCCACAACAAGCAGCCGCAGCGGTTTGTATCAGGGCTGAAACTCCTCCCACAAGAAGCAGCCGCAGTGGTTTGTGTCGGGGTTGAAACCCCTCCCACAAGAAGCAGCCCAGTGGTTTGTGTCGGGGCTGAAGCCCGTCCCACAACCGCCATGTTCTCCTACATGAGCGATGCCTGTGGTGCGCCCTCAACCGCCCTGTGTCAGCCGCGCCAGTTCGTCTGCCTGGTGTTCGCTTGAAAGGCGTTCGATCAGTGCCTCGATACTGCCCTCGATGATGTTGGGAAGATCGTAGAGCGTGAGGCCTTCGACGCGGTGGTCGGTGATGCGGCCTTGTGGAAAATTGTAGGTGCGGATGCGTTGGCTGCGGTCGCCGCTGCCCACCTGCAGCTTGCGCTCCTGCGCCTGCGCGGCGTCGCGCTTGGCGGTTTCGGCTTCCAGCAGCATCGCCTTCAGTCGCTTCATCGCCTTGTCGCGGTTGGCGTGCTGGCTGCGTTCGGTCTGCGATTCAACGACAACGCCGCTGGGCATGTGGGTGATGCGGATCGCGGATTCGGTTTTATTGACGTGCTGGCCGCCGGCGCCGCTGGAGCGGAAGGTGTCGACGCGCAGGTCGACCGGATTGATGTCGATCTCGATGTCTCCGGCGTCTTCGGCGATGATCGCGACCGTGGCCGCAGAGGTGTGGATGCGGCCCTGCGATTCGGTCTGCGGTACGCGTTGCACGCGGTGCGTGCCCGATTCGAATTTCAGCTTGGAATACGCGCCGCGGCCGTCAACGCGGGCGATGATTTCCTTGAAGCCGCCGTGTTCGCCGGGGCTCGCGGATTCGACTTCCACTTTCCAGTTCTGGCGTTCCGCGTAGCGCGCATACATCCGGAACAGATCGCCGGCGAAGATCGCAGCTTCGTCGCCACCGGTGCCGGCGCGCACCTCCAGATACAGGCCGCCGTCGTCGCGCGCATCTTTCGGCACCAGGTGCGCCATCAGTGCGCTGTCGAGTTCAAACAGTCGCGCATGCGCTGCGTCGATATCTTCCTCGGCGAGTTCGGACAGCTCCGGATCGTTGCGCATCGCTTCGGCAGCGGCCAGCTCCGCGCGTGCGCGACGCTCTGCAGCAAGGCCGTCGGCGATCGGTTCCAGCTGCGAGAATTCGCGCATCAGGCCGCGATAGCGCGCAGCGTCATTCACCGTCGCCGGATCGGCGAGCAGGCGTTCGATTTCTTCGCGGCGTTCGGCCAGCGCTTCGAGCTTACGGCGCAGCGTCGGGGTCATCGGAACCATCGTTGGCGTAGCGGTGGAGCTGGCGGTCGACCGCATCGGACAAGCGGCTGTGTGCGGGTGCATGGTGCGGGAATAATCGTTCGGCGGCGCGCACGATCTCGACATCGCCGTTGAGCGCGGCCTCGCGCAGCGCGGCGGTGGGTGCGTGCAGCAGGCGGTTGGTGAGCGTATGCGCAAGCTGTTGCAGCACGTCTGCCGGATCATGGCCGGCGGCCAGCAGTTGATAGGCTTTGGCCAGCGATTCGTCGCGCGCGGCTTCGCCGTGGGCGCGCAGCTGTTTCAGCGAGCCGTGATGGGCGCTGGCGCTCAGCGTTTCGACGTAGCGCGAGACCTGCATCTCGACGATGGCTTCGGCGGCGTCCGCGGCTTCGCGGCGCCCCCGGCGGTTGTCTTCGACCACGCGTTCCAGATCATCGACGGTGTACAGGAACACGTCGCTGAGTTCGGCCACATCCGCTGCGATGTCGCGCGGCACCGCGAGGTCGAGCAGCAGCATCGGCCGGTGACGGCGTTTGCGCAGTGCAGCCTTGACCGTCTCGCGATGCAGAATGGGTTCGCGGCTGGCTGTCGCGGAGAAGACAATGTCGGCTTCGGCCAGATGGCGGTCCAGTTCGGCTAGCGGCAGTGCGACGCCACCGTGGCGGGTCGCCAGCTCCTGGGCGTGGGCGAGAGTGCGATTCGCGAACAGCAGGCGCTTGGCCTTGGCCTGCACCAGATGCAGTGCGGTGAGCTCGATGGTTTCGCCGGCGCCGATCAGCAGGACGGTGCAGTCGGCCGGCCGGGCGAAGGCTTCTTCGGCCATGCGGACCGCAGCGGAAGCCACTGAGACCGGGTTGGCGCCAATGCGGGTGTCGGTGCGGGCGCGCTTGGCGGTGACGAAGGCGTGCTGAAACAGACGGTCGAGGCGGTTGCCCAAGGTGCCGGCATCGCGCGCGGCTGACCAGGCCTGCTTCACCTGGCCTAAAATCTGCGGTTCGCCCAGTACCAGCGAGTCCAATCCTGTGGCGACCCTGAACAAGTGGCGCACCGCTTGGTCATCGTGATGTCGATACAGGTAATCGTGCAGCGCCAGCGGCGAGCGGTTGCCGTCCTGCGGCGCGGCCAACCACTCGACCAATGCATCGCCAGCGCCGCAGGTCAATGCGTAGATCTCGGTGCGGTTGCACGTCGACAGCAGCGCAACTTCCTCCACGCCCGGCAGCGCTTTCAGGCCCGACAGCGCCGCAGGGAGTGCGTCCTCGGAAAACGCCACGCGCTCGCGCAGCGATACCGGCGCGGTCTGGTGGTTGATCCCGATGGCGATGAAATGCGGCATGCGTTGTGCAGGAAGAGTGGCCGGCGGAGGTAGGTTCAGAGGGTTCAGGTAAGCTTGCGAATCTCCATAGTTTACGGCCCATCACCTCGATGCCCGCATCTCCGATCTTCACTCGCCGGACGCTGATCCTGTTCAGCCTGATTATGCTCAGCCTGGTTCTCGCGCTGTCGCCAGGCGCGCTGATGGCGCGTAAACCCGTTGCCATACCTGCTGCCGATCCGCTGCCATCGGCGCTGGCGGCCGAATACGCATTGCAGGCCGGGAAGCTGGACGACGCTGCACGCTGGTATCTGGACGCCGCAAAGGCGGCAGACGGCGATGCGGTGCTGGCCGAACGCGCGACGCGAATCGCGCTGCTGGCCAAAAACGATGCCAATGCCGTCGAGGCGATGAAGCTCTGGCGCGCACGCGCCGGACGTTCGTCGTCGATGCGCAGTGCGGAGGCCATCCTTGCGCTGCGCCGTAAAGATGAGTCCACCGCCCGCCGTGAGCTGCAGGCGTTGATGCGGATGGACGGCGACAAGGCTGGCGATAAGGACGGCTGGCGCTATGCGCTGATGGCGCTGGATGCCGGCTCCGGCGATCCCAAGCTGACCGGCCGGCTGCTGGGTCAATTGATCGATTCGATTCCGGGCCGTCTGGAAGCCTGGCTGGCGTTCGGAGAATTCTCCCAGCAGCTGCAGCGCAACGATCTGTCCGAGAAGATCGTCGCCCAGGTGCTCACCAAATTTCCGGACGAGCCCACGGTCGGGCTGCTGCACGCAAGCCAGTTGCGCGAAGCGGGCAAGACCAACGAAGCGCGCAAAGTGCTGGGTGGACTGACCGAGCCTTCGCTGTTGATGCCGGAACTGGGTTTCGCTATCGCCAACGAATACAGCGAAATGGGCGACAACACCCAGGCTGCCGCGGTGCTGTCCAGAGGTCCGCAGAGCGACCGCAGCTATATTCTGCGCGCCGCCTATCTGGCGCAGGCCGACGACAAGGCCGGTGTAGCCAAGGTCTACGAGGAGCTGAAGCGCGATTCCGCCGCGCCGGATCCGGGACGCCGGCTGTTGCTGGGTCAGATTGCCGAATTCATCGAGCGTCAGGATGAAGCCCTGGGCTGGTACGCCGGCGTGCCCGGCGGTCCGCAGCGGTGGCAGGCGCGGCTGCGCGGGGCTACGGTGCTGCACAAGCTCAAACGCACCGATGAAGCGTTTGCGCGATTGCGCGAACTGCAGGCCGATGCGGACGCCGACGACGAGACCCGCCGCGACGCCTATCTGCTGGAGGCCGAGCTGCGCAAGGACGACAACAATCCTGCCGGCGAACTCGATACGTATGTTCGCGTACTGGCAGCCTTCCCCGACGATAAACAAGTGCTCTACGCCCGCGCGCTGATGTGGGAGCGCCGCGACGACGTCCCGCGCGCCGAGGCCGATTTTCGCAAGATCCTCGCCACCGATGCCGAAGACGTCAACGCGCTCAACGCGCTTGGCTACACCTTGGCCGACCGCACCGATCGCCATCAGGAAGCCCTGGAGCTGATTGCGCGTGCGATCGCCGCGCAGCCCGACAGCCCCGCCATCATCGACAGCTACGGATGGGTGCTGTATCGCCTTGGCCGCAACGATGAGGCGCTGACGGAGCTGCACCGCGCATTCACTAAACAGAAAGATGCCGAGATCGCCGCGCATCTGGCCGAAGTGCTTTGGGTGCTGGGACAGAGAGACGAGTCGCGCAAATATTTCGAGGAGTCGCGCAGGATCGAGCCGGACAACCGGTCGCTGAAGCGCGCGATCGAGAAGACCGGCGTGGTGCTGCCGCCGATGCCGCAGAAGGCAGGCGCATGAGCGTGCGTCGGTGCGCTTCCGGCCTGGCCGTGTTACTGGCGCTTGCGGGCTGCGCGACGACGGTGCTATCAACGCCCGCTGCGCCGACCGCGTCGACCGAGGTCATTGCCCAGCGTCAGCGCGCAAGCGGCGAATGGTGGTCGCAGTACGACGCCTGGTCATTCAGCGGCCGGGCCGCGATCAGCAAAGGCGACAAGGGCGGCAGCGGACGGATCGAATGGCAGCAGCGCGATCCGCGGCGATACGAGATCGCGCTCAGCGCTCCGGTCACGCGGCAGAGCTGGCGGCTGATCGGCGATCTGCATTCCGAGGCCGGGCGGATCGAAGGTCTGGAAGGCGGCCCGCGCGACGGTGAGTTCGCGGAAGACCTGTTGCTTGAGGCGACCGGCTGGGAGGTGCCCCTGCAGCAGCTCGGCAGTTGGGTGCGCGGCGGACCTGCAGCGGACTATCCGGTTGAAGCGGCGATTTACGACGCCCAAGGCCGGCCTGCAAGCTTCGGTCAGGCAGGTTGGGCTGTCCGTTATACCGCTTGGCGGCCGGGCCCGGCCGGGTCGCCGGACCTGCCGGCGAAGATCGAAGCCGAATCCGGCGATGCGCGGGTACGGCTGGCGATCGAAGACTGGACCTTCGCCACGCCATGAACGCGATGGATCCCGGTGCCGGCTGGTCGGTCTGGCCGGCGCCGGCCAAGCTGAATCTGTTTCTACGCATCGTCGGCCGTCGCGCGGATGGTTATCACGCGCTGCAAACGGTCTTCCGGATCCTGGATTGGGGCGACACCGTATCGATCCGTCTGCGCGACGATGGCCGGATCGTCCGTCATGGCAATTCGGCGCCGGGCGTCGCGGCGCTGGATGACCTGATGGTACGTGCGGCAAAACTGCTGCAATCAGCGGGTAACGTCCTCCAAGGCGTCGACATCGCCATCGATAAAAGGATTCCCACCGGCGCTGGCCTGGGCGGCGGATCCAGCGATGCGGCAACCGTATTGCGGGTCCTTGACCGGCTCTGGGGCTGCGATCTTGGCATCCATGCCTTGGCAGAACTTGGCCTGCGCCTGGGCGCGGATGTGCCGGTGTTCGTGCGCGGCGAGAACGCCTGGGCCGAGGGGCTGGGCGAACAGCTGACCCCGATCGACCTGCCGCCGGCCTGGTACCTGCTGGTGTCGCCGGGCGTTCACGCTGCTACCGCCGAATTATTCCAAGCCGCTGAATTGACGCGAAATGCTTCAGCCGCGACAATACGTGACTTCGTTTCGGACTCATTCCTGCAAGGGCAGGTGCTCGGCAACGTATTCGAGCCGGTCCTGCGTTGCTGTGAGTCAGCTGTTGAGGCTGCATTCTTGGCGTTACGCAGCTTCGGCACGCCGCGTCTGACCGGCTCAGGCAGCGTGTGTTTCGTCGAATTCGCCGACCGCGAATCTGCCGAACATGCGTTGGGTATGCTGGCAGGCACGCTGGCTTCAGGCTTCACTGCTTGGATCGCTGCTGGTGCCAAGCGCTCGTCGCTGTTGGATGTGCTGGAAATGAAGTAGACAGCCTGCGCAAGCAGCTGTCGTTGAGGTTGGAAGGCATGAGAGGTTTCCTAAGGAAACGTCCTGCGGCCGTCAGATCTCACCGAAGGGGCGTCGCCAAGCGGTTAAGGCACCAGGTTTTGATCCTGGCATTCGTAGGTTCGAATCCTTCCGCCCCTGCCATCTTTACGGGATTCCGCTTCGCGGGATTCCGCTCACCCGCCACGGTCAGAGCGAAGCGGAGTCATCATGCAGGACGATCGCCAGCTACTGATTTTCTCGGGTAATGCCAATCGGCCACTGGCCGACGCGGTGTGCAAGGAGCTGGGGATCCGTCCCGGCAAAGCGCTGGTGTCCAAGTTTTCGGACGGCGAAGCCCAGGTCGAGATCGAAGAGAACGTCCGCCGTCAGGAAGTATTCGTTGTGCAGCCGACCTGCGCGCCTAGCGGCGAAAACCTGATGGAACTGCTGGTGATCATCGATGCACTGAAGCGCGCGTCGGCCGCCAGCGTCACGGCAGTGGTGCCGTACTTCGGCTACGCCCGCCAGGACCGCCGTCCGCGCTCGTCGCGGGTGGCGATCACCGCGAAAGTGGCGGCCAAGATGTTCACCGCGGCCGGTGCCGATGCCGTGTTGACGGTCGACCTGCATGCCGATCAGATCCAGGGCTTCTTTGATATCCCGGTCGACAACGTGTACTCATCGCCGCTGCTGCTTGCCGATATCTGGCGCGCTTACGGCACCGAGAACATCATCGTGGTCTCGCCGGACGTGGGCGGTGTGGTCCGCGCCCGCGCCATCGCCAAGCGCCTCGACGATGCTGAACTCGCGATCATCGACAAGCGTCGCCCGCGCGCCAACGTCGCCAC
>JAYVSK010000260.1:0-15971 GCA_043775395.1 Lysobacter sp. | reverse complement strand
CCGCGGCGAAGTGCGCGATCTGCGGTTTGAACGCGCAGGCGTACTCCGCCGTTGCGTCGACGATGTCGCGACAGAAGTTGAAGATCGCGTCGGGGTCGTTGGCGAACTTAGTCGGGAATTTCGCCGGCTCTGGATCCAGACCGACGCAGACAAGCGTGTCGGCGTTTTGCCAGCGGTGCTGCAGTGCGTCGATGAAGGTCATGATTGAGGTCGAACCCGTGTCGGTGATGGTGGTCGGTGAGCGGTGGGCGCGCGGAGCGGTTAGGGCGCGCCGGCGATGCGGTCGGTGCCTTTCAGCAGCCAGAAGCTGCTGCCGGCCCGCTGCGGCAGCACGCTGTTGTCGATGAGCGTGTCCAGCCGGCCCGCGAAATGCAGGTTCGCGTAATGCACGGCGTAAAGCACGCGATAGTCGGTCGAGTCCATCAACAGCGCCCGGAGCAGGTATTGCTCGTTCCACGAGCGGCGCCCTGCGAACACCCACTCCTTGGGATATTCCTGCGGCAGGAAAATATCGTGGACGTGAATCATGACGCCGTCCGCGAGTCGCGGAAGGATCTCGAAGAAAATATGATTGACGTCGCTCCCGGTCTTGGAAACGTGCGACGAATCGATGAACAGGATGTCGCCGGCCGCCAGTCCCGAAAAAAATTCCAGCGGCACCGCTTGCGCCGGATCGACTCGCAGTTCGACGCCGATCGCGGGGTCGTGCAGGAATGGCCGTGGATAGGGTTCGACGCAATCGATGCGTACGGCGTCGCCGAGGAACCGCCGGTTGACATCGCGCATCAGCAGGGTCGAGTAGCCGGAGCCGATCTCGATGATGCGTTTCGGGGCGTAGTGGCGCATGAAGCAATACAGCATCAGCGCGTCCGCGCCGCCGAACTGGTCGTTGTCCGGTGGAAACGCCAGCGGCGAGTCAGAGCGACCGGCCGGGTCGAAGTAATCGAACCCGGTCAGAAAAGGATGGATGATATTGTCGATGATCCGCCGGTGACTTTCGGGATTGAAATCAATCCCGAGGATGTCGGGCGGCGCCTCGGGCCACAGTGCATCGGCTTGCGCAGCGGCCTCGCGCCTGTCGACGACGGGCGAATAGAAGTGGCCCGACGTGAAGAAAGGTTCTCCGCTGCCCAGCGCGTACCTCAGCCAGGCTTGTAGTTTGGCTGAGGCCGATACCCGGCGTCTGATCGACCGCCAGACCGCGGCTTTGAGTCTTGCGATCATGTTGTCCGAACTCGTTGCGCGGCAACGGTGGTGGCGTGAAGAACGCTGCTTTCGCTTACTTCAGTGCTTTGAACCGCAGCCGATGCGGCTGCGCACCTTCCGCACCGAGGCGACGCTTTTTGTCCTCCTCGTATTCGCGATAGTTGCCCTGGAAAAATTCGACGTGCGAATCGCCTTCGAACGCGATGATGTGGGTGGCGATGCGGTCCAGAAACCAGCGGTCATGCGAGATCACGAACGTGTTGCCGGGGAACTCCAGCAGCGCATCTTCGAGCGCGCGCAGGGTTTCGATGTCGAGATCGTTCGACGGTTCGTCCAGCAGCAGCACATTGCCGCCCTGCAGCAGGGTTTTCGCCAGATGCAGACGGCCGCGTTCGCCGCCCGACAGCGTGCCGACCTTTTTCTGCTGGTCCTGGCCCTTGAAGTTGAAGCGGCCGATGTAGGCGCGCGACTGGATCTCGACCCCGTTGATGTTGAGGATGTCCAGGCCGCCGGAGACTTCCTGAAACACGTTGTGATCGCCTTCCAGCTTGTCCCGGCTCTGGTCGACATAGGCCAGCTTCACGGTCTGGCCGGTGAGGATCTCGCCCGAATCGGGTTTTTCCATGCCCATCAGCATCTTGAACAGCGTGGATTTGCCGGCGCCGTTGGGGCCGATGATGCCCACGATCGCGCCCGACGGAATCAACATGTTGAGGTTGTCGATCAGCAGACGGTCGCCGAAGCTTTTCGATACGTTTTTGAATTCGACCACCGAGTTGCCGAGGCGCTCGCCCGGCGGGATGAAAATTTCGTTGGTCTCGTTTCTGCGCTGGTAATCGACCGACTGCAGCTCTTCCAAGCGGGCCAGACGCGCCTTGCCTTTGGTGCGGCCGCCCTTGGCGTTTTGCCGCGACCATTCCAGTTCGCGCTGGATCGCTTTCTGCCGCGATTTTTCCTGATTGTCTTCCTGCTTCAGGCGGTCGCCCTTCTGCACCAGCCAATCGGTGTAATTGCCCTTCCACGGAATGCCGCGACCGCGGTCCAGTTCGAGAATCCACTCAGCGGCGTTGTCCAGGAAGTAGCGGTCATGGGTGACGGCGACCACGGTGCCGCTGTAGCGGGCGAGGAACTGTTCCAGCCATTCCACCGACTCGGCGTCGAGATGGTTGGTGGGTTCGTCCAGCAGCAGCATGTCCGGCTTCTGCAGCAGCAGGCGGCACAGCGCGACGCGGCGCTTCTCGCCGCCGGACAGCGGGCCGATCTTCGCGTCCCACGGCGGGATACGCAGCGCGTCGGCGGCGACTTCCAGCTGCTGCTCAAGCAGATGGGCATCGTTGGTGGCGAGAATCGACTCCAGACGCTGCTGTTCGGCGGCCAGCTTGTCGAAATCTGCGCCTTCTTCGGCGTAGGCCTCGTAAATCTTATCCAGCGCGGCCTGGGCCTGCAGCACTTCGCCGACGCCTTCCTCCACCGCCTCGCGCACGGTCTTGTTCGGGTCGAGTTCCGGCTCCTGGGCCAGATAGCCGACCTTGATGCCGGCCTGAGCGCGGGCTTCGCCCTGAAAATCCTTGTCCACGCCGGCCATGATTTTGAGCACGGTGGACTTGCCTGAGCCGTTCAGGCCCAGCAGGCCGATCTTGGCGCCCGGGAAGAACGACAGCGAGATATCTTTGATGATCTGGCGTTTCGGCGGCACGATCTTGCTGACGCCGTTCATGGTGTAGATGTATTGCGACATGGGGAACTCCGCAGTCGGACGGCGGCGACCTGCGTAGGGCAGGGGCCGCGAAGAGAAATCGGGATGCCCCGATTATCGCCGCAACCGGCCCTCCGCCGCCACCAAACCCGCTGCAATCACGGTCCATGCGTGGCCTGATTCTCCGGCCCGCGTGTCCCGAGGACGGCCAGCCGTTACAATTCGCACCTCTTCTGCACACCCTTTTGGAGCGCCGATGTTTCCGCGCGATACCCGCATTGAAGGCTACGACCCCGAATTGGCTGCGGCCATCGCCGCAGAGGTCCGCCGCCAGGAAGACCACGTCGAACTGATCGCGTCCGAAAACTACGCCAGCCCGCGGGTGATGGAGGCTCAGGGCAGCCAGCTCACCAATAAATATGCCGAGGGCTATCCGGGCAAGCGCTATTACGGCGGCTGCGAACACGTCGACGTGGCCGAAGCGCTGGCGATCGAGCGTGCGAAACAGCTGTTCGGCGCCGACTACGCCAACGTGCAGCCGCATTCCGGTTCGCAGGCCAATCAGGCGGTGTTTTTCGCGCTGCTGAATGCGGGCGACACCATTCTGGGGATGTCGTTGGCCCACGGCGGCCATCTCACCCACGGCGCCAAGGTCAACTTCAGCGGCAAGTTGTTCAACGCCGTGCAGTACGGCGTGAACGATCTGGGCCTGATCGATTACGACGAAGTCGAGCGTCTCGCCATCGAACATAAACCGAAGATGCTGATCGGCGGCTTCAGCGCGTATTCGCAAAAAATCGACTGGGCGCGTTTCCGCGCGATCGCCGACAAGGTCGGCGCTTATTTTCTGGTCGATATGGCCCACGTGGCCGGTCTTGTCGCTGCGGGCGTGTATCCGAACCCGGTGCCATACGCCGACATAGTGACTTCGACCACGCACAAGACCCTGCGTGGCCCGCGTGGCGGCATTATCGTCGCCAAAGCCAACGCGGACATCGAAAAGAAGCTGCAGAGCATCGTCTTTCCGGGCATCCAGGGCGGCCCGCTGATGCACGTGATCGCGGCCAAGGCGGTGGCGTTCAAGGAAGCGCTGGAGCCCGAGTTCAAAACCTATCAGCAGCAGGTGGTGAAGAACGCGCAGGCGATGGCCAACACCATCATCGCCCGCGGCTACAGGATCGTCTCCGGCGGCACCGAGAACCATCTGATGCTGGTCGATATGATCGGCAAAAGCATCACCGGCAAAGCCGCCGAAGAAGCGCTGGGCCGCGCCCACATCACCGTCAACAAGAACGCGGTGCCCAACGATCCGCAAAAACCTTTTGTAACCTCCGGTCTGCGTCTCGGTACGCCGGCCATCACCACCCGCGGCTATCTGGAACCCGACTGCGTCGCATTGGCACACTGGATCTGCGACGTGCTGGACAACCCGACCGATGAGAACGTCATTGCAGGCGTGCGCGACAATGTAACCAAACAGTGCCGGAAGTTTCCGGTGTACGGCTGATTGCAGAGCGTCCGTAGGGTGGGCTTTATACCCACCACTATGGCCAACAGACATCGCGACATCGAAAGGAGATTGGTGGGCCAAGGCCCACCCTACGCCAGCCAACATGCACTGCCCCTTCTGCCAGCACGACAACACCCGGGTCATCGATTCGCGCGTCAGCGAAGACGGTGCGACCATTCGCCGTCGCCGCGAGTGCGAGGCCTGCGGCGAGCGGTTCAGCACGCTGGAAACGGTCGAGCTGAAATTGCCGGCAATCATCAAGTCCGACGGCCGGCGCGAGCATTTCGACGCGCGCAAGCTGCGCCACAGCTTCGACCGCGCGCTGCACAAGCGGCAGGTGTCGGAAGAACAGATCGAATCGGCGGTGCGTGCGGTGGTGCATCAGCTGCGCATGACCACCGAGCGCGAACTCGCGTCGCGCCGCGTGGGCGAATTCGTGATGGCGGAACTGCGCAAACTCGATCACGTCGCGTTCGTGCGCTTCGCGTCGGTGTATCGCGCGTTCGAGGACGTGGCCGATTTTCGCGAAGAGCTCGACCGGCTGGAACGCGAACTGCCCGGCGAAGGTCAGCTGCCTTTGCTTGGTAACGCAGTTTTGCGCTTCGACAAAGACAAGAAAAAAACTTGAGCACAATGGTCACGCCCGTCGTATTCACTGCGACCGATCACGCGATGATGACGCGCGCACTGCGTCTCGCCGAACGCGGCGCTTACACCACCAAACCCAATCCGATGGTCGGCTGCGTCATCGCCAACGGCGACGAAGTGATCGCGGAAGGCTGGCACGCATTTGCGGGAGGCCCGCATGCGGAAATCATCGCGCTGCGGGCGGCCGGCGATGGCGCGCGCGGTGCGACCGCGTACGTGACCTTGGAACCCTGCGCGCATACCGGCAAGACCGGCCCCTGCGTCGACGCCTTGATCGCCGCCGGCGTCGGCCGGGTGATCGCGGCGATACGCGACCCGTTTCCGCAGGTCGATGGCGCCGGTTTCGACGCGTTGCGTGCGGCCGGCATCGCGGTCGAACACGGTCTCATGGCTGCGGCGGCGCGACAGCTGAATCATGGGTTTCTGTCGCGCATCGAACGCAAGCGGCCGTGGGTGCGGGTGAAGCTCGCCTGCAGCCTTGATGGTCGCACTGCGCTGGCCAACGGCGATTCCAAGTGGATCAGCGGTGAGGCCTCGCGCCGCGATGTGATGCACTGGCGCGCACGCGCCGGCGCACTGCTCACAGGCGCGGGTACGGTGCTTGTCGACGATCCGCAGCTTACGGTACGTTTCGAAGAAGACATCGGATTCGTGCCGCCGCTGCGCGTTGTGCTCGATCCGGGCCTCGCTACGGTCGCGCGCGGGCGCATTCGCGAAGGCGATGCGCCCACGCTGTATTTTCATGCACCCGATGCCAAACCGCCGCGCGACTTCGATGCCGCGCACATGTCGGTGGCGATGCGCGATGGCCAGCTTGATTTGAACGCTGTCCTGCATGCGCTGGCCCAGCGCGATATCAACGAAGTGCAGGTCGAAGCCGGCGCCACGTTGGCGGGTGCGCTGTTGCGCGCGGACCTGGTCGACGAAGTGCTGCTGTACATGGCGCCGGTGCTGTTGGGTGCCGATGCGCGCCCGCTGTTCGACGGGCTGCATATCGATGAGATGTCGCAGCGCCTGCGCCTGCAGACCGTGGAGACGCGCCGGCTCGGCGATGACCTGCGTTTCCTGCTTCGGCCGGAGCGCGCTGTGAGCGAAATGCTTTGAATCAAACATTGATCCAACAGGGTGGAATAGCAGCATGTTCACAGGTTTGATCGAAGGCCTCGGCCACGTGGCCGTGCTCGAACCGCGCGGCGGCGACATGCGTCTGCGCATCGCTGCCGGCACCTTGCCGTTCGAACATGTCGCGCTGGGCGAAAGTATCGCGGTCAGCGGCGTGTGTCTGACCGTCATCGAGTTCGATGCGTCGTCGTTCGCGGTGGATGCGTCCAACGAAACGCTCGCGCTGACCACGCTGGGCACGATGGCGGTGGGACACGCGGTGAATCTGGAGCGCGCGATGCGCCCTACCGATCGTCTCGGCGGCCATCTGGTCAGCGGTCATGTCGATGGCGTAGGCCGCGTGCTGTCGGTGCACGACGACGCGCGTTCGCAGCGCTGGCGCTTTGCGGCCCCGGCCCCACTGTCGAAATACATCGCCACCAAAGGCTCGATCTGCGTCGACGGCGTCAGCCTGACCGTCAATGCGGTCGACGATGCCGGCTTCGAGGTCGCGCTGATTCCGCACACCGTATCGCACACCGCGTTTTCATCCACAGCGGTCGGCGATGCGGTGAATCTTGAAGTCGATCTGGTCGCGCGCTACGTCGAGCGGCTGCTGTCAGCGAGAGAACCGACATGAGTTTCGCAACGATTCCCGAACTGCTGGAAGAAATCCGCGCCGGGCGGATGGTGGTCATCGTCGACGACGAAGATCGCGAGAACGAAGGCGACCTGATCATGGCCGCCGAACTGGTGCGGCCGCAGGACATCAATTTCATGGTCACGCACGCGCGCGGCCTGGTGTGCCTGTCGCTGATCCGCGAGCGCTGCCGCCAGCTCGGACTGCCGCCGATGGTGCGTGACAACACCTCGCCGCATGGCACCAATTTCACGGTGAGTATCGAGGCCGCCGAGGGCGTCACCACCGGTATCAGCGCGTATGACCGCGCGCACACTGTCCGCACCGCGGTGCGCCCCGACGCGAAGCCGGAGGATCTGTCGCAGCCCGGCCATATCTTTCCGCTGATGGCGCAGCCCGGCGGTGTGCTCAACCGCGCTGGGCACACCGAGGCGGCCAGCGACCTTGCGCTGCTGGCGGGCTTCGAGCCGGCCGGCGTGCTGGTGGAAATTCTCAACACCGACGGCAGCATGGCGCGTCGGCCGCAGCTGGAAGTGTTCGCGCGCGATCATGGGCTGAAAATTGGCTCGATTGAAGACCTGATCCGCTACCGCCTGCACAACGAACACACCATTGAACGGCTCGACGTGCGCGAGATCGAGACCGAGCACGGCGCGTTTCATCTGCACACCTACCGCGATCAGGTCAGCCGCTGCCTGCACTACGCACTGCTGCGCGGCGAGGCCGACGCGACGCAGCCGACCTTGGTGCGCGTGCACATGCAGAACCCGCTGGCCGACGCGCTGCACTGGCAGCGCGCCGATTTCGGCCCGGCGGTGGGCGATGTGCTGGCGATGATCGCCCGCGAGGATCGCGGCGCGTTTGTGGTGCTGGGCGAGGCGCAGAGCGCCGAGGCGCTGCTGGCGCGGATCCGCGAACAGTCCGAACGCCCCGCACGCGGCGGCGCAATGGCCGAATGGCGCCGCAACGGCGCAGGCTCGCAGATCCTGGCCGATCTGGGTTTGGGCAAGCTGCGGGTGTTAGGCACGCCGCGCAAACAGGTGGGATTGGCCGGCTTCGGGCTTGAGGTGGTGGAGTACGTGGGGCTGTAAATGGCTTCCTCCCCCGCGTGCGGGGGAGGATTGAGGAGGGGGTTTTCCGCCAGCGCCCCCATCCCAACCTTCCCCCGCGCGCGGGGAAAGGAGGCGACCGGCTACAATGCCCGGCCCAGTCCCGAGCCATCCGCATGCCTCATTTCGAAGGCGACCTGCGCGCCCCCGACGGCGCGCGTTTCGCGATCATCGCCAGCCGCTGGAACCCGCGCATCACTGAGCAGCTGGTCGCTGGCGCCCGTCAGGCGTTTGTCGCCCACGGCGTTGCCGACGATGCGGTGGACGTGATCCGCGTGCCCGGTGCCTGGGAACTGCCCGCGACCGCTGCGCGTCTCGCCTCCAGCGGCGGCCACGCTGCGATCATCGCGCTGGGCTGCGTGATCCGCGGCGACACGCGCCACTACGAACAGGTTGCCGACGGCTGTTCCAATGGTCTGATGCGGATCGCGCTGGACTACGCGCTGCCGGTCGTCAACGGCGTGCTGGCGGTGGATCAATACGAACACGCTGCTGAGCGTGCCGGCGGCAGTCACGGCAACAAGGGCGAAGAGACGGCACTGGTCGCCATCGAAATGGCCAACTTGATGGCCAAGCTGCCATGAAAAAACCCTATTACCGGCGTACCGATGGCGTCGACCCCGTACTGCGTACCCGCGCGCGCCGGCGCGCGCTGCAGGCCGTGTACGCGTGGCAGATGTCGGGCGCCGCCGCGCGCGATATCGTCAGCCAGTTCGCGCACGAACAGGTCCGCGAAATCGCCGATCTTCCGTATTTTCAAGAACTCGTTCACGGCGTCGATGCGCACTGCGCCGAACTCGACGCCGCGCTGGCGCCGTTTCTGGACCGCACAATGGAAGAAGTCGACCCCATCGAACGCGCCGCGCTGCGCATCGCCGCTTACGAACTGCAGCACCGCATCGACGTGCCGTACCGCGTGGTGCTGAATGAAGCGGTGGAATCGGTGAAACGCTTCGGCTCCGAACACGGCCACACCTACGTCAACGGCGTGCTTGACCACGCCGCGGTTGCGCTGCGTGCGATCGAAGTGCAGACAGCGCGGGGTAAGTGAGCTGCCATTCGCCGCGATGAGACCGCTTTAGTTCACCTCTCCCGCTTGCTGGAGAGGTCGCCGCGCAAAGCGCGGCGCGTGAGGGCAGAACCGCGATAGCCCCTCACCCCATTCCTCTCCCGCACGCGGGAGAGGGGGCTTGCTCCGCTCCGTTTGATTCTTTGTTCGCAGCCGAGGCTTCTTGAAGGACGCTGTTTTGGAATTCGACCTGATCGCCCGCATTCGCCAGCGCGCCGCCACCCGCAGCGACGTGATCGTCGGAATCGGCGACGACGCAGCCATCCTGTCGGTGCCGCCCGGAAAGCAGCTGGTCGTCGCGATGGACACGCTGAATATCGGCGTTCACTTCCCGGCGGAGACTGCGCCCGCCGACATCGGCTGGAAAGCGCTGGCGGTAAATCTCTCCGATCTGGCCGCGATGGGCGCAACGCCCGCTTGGTGCACGCTGTCGCTGTCCTTGCCGCAGCCCGACGCGACGTGGCTCGATGGGTTTCTAGACGGTTTCCTCGCACTTGCCGCGCAGCACGATATTGCGCTGGTCGGCGGCGACACCACGCGTGGACCGCTGTCGATCTGCGTGACTGCGCATGGACTGGTGGATCCGCGCGGCGCGCTGCTGCGCAGCGGTGCCCTCATCGGCGACGACGTGTGGGTGACGGGGACGCTGGGCGATGCTGCTGCTGCGTTGCGACAATGGCAGGCAGGTGGTCCGTTCGATACTGCGCTGCGCGTGCGTCTCGACCGGCCAACGCCGCGCGTCGAAGCGGGCCTGCGGCTTGCCGGCATCGCGCATGCCTGCATCGATATTTCCGATGGATTGCTTGCTGATCTCAGCCATGTCTGCCGCGCCAGCCGCGTGGGCGCCGAACTCGATATCGATGCACTGCCGGCGTCCGAAGCGATGCTTCGATCATTCGATATCGAAACGCGACGCGAGCTGCAGACCGCCGGCGGTGACGACTACGAGCTGTGCTTCACTGCACCCAAAACCGCGCGACTTGCGGTGGAAGATGCGATGTACGCCAGCGACTTGCCGGCGACGCGGATCGGCCGGATCACCGGCGATGCGGGCAAGATAGTGCTGCACGATAACGATGGCACCGAGTGGCTCCCGCCGCGTGCGGGGTATGTGCATTTCGAGGCTTGATGCGCCGGAGGCGTCTGCCGCCATGTCGATTCATAAGGTGCGCGTGCCGCGCGCAGGCTGCGTTTGTAGGAGGGCCTTCAGGCCCGAGCTCTTCGCAGTAAAACCCCATCAAGAACCTGCTCGGGGCTGGTTTTCAACAGCCGAATGGCTGGTCAGCCCCTCATACATCAGCACAGCCATCGAGTTCAGACATATTTGAGTCGAATCACTATGACTGAAGGATTGGCGATCAAGCTGATGCGATTGCCGCTCGCTTACGATATTTGCGAATACCCGCAAGCGGCAGCGCCACCAGTCCCAGCGGCGCGCAGACCCACAGCAGTTCCGACCACAGCACCGCCAGTCCGCGCATGCTGAAGAAGCCTGTGCCAATCGGTGACACCGCGATCGGCCGCCACGGCGCAAACAAGCGCTCGTGCGACCATGGCCACAGCAACGCCACGCCCAGACCGCCGTTGGTCAAGGCATCCAGCAGCGGATGCGACGCGGTGCAGAACGTCAGCCACAGCAGCGCCCGCCATCGCGTGGTGCGCAGCCACGGTGCGATGACTGCGCCGCACACCCCGACCGCCAGCGCGAACAGCAGCGAATGACTCGCGCCGCGATGGCCGAACTGATCGGCATACGCGATGCCAAGCTTGAACGCGACGGTGTCGAAATCCGGGGCGATCGCGACAAACATGCCGGCGGCGGTCAGTCGCGGCGAGATCGTGCCGCGGCCCAGCGCGAGACCCAGTGCGAGCGGCACGATGGCGTGGGTGAAGATAGTGGGCATCGAACAATACTCAGCAGTCGTCGGCGCGGAACGCATCGCGCAGCCACATAAAATCCGGTGTGTTCACCGCACCGCTGGCGTCGATCACATCGAAGCGGCAAGGCGCGCGTGAAAATTCGCGATGTGCGGCAAGAAACAGACTGGCGGCATGCACCAGTTTGCGGCGTTTGTTGGCATCGATGGAGGCCGCACCGCCGCCGAAGCCGCTCGAAGCCGTGCCGGCGCTGCGCCGATAGCGCACTTCAACGAATACCAGCGTGTCGCCGTCGCGCATCACCAGATCGAGTTCGCCGCTGCGGTAATTCGCGTTGGCGGCAACGGGCTTGAGCCCATGCCGCTGCAGAAAATCGCGGGCGAGCGCTTCAACGCGCGCACCCTTGTTCTTCCTCGGATCCTCGCGGTCCTCAGTCGCCACTGCGGGCGAGGGCGACGATCTGGCCGTTGCTGAAAGTCGACCACGCCGGAGTGCGCACGATGTTGCCGAAGCCGTCGATCCGCAGGTCGCCGGTGGCCCCGTCGACCTTGCCGTTCGCCTGGTTGGCGAGATGTTCCAGATAGGCGGTAAGCAACCACGCGTCGTAGCCGAACGCGAATAGTTTGGCCGCAGGGCCGCGCGCGGTGGACAGCATGCTGCCGGTAGTTTCGGCCGACGGCAGACCGGCGATGCCCTGGACGCTCCAGGTTTCGGCCGGGAAAGCGATACCGTCGAGCAGCTTGTCCAGATCCGGTTTGCCGGTACCCGACAGCAGCTGTGCCGTGGAGACGCGCGGTTTGGTGCCGAGGCCGGCATTCGCCAGCTGGGCCATGACCCCGCGCGCCTGGCCACCTTTCAGGGCCAGGAACACCGCATCGACGCCGCCTTCCTTTTGCCCAGCGGCCTGCAGCGCCGCAGTGCTGTCGGCTGGTTTCTCGGCGATGGTCAAAGTCTCGACCACGCTGCCGCCGCGGCTCGAAAGATGTTCGCGGAATGCGGCGACACTGCGGCGCATGCCTTCGTCGCTGCCCACCAGCACCAGCACCCGGCGCGCCTTGCGCGACAGCAGATATTCGGCGGCGGCGATGCCGTCGTCCTCGGGCGCCAGCGCAAAGCTGGCGTGGCCGGTGGGCGGTGCGGCGGGGCCGCGATTCAGCGCCAGCACCGGTACGCCCAGCTGCGATTCTTTGAACAGCGCGCCCACTTCATCTCGGCCGAGCGGGCCGACCACGTAGTCGGCGCCTTCGGTGCCGGCCTTCTGATACGCAGCCAGCGCGCCGGCCGGGGTGCCGGTGGTGTCGTAGAACACGATCTCCGGCTTCTGCCGGTGTTCGCCGTAGTAGCCGGCGAGCAGGCCGTCGCGCACCGGCGAGGATGCTGCCGCCATCGCGCCGCTCAGCGGCAGCAGCACCGCGAGTTTGCGCGGCGGCCGGTAGCCGTCGCGTTCCGCCGGTGGCCGGTTGCCGGCGTTGAAGCGCCAGTGGCCTTCGCGGTCGAACGGGCGCGGCAGTGTCAGGCCGCGGCGCAGCAGTTCGCGGCCAATGAAGTTGTACAGCGGATCGCCGTCGCGCAGCGCGCCAGCTTCGCTGCTCAGTGCGGCGTTGTCGAGGCCGGCGATGATCCGTTCGATCTCGCGGCCGTTGTCGGTTTTGGCTTGCCCGGTCAGCGCGTCGTGATTGCTCGCAAGGGCTGCAGCCTGAGTGATCAGCGGATTGACCCGATAGGTCGACGGCTTGGTGCCGCCGGGCTTGGTCGGCACGCAGGCGGTCAGGCCCAACGCAAGCAATCCGGTGCAAAGCCAAGCCAACGTCTTCGAATTCATGCGCATTGCCGCAACCCTTGAGTGAACCGTTAGGATTCTACCCGCCTGCCACACCCCGAGCGAGTCAGACCCGATGTCCACCCCCGCCGCCGCAGGCATTCTGTACGTCGTCGCCACGCCCATCGGTAATCTGGGCGATCTTTCACCGCGCGCCCTCGACACACTGCGCGCGGTTGCGGCCATTTGCGCCGAGGACACCCGCCACACCCGCCAGCTGCTGTCGCACTACGGTGTCGAACAACATCTGATTGCCCTGCACGAGCACAACGAGGCCGGTCTGGCCGATCGCATCGTCGCCCGTCTGTGCGCCGGCGAATCGCTGGCGCTGGTGTCCGATGCCGGCACCCCGCTGGTCAGCGATCCCGGCTTCCGTCTGGTCGCCGCCGCCCGCGCCGCCGGCATCAAAGTCAGCCCGATTCCCGGACCCAGCGCGCTGATCGCCGCGCTCAGCGTCGCCGGCCTGCCCAGCGACCGCTTCGCTTTCGAAGGCTTTCTCCCCGCCAAAGCCGGCGCCCGCCGGGAACGCCTCGCCGGATTGGCCAGCGAGGCGCGCACGCTGATTTTCTACGAATCCTCGCACCGCATCGAAGATGCGCTCGCCGACGCCGTGACCGTCATCGGCGCCGATCGTCCTGCCGCCATCGGCCGCGAACTGACCAAACTCTTCGAAACCGTCCTCAGCGGCACCCTGGGCGAGCTCCACGCCCGCGTCGCCGCCGATGCCGACCAGCGTAAAGGCGAATTTGTGCTGCTGATCCAAGGCGTGGGCGACGACGCCGACGCCAAACTGGTCGAAGGCAGACGGGTGTACGCGAAGCTGATCGAACATCTGCCGCCGTCGACGGCGGCGAAGCTGGCGGCGGAGATTTCGGGGGCGCCCAGAAAAGAACTGTACGGAAGCGATCCCGCGTGAGTTTGTATCAATCGTTGCTTGGCGGTGCCGGCAAGCTGATCGGCCCAGCGTCCTGCTCCGCCATGACCACCCGGTTACGCCCTCCCGCTTTCGCCTGATACAACGCCCGGTCGGCGCGCACCAGCAAGGGTTCGAAGGCGAGGTCTTCGGTGGACAGACAGGCCACGCCGACCGATGCCGTGGGCGCGATGACCTGGTCGCCGTCATGCACGGCCACACCTGCAACCGCTAACCTGAGGCGTTCAGCGGCGGCGAGTGCGTGATCTTGGCCGACACCCTGCAGCAGCACCGCGAATTCTTCCCCGCCGTAGCGCCCCAGCGTGTCGGAGTCGCGGCATGCGGCGCGCATCGCTGCGGCAACGGCTTTGAGGACTTCGTCGCCGGTCGCATGTCCGAAGCGGTCGTTGATCTGCTTGAAGTGATCGATATCGACGATCGCAACCGCGAGGCCGAGACCGTTGCCGATCGCGCGTTCCACCGCTGTGTTGCCGGCATCGGTGATGTAACGCCGGCTGTGCACCGTGGTCAGGAAATCGGTGGAAATGGCCACCTCCATCTCAAGACCGCGTACGCGCATCATCGCGCCGTATTTGCGCTGCTGCAGGTACAGCGCCGCCATCACCCCAAGGGTCAGCAGCGCGAGGATGCCTGCCGCAAGGCTGTAACGGTATTTGTTTTCGTTGACGGTGGCCTGCAGCTGCTCGTTCTTGGCTTTTGCGTTGGCGTTGGCCAGCGCGGCGTCGCTTTCGGCGTAGCGCAGACGCTCCTCGAAATCGGCGGCGGCGGATTCACGCTCGGTGCGCGAGACCTGATCGCCGAGCTGGATCAGTCGCTCGATCGACTGCGGCAGGGTGCCCTGCTGTATGCCCTTGAGCTGCAGGTCGACGATCGCGCGCACCGAGCGCAGCTCGTCCTGCTGCAGTTTCAGCGCCGCGAATTCGCCGCGCGCCTGCTGATACAGCGCCAGCGCTTTGAGGTGCTGTCCACGCATTTGCATCGCCTGCGCCGAGGTTTCGTAACTCAGGCCCTGCAACTGCGTGTTTTGAAGCTGGTCGCCGATCAGGCCGATGCGGCGGCCCATGTCTTCGACCGTACCGGCATCGCCGAGCGCGCGCGCGGCGCGCGCTTCCTCCAGCAAGACCTCCGCCGTCAGTTTGGGATCGCGATTGGTGGGCAGGATCGCTTTTGCCTCCTTCATCAGCGCTCGCGCTTCCTGCGGCCGGCCCCGGTTGGAAGCGATATGCGCCATATTGCGCAGCAATCGGAGCCGCATTTCAGGATCGCTGTCGGCGGGGGCATGGGCAAGCCCCTCTTTGGCGTAACGGTAGGATTCGTCCAGTTTCCCCAGCCGCTCGCTGATGGATGAATACGCCAGCAGGATGTCGGCAAGCAGTTGATCGTCCGGCGCGTTGCCCAGACGCTGCTGCGCGTCCGCCAATGTGCGCGCCGCGCTGGTGAAATCGCCCAGCCGGGAAAGCGCACGGCCCAGCGCGATCCGCGAACGCACCTGCAGATAGATGTTTGCGGTCTGGTCGGCAGCAAGAATTGCGGAGGTGCCTGCGCGGCGCTGGCATCGCCAGTCTGCGATCACGCGGCAGGCATTGGCTTCGGCCAGATCCAGTTTGGCCGCACTCGCATGATCGTCCTGGGCGAGCGTTTTGCGTACCGCCGGCAGTTTCTGCAGCACCTTGCGCGGTTGAGTCAGCGCTTCAAGTTCGAGCGGGTGGCGCTGATCTTCGTCTTTATCCGCCGCGATAGCATCGAATGCGATCGAAGCGAATGCGAAGCACACAGCCATCACGGCCGCTGCGTACGGACGACCAGTCGCGCGGCCCGGGCGACGGGCGGCGTATGCATGATTGTCTCGCTCCATATCCTGGATGAACACGCAACAGTCCTCACGTCGAGGGGGAGAGCGCCGGTAGCGACGCTTGCGATGCCGGCGTTGATACGCGATCTCCCTATCGCTCACGCAGCGTTTCGTACGGGCAAGGTGCTTAGCGTAGCTTACTGCGGACGAACCGGGCAGGCTGTGCATTCAGAACGGGCGATGCCCCGGCCGGGCTGCGGTGTACAGTCCGCATCGGAATGATGACCTGTGGGGAATAAAGATGCGGAATGTCATATGCCGGTTGATGCTGCTGGCGGCCTGCGCGATGACGCAGCAGGTGTATGCCGACGACACGGCTCTGGTCAAGGCCGCACAGGCGAATGTTCCTGAGTTTCTGCAGCTGCTGTCGATTCCGAATGTGGCCGACAGTGCCGCAGATGTCCAGAACAACGCCGCATTCATCGAAAAAGCGCTGCAGAAACGCGGTTTCAAAACCCAGCGACTGCAAAATCCGGCGAACCGGCCGCTGGTCTTCGCCCAGTTGGATG
>JAYVSK010000259.1:0-6658 GCA_043775395.1 Lysobacter sp. | reverse complement strand
AGGTCGGCGCCGCCGCTGGCGAGGATGCCTTCGGCCACATCCGGCATATTGATGCGATTGGTGGCGACCAGCGGCAGTTTCACTTCCGGGCGCAGCTTGGCGGTCACGCCTGCGAACGCCGCGCGCGGCACCGAGGTCGCGATGGTCGGCACCCGCGCTTCGTGCCAGCCGATGCCGGTGTTGATGATGGTCGCGCCCGCAGCTTCGACGGCTTGAGCCTGGGCCACGATTTCTTCCCAGCCCGAACCTTCCGGCACCAGCTCCAGCATCGAAAGGCGATAAATGATGATGAAATCCGGGCCGCAGGCTTCGCGTACGCGGCGCACGATCTCGGTCGCGAACCGCATCCGCTTCGACAGATCACCGCCCCAGCCATCTTTGCGCCGATTGGTGCGCGCGCTGAGGAACTGATTGATCAGATAACCCTCTGATCCCATCACCTCGACGCCGTCGTAGCCGCCGTCCCGGGCCAGTTTGGCCGCGTTGGCGTAGGCCGAGATCGTGCGTTCCACGCCGAAGCCGGTCAGCGCTCGCGGGGTGAACGGGTTGATCGGTGATTTGACCTTCGACGGCGCCACCTGCAGCGGGTGATAGGAATAGCGGCCGGCGTGCAGCAGCTGCAGACAGATTTTCGCGCCGTGGCGATGGACGGCTGCCGTGACCTGACGATGCTTGCGCGCCTCCCACGGCCAGCTGAGCTTGCCTGCGAACGGCGTCAACCAACCCATCATGTTCGGCGAGAAGCCGCCAGTGACGATCAGGCCGACGCCGCCGGCCGCGCGTTCGCCGAAATACGCGGCGAGCTTCGGGAAATCGCTGGCGCGATCCTCCAACCCGGTGTGCATCGAGCCCATCAGCACCCGATTGCGCAGGGTCGTGAAGCCCAAGTCCAGCGGCGAGAACAGATGCGGGTAGGGCGAGGAAGGTGTCGGATCGAGCTGTGCGGTCATCGGTCAATACGTTAGCGTATGCAAGCGTGCACGATGCCGCGAAAGCTCGCGGCGCTCAAGGGGTTTCGCAAAGCAACGGCACAGTCCAAAGCGGCAGCCTGTCGATTCGATGAGTGGTGATGGTCGGTGAGGCCGTCCGGTCTGGCAAAATAGCGGACTTCCTACGCTATCAATGAGCCGCCCAAGGGGTTCCGCATTTATGAGTCATGCCGATATCCGCTCCGCCGTCCGCCCCAATCCCGATCAGCCGATGGTCGACATCGCCGACTACGTGATCGACGCCAAGATCGAGTCGCAGGAGGCCTACGACACCGCCCGCTACATGCTGCTGGACTCGCTGGCCTGCGCGATGCTGGCGATGAAGTTCGAGGGCTGCGTTAAACATCTCGGGCCGCTGGTGCCGGGTGCGGAACTGCCTGGCGGCGCGCGCGTACCGGGGACATCGTTCGAATTGGACCCCGTGCAGGCGGCCTTCAACATCGGCACGCTGGTGCGCTGGCTCGATTTCAACGACACCTGGCTGGCTGCGGAATGGGGCCATCCCTCAGACAATCTAGGCGCGATTCTGGCCGTCGGCGATTACCTCAGCCGCAAGGCCGAGCGCGAAGGCGGCAAGGGCCTGACCGTGCGCGACGCCCTGACCTGGGCGATCAAGGCGCATGAAATCCAGGGCGTCTACGCGCTGCAAAACTCGTTCAACCGTGTTGGTATCGATCACGTCATCCTGGTCCGCCTCGCCTCCACGGCGGTCTCGACTGCCATGTTCGGCGGCGACAAGGAGGCGGTGATCACCGCCGTGTCGCACAGCTGGATCGACAACGGCGCGCTGCGCACCTATCGGCATGCTCCCAATACCGGCCCGCGCAAAAGCTGGGCCGCCGGTGACGCCTGCCGCCGCGCTGTGACCCACGCGCTCAACGCCGCACACAAGAAAGTCGTCGGTTATCCGTCGGCACTGACTGCTAAAACCTGGGGTTTTTACGACGTGGCTTTCAAGGGCAATGCGTTCGAGTTCGAACGCCCGTTCGGCAGCTACGTCATGGAAAACGTCCTGTTCAAGATCAGTTTCCCGGCTGAATTCCACGCACAGACCGCAGTGGAATGCGCGATGCAGCTGCATGGGCAAGTGAAAGACCGCATCGACCAGATTGAGCGCATCGAGATCGAAACCCAGGAAGCCGGCGTTCGTATCATCGACAAGACCGGCCCGCTGTCGAACTATGCTGATCGCGACCACTGTCTGCAGTACATGATTGCGGTGCCGCTGATCCACGGCCGCCTGACCGCCGAGGACTACAACAACGACATCGCGGCAGACCCTCGCATCGATGCGCTTCGCGACAGGATGGTGGTGAAAGAAAATCCGCAGTTCACGAAAGACTATTTCGATGCGGACAAGCGCTACATCGGCAACGCTATTCAAGTGTTCTTCAAGGACGGCAGCAGCACGGAAAAAGTCTCGATCGATTACCCGATCGGTCACCGCAACCGGCGTGCCGAGGGCATCCCGGTGCTGATGTCTAAAGCCAGATCCGCACTTGAAGCACATCTGCCTGCCAAACAGGCCGCGGAAATCATGCGTTTGGCCGCACAGCCATCCGAAATGGACGCGATGCCGCTTTCTGCATGGATGGGTCTGTTTTCTGCATGACTGAATACGTTCAGGTTGGAACCTTGATTATGCGCGGCGAGAAGCAGGCCCTCGGCAGCGCCGAAAGGTTCCCCTCGAACCTGAACAGTAGTTGGAATTACAAAACTGTTATGCTAGTGTTAACAAGGCCAAGACGCGGCCGGATCATAATGAGCAGATTGGATCAGCGCCAAACCGGTGGTCATCCTGCTCGAATCGACACCACCGAGTCTTTTGAATTTCCTCCAAGGAGCATTGAGTAATGAATAAGAAACTCCTCTGTGCTGCGCTGCTAGGTGGGCTGGCCGTGGCCCAGACCGTCTCCGCGCAGGACTTCGACGATCGCTGGTATCTCACCACTTCGGCAGGCTTCAATCTGCAGGATGGTTCCCGCGATACCCGTGCAGCTCCATTCGGCACCCTCGGCTTTGGCAAGTTCATCAGCCAAAACTGGTCGCTTGATACCGAATTCAACTATCAGAACCCGCACTTCAACAACCAGAATCTGCTTCTGAACCCTAACCGCGCTATCCGTGGTCGCGCTCAGAACTTGAACTGGAGCCAGTACGGTGTATCGCTCGACCTGCGCCGCCACTTCGTTGCTGAAGGACGTAACTGGAATCCGTATCTGTTGGCTGGCCTCGGCTATCAGCGCTCGGAAGAAGAGTTCGACGCCTTCCCGAGCCCGAATTCGCCCGGCCAACGTGAAGACGGCAATCTTGCCGGAAAGATCGGTGGCGGTCTGCAGGGTGACTTGGGTCGCGTAGGCATCCGTGCCGAGCTGGCTTATCGCCTTGATGCCGATGACAGCAGCGTTGCTGCTCCCGACGAAAGCTGGTTCGGCGACGTGTTGGCTTCGGTTGGTTTTATTGTGCCCCTGGGCCCGGAAGCCACCAAGGAAGTCGTGCCGGATGCACCGCCGCCGCCGGCCCCGAACTGCGCCGATAAAGATGGCGATGGCGATGGTGTCAACGATTGCAACGACAAGTGTCCGAACTCGGTCGCTGGTGAGGCGATCGGTCCGGATGGTTGCAAAGTCAACATCGCAATCGATCTGAAGGGCGTCAACTTCAACTTCGACAAGGCCACGCTGCGTCCGGACGCGATTGCGATCCTGAACGAGGCCGTTGAAATCCTGAAGCGTTATCCGGATCTGCGCGTCGAAGTGGCTGGTCACACCGATCTCTGCGGCAAAGATACGTACAACCAGTCGCTCTCGCAGCGTCGTTCGCAGGTTGTTTATGACTACATGACCAGCAACGGCATCGACAGTGGTCGCCTGGCTGGACCGAACGGTTACGGCGAAAGCCGTCCGCTGGTCCAGACCGCTCAGACCACGCCGGAATGCAAGAACGAAACCAACCGCCGTACCGAGCTCAACGTCCAGTAATTCCGGACGCAAAGTTTGCAGGTAATACCCAAAGCCCGGCCCAGTGCCGGGCTTTGGCGTTTCAAGCTCCCCATTTTCAGGGGTGCTATGCCTCTCTTGGAGGAGTGAGCTTAATTTTCGGCGCGGGATCACACGGCCTACAGGATCGGTAACGATTGATGGTTGTCGCCGCCCCAGCCGGCGGCCTACACTCCAGAGTTGTTTGAGCGGAGAAGATCTATGCGCATCACCCCTGCTTCCAATCATGTGCATGGATGGAAGGCCATAGGCCTTACCGTATTGTCGACGGCCATGTTCGTGAATCTCGCGCATGCTGCTGCCGTCGACTGCGCTTCTTTCAAGCCGCTGTCTCCCTCCCGGGGAAATGCCCTGCAGCTGACGCCGATTGCTGAAGAACTGGCGGCGCCCAGCGCACAAGTCGGTGCCGGCATCGGCTTTGTCCAATTGTTTTCGGAAGGTACAACCGTCGAGGTCGTGCTCTCGCGAGTCCAGCATCAGGAATGCCGCGCGACCGCTGCGACTCGTCCACCGCTTCCTGCCACCGCCAATGCGGGCGCGTATCAGCCCAAGCCGGGCGAAAGCAGCACGGCTTGGCGTTTCGACATGACTCAGAACGGCAAGCGTATGACTGCCGACGAGTTCGATGCTTGGATGAAAGCGCGAGGTGTCCGCGTTGTGAAGGGGCCTGCCGCCGCCGCGCCGCCGCCGGCCGCGCCGCCGCAGCCGGAACCGCCGAAAAAGAAAAAGCGCTGAGTCTCGCGCGCTCTCAGGGGCTGGGCGCGATGCCTGACTTCAGAGACTGTCGACAATAGGCGCATGGCGATTGTCCCAGCCTCCAGTGAACAGACGCGCTACGGCATCGCTCGCGTGCTTTCCAAGCGCGGCGTGTGCTCACGGACACAAGCCGCTGAGTGGGTCAGGGCAGGACGCGTCAGCGTCGGTGGTCGCGTTGTCCGCGATCCGGAGTCGCCTACTGCGTTGGAGCGTGACGATATCGAGGTCGATGGCCACAAAATTGCGGCCAGGTCACCGATCCATCTCATGCTCAACAAGCCGCGTGGCCTGGTCACCACGATCAGCGACGAACGCGGTCGCGACACCGTTTACCGATGTTTCGATGGCGCGTCCCTGCATGGCGCACCGCTGCCTTGGTTCGCACCGGTCGGGCGTCTGGACAAGGCCAGCGAAGGGCTGCTGTTATTCACCAATGATCCGCAGTGGGCGGCGCGCATTACCGATCCGCAGACTGGACCGCACAAGACCTATCACGTGCAGATAGACCGTATTCCCGATGCCGGTCTGCTCACGGCGCTTTGTCGCGGCCGGGAATTTGAAGGCGAGCGATTGAGCGTCGTCGAGGCCAAGCGGTTGCGCGCGGGCGAGAAGAACGCATGGCTCGAGATCGTGCTGGACGAGGGTCGCAACCGTCAGATCCGGCGCCTGCTGGCGGCTTTCGATATCGAAGTGCTTCGGCTGGTGCGCACAGCGATCGGCGGCCTGTCGCTGGGAGATTTGCCGAAAGGCCAATGGCGCGTACTCGACGCGGAAGCTCTACAGCGCGTCGATGCTTGATGGCCGATGCTTGTGACGCTGATGACTTTGATCGTATCTGCACTGTCCGATCTGCGTCCGTTTTCACGCGTGCATTCAGCGTCCCACGCTGAATCGATCAATTATGGCGATTCGTTAGTCGGCGAGAAGCGTCAACCAATGGGGCATTTCCTCTTGATAGCGCTATGCGCCACAGCTGCGCCTGCTGGCTGCGTTTCCCGGCCTTCCCGTTGCGGAAAAAGCTTTGCCTGCGACAACGCCTGTCGCGACCGGCAAATCCAACCGTTTTGAGATGACCCAAAAACGGTCGACAGATGAGCGCATGCGATTTCGACGCATGGATGAAAGCACGCGGTATCCGCATTGCTGAAGGGCCGCAGACTGCGAAGATCAGGCCTCAGCCGAAGTCGGCCGCGAAGCGCCGCTGATCAAGATACAGCCCATCGGACTCGAAGGCTTGCGAAGCGATCCGTCCACAGCGTAGCTGTTGTTCGACGACGCTCTGCGGAGCGGCTGCTGTTGCGGGTGTGCGTGCGTCATCACTGCACATCCACGCCGCCACTTCACGAACGACATTCGGGAGATGTGTAGCGACGCGGATCAACCGAACCGTCAGCCGTTAACGACGTCCAGTTCGCGGCCGACGCGGATGAAGGCATCGATCGCGCGGTCCAGATGTTCGCGCGTGTGCGCGGCGCTCATCTGCGTACGTATCCGTGCCTGGCCCTTCGCCACCACCGGAAAAAAGAACCCGATCGCGTAGATGCCTTCTTCCAGTAAACGCTCCGCGAAACGCTGCGCCAGCGGCGCGTCGTACAGCATCACCGGACAGATCGGATGTACCCCGGGTTTGATGTCGAAACCCGCAGCAGACATCTTTTCGCGAAAATAAACCGTGTTTTCGGCAAGGCGATCGCGCAGGTCGTCAGCGGACGCGAGCATGTCGAACGCTTTGATTCCCGCAGCCACGACATGCGGCGGCAGCGAGTTGGAAAACAGATACGGCCGCGAACGCTGACGCAGCATTTCGATCACTTCTTTTTTCGCGGTGGTGAAACCGCCCAACGCGCCGCCCATGGCCTTGCCCAGCGTGCCGGTGACGATGTCGATACGATCCAGCACGCCCTTCACTTCGGC
>JAYVSK010000258.1:0-6839 GCA_043775395.1 Lysobacter sp. | reverse complement strand
TGGCAGACGGCCTGCGTCTGGCGGCAACCCGGCCGTTTCATGTCTGCCTGCTGGACCACAACATCGGCTACGACTCGGGCATCGAAGCCCTGCCGCGTTTGCGCGAGCTGGCGCCGCTGATGCGGATCATCATGGTCACTGGCAATGCCGCCGTCGACGATGCGGTCAAGGCGATTGCGCTGGGCGCCAGCGACTATCTGGTCAAGCCGTGTTCGCCGGACCAGCTGAGGATTTCGGTTGCGCGCCAGGTCGATACGCGCCGCATCCTCGACCGCCTTGACACCCTGGAGCGCGAAGCCGAAGCCGGCGTACCTGTGCTAGGCAGCAAGAACAAGGCGATGCAGGCTGCGATCGAGATGGCGCTGCAGGTCGCCCGCACTGACGCCAATCTACTGCTGCTGGGCGAGAGCGGCACCGGCAAGGGCGTGATCGCGAAAGCCGTGCACCGTGCCAGCCCGCGCGCGACCGGTGCGCTGGTCACCATCAACTGCCCGTCGCTGTCGGCCGAGTTGATGGAAAGCGAGCTGTTCGGCCACTCCAAGGGCTCGTTCACCGGCGCCGTGCAGAACACGGTCGGCCGCGTGACCCACGCCGATGGCGGGACGATTTTTCTGGACGAAGTGGGCGACTTTCCGATGGCGCTGCAGCCCAAGCTGCTGCGCTTCATTCAGGACAAGGAGTACGAGCGCGTCGGCGACCCGGTCACCCGCAAGGCCGACGCGCGGATCGTCGCTGCCACCAACCGCGATCTCGACGCGATGGTGAAGGAAGGCCAGTTCCGGCTTGACCTGCTCTATCGCCTCAACGTCATCACTATCACTTTGCCGCCGCTGCGCGAACGGCCCGAAGATCTGGAGGACTTGGCCAACGGCTTCGTGCGTCGTTATGCCGCAGATTACAGCCTGCCCGCACGCCGGCTGGCACCCTCGGCGCTGTCGCAGCTGCGCGCGTATTCCTGGCCGGGGAATGTGCGTGAGCTGCAGAACATGATGGAACGCGCGGTGATTCTTTGTCGCGGCGAAGAGATCGGTGCGGAGCTGTTAGCGCTCAGCGCGTCCGCCCGCAACGATCCGCAGCCGGGAATGGCGATTTCGCTGGACGAACTGGAACGCATGCACATCGAGCGCATTCTCGCTGCAAGCGAAAGTCTGGATGCGGCCGCGCGCACGCTGGGCATTGATGCGTCCACGCTCTATCGCAAGCGTAAGCTGTTCGGGCTGTAACCGTGAAAACTGCTTTAAGCAACAACTCTTCATCTTGCAGATGAGCCATCTTCCAAAGTCGAAAGTCCGCGAAGTTGCCGCACCCGGTCCGCGCGAAGGCTGGATTGCGCTGGTGGGTTGGATCTGTCTGCTGGTCGGGCTTGGTGCGTCGATGGGTGCGCTATTCGGTCCGGATGCATGGTATGCGTCGCTGTTGAAGCCCACGTGGAATCCGCCGTCCTGGCTGTTCGGGCCGATGTGGACCCTGCTGTACATCATGATGGCGGTATCCGTATGGCTGGTGCGTCGCGAGCAGGATATCGACCCGCCTATGCGCCGGCGTGCCCTGGTCATGTTCACGCTCCAGTTCGTGTTGAATCTCGCTTGGACGCCGCTGTTTTTTGCGCTGCATACGCCGGGGCTGGCGTTCGTCGACATTTGCCTGCTTTGGGTTGCGATCCTGTGGGCGATGATGATGTTCGGCAGACTCCGCCCACTGGCCGGCTATCTGCTGTTACCGTATCTGCTCTGGGTGTCGTTCGCGCTGGTGTTGAACGGTACGATCTGGTTGATGAATTCATAGCGCTGCATTCCCGGCTCGCAGCACCCGCTGCCTGTCAATTGGCCAACCAAGGAATCTTGTATGCCACCGTCGCGCGCCGCGCAGTTCCGCAACCGCGCCAACGTCGGGCTGTTGGGGTTGGCCTTCGTGGTGATTCTGATTACTTCCATCATCTCGGTGCGCTCCACCAACGCGCTTGGCGAGTCCATCGAACTGGTTTCGCACACCCTGAATGTTAAAGATGATTTGACCGAAATGCAGGTCATGTTGGGCATGCTGGAAGTCGATGGCGTGCGTTTCATGGTTGACGGCAACGACCATCGCCGCGCGGGGATACGCAACTATCTCAACGCTATTGCCGCCCAGATTAAAAGTCTCAAACTGCTGACCGCAGACAATGTCGATCATCAAAAAGTGCTGGCAACATTATCAACAGACTTTGAAGCGCTCGAAAACCGCGCCCAGCGTTCGATTGAAATCAAAGACAGTGAATTGCGCAATGGTCAACAGGACGCTGCCGTGCAACGGCTTCGCGACGGTAAAGGTGAGAGCATCGTCGACCGTATGCGTGAACGCATATCAGCCATGTCTCGCGGTGAAAACCGACTGCTGCAGATGCGTCGTCAAACACGCGATAAACTGGTCAAACAGACCACCGCTACGCTGATGATCGCCAATGGCCTTGCATTGGCTGCGGGCTTGTTGGGTTTTCAGGCGCTGCGTCGCGCCCAGCGCGAAGCTGAAAATGCGCTGCGCGGCGAGCTGCGCGCCGCCCAGGCGCGCCGCGCAAACGAGGAGAAAAGCGTGTTTCTGGCCAGCATGAGCCATGAGATCCGCACGCCGATGAACGCTATCTTCGGCTTCGCCCAGCTGCTGGGCGACCACGTGCACGAGCCGCTGTATCGCGAATGGGTGACTTCGATCAAGAAAAGCGGACAGATGCTGCTGGCCCTGATCAACGATGTGCTGGATCTATCCAAGATCGAGGCTGGCAAGCTGCAGCTCAACCCGCAGGGGACCGACATCGGCGAAGTTGCCGCCGAGACGCTGGCGCTGTTCGAGCCGATGGCCGAAGCCAAAGGCCTGCGCCTGCGGATCGAGATCGATCCCACCGATCTGGTGCCGGTGGCGGTGGACGCGCAGCGGCTGCGCCAGATCCTGATGAACCTGCTGAGCAATGCGGTGAAATACACCGAGCGCGGCGAAGTGTTGCTGCAGGTGGCGATGACGCCCTCGCCAATGGGGTCCAGTCGCGATCTGCGGTTGATGGTCACCGATTCGGGCGTCGGTATTTCGCCTGAGCAGCAGGAGCAGATTTTCGAGCCGTTCTATCAGGCCGAAAGCCCCGATGGCCGGGTGCGCCAGGGCACCGGTCTTGGCCTGAGCATCACCCGGCGTCTGGTCGATCTGATGCAGGGCGGCGTGCATGTGGTCAGCCGTCCCGGAGAAGGCGCCACGTTTCGCGTCAACATTCCCGACCTGGAACCGGCGGCAGTGACCGCTTTGGGCGCTGAGGAAAAACGGATCGATTTCGACCGGCTGGCGCCGCTGAAAATACTCGTGGTGGACGATGTCGAATGGAATATCGAAGTCGCTAAAGGTTATCTGCGCGAAAGCCATCATGAGGTGTTCATCGCCCGCGACGGGATTGAAGCGCTGGAGATCGCTCGCAAACTGCGCCCGGATGTGGTGCTGATGGATCTGCGTATGCCGCGCATGAACGGTTATCGCGCTTTCGAGGCGATCCGCGCGGATGCGGAGCTTGCGACAACCCGGGTCATCGCCGTGACCGCTTCGAGTCTCGTCGGCGAAGACAGCGCCCAGACCCGCGACTTCGATGGCTATATCCGCAAGCCGTATGCGCCGCTGGAACTGTTCGCCACGCTCTCCGATCTGTTCGGTGTCGACGAAGGAAATCGCGCGCATGTTGCGCAGATGCCGGCGCCTGTTGCCGCCCCCACGCAGGACGCTTCGATGCCGACCAAGGAGCGCGTCGCCGCTGCCCACAGGGAATGGCGCACGCTGTGCGGCATGCCCCTGCAGGCCCTGCGTACGCGATTGCGCGTCCGCGAGATCGGTGAGTTCACCAAACGCCTCGAAACCATCGCTGAGGAAATCCGCGACCCCGAACTGCAGTCGCTGGCGCAGCAGCTCAAGCTGGCCACGCAACGCTTCGATATGAATCAGGTCAAGCGCGTGCTCGATACGCTGACCGACGCCTGCAAGGAAAACCAGCATGCCGAATAGAGTCCAGGCCACCCTCGCCATGCCAGCGGTGATGGTCATCGACGACCAGATCGCCAACGTGCAGGTGGTGGGTCAACTGCTGACCCAGGCCAACTACGAAGTAGTGCCTGTCCTCAATGGCAAAGAAGCGCTGGTGCTGGCCGCACACACGCCGCCGGATCTCATTCTGCTTGATATGCGCATGCCTGGTCTGGACGGGTTCCAGGTGCTCGAAGGCCTGCAGTTGCTGCCGCAGACGTGCGAAGTGCCGGTGGTGTTTCTCACCGCCGATCATGAGCGCGACAGTCTCACCCGTGCATTCTCTGCGGGCGCGGTGGACTACATCACCAAGCCCTTCATCGCCGAGGAGCTGCTGGCACGGGTGCGTACTCATCTGGATTTGAAGCAGGCGCGCGACCGTTTGGCGCGGGTGGCGGACGAGCGCCAGAAAGTCGCGGAGATCGTCAGCCACGACCTGCGCAATCATTTCGCCAACATCCTGTTTTCGGCCGATATGCTGCGCGATCAAGCCCTGAACGATGAAATCCGACAGCGGCTGGCCCAGTCGATCCGCACCTCCGCTGATGCCGGGGTCCTGTTTTTGCAGGCTTTTCTCGACCAGCAGCAGGAACGCATCCATGATGTCCCACCGCCGCCGATCGCCGCGCGTGCGCTGCTGGAAGAAGTGGTCGAGCTGTTATCGCATCAATCGCACAGCAAAGGCATGCGTGTGATCATCGACATCGGTGCGGCCAACGGCATGCGCCTGCTGGCCGAACGTGCCGGCACGCTGCACGTGCTGCAGAATCTGCTCTCCAACGCATTGAAATACGCACCGCCCGGCAGCGACGTGCATCTGTCAGCGGCACGCCAGGGCAAATACGCGCGTCTCACGGTGCACGATCGCGGTCCCGGCATTTCTTCGAACGATCGCGCGCGCCTGTTTCAGCGTTATGTGCGTCTGAGTGCGCAGCCCACCGGCGGCGAAACCTCAACCGGTCTGGGTCTGGCGCTGGCCAAACAGCGCGCACGCACAATGGACGGCGATATCTGGTACGACGACCGCGAAGGCGGCGGCGCGAGCTTCACGCTAGAACTGCCGCTGGCCTGAGCGCGCGTCTGCCGTTCAGCCCTCGCAACCCAAGGAATATCCGATATCGTATTTGAGTAAGCGGCGACCTGCTCCTCCCCTTGCGCGTAGCGCAGGGCGAGAACGGTTATCGTCAACTACGTTTCGACGCCAATCAACAAGAAATTCATGTGATCGCGGACGCTTGCTGCGCGAACGCTCGCGATCACAGGTGACATGACGCATTTGCGACAGATCGAACTTTCAAAGCAGACGGCAGACAGCATGCACGATTCCAATGGGCGCGTCTCCGTGTGCCCGCGCAACGCACAGCCTATCCTCTCCCGTCTGTGGGAGAGGATGAGAGCCTCAGACCTTGACCCGGCGGCCCATGATCAGCGACACCACAAACAGGATCAGAAACACGAAGAACAGGATCTTGGCGATGCCGGCGGCGGCGCCAGCGATACCGCCGAAGCCGAGCACACCGGCAATCAGCGCGATCACGAAAAAGACAACGGCGTAGTACAACATCTGATTTCTCCATAGAAACGAGGCGCCGCAGGACGCGGGCTCGATGCAGGACATACAAGTTGCGTGCCATCTGCCATCCGCTCTGAATCATCGGCAAAGCCCTTGTTTTAAAGCGTTTTCGACCATGCTTTGTTGTGGTCGCTGGATATTCCGGGGCCATGCGCCGGCATTGCGCACGATCCCATGCCCAAATCGTGCGCAACGCACGGAAAGATGTGGCTGCCCATCGCCTGCCATCCAGCAAAAAACAGATGCTTGGCCGTGGCACGGATCTTGATGCATTGACCCGTACAAACCGAGAGGATTCACGCATGCCGATGTTCCTGTCCGTACGCCACAACCGCCGTCTCTCCCGCCGCACGCGCAGCCTGCGTGCCCGCCTATCGTTCGCGATGGTGGTGATGCTGTTGGCTGCCTACATCGCATGGCACCCGCCGCTCAAGCAGCAGCTGCCAACCGGTGCCAGTCTGGCCATGCAGGCATCAGCGCATCCAATCGTGGAGCCAGAACAGTCCATCGATACCGAAGGTGCGCTTGCCGATGCACTGCAGCTTGAAGACGCGGGCCGCCATGTCGCCAACCGCTGATGCATCTTCTGCTGCACGCCCGGCAGCGCCCCCGATGCTAAGCTTCGGAACGATGAACCAGCCTTCCGACCCCGCCGAGCTCGCCCGTCTTTCCCAGCGGCTGGTCGAACTGCGTCTTGAACACCGCGACCTTGATTTCGCCATCGAGCGCCTGCATGAAAAAATCGTGACCGATGAGCTGGCCATCAAGCGTTTGAAGAAGCGCAAGCTGCAGCTGAAAGACGCCATCATCCGCTTCGAGTCCGCGTTGATTCCAGACGAGCCGGCCTGACCGCTGGGAATCGAGCGTCGTCTTCAAGTGCGGATCACCGCATGCCGGGACGACGCATATCCCGCCGGGTACTGGCCCACCGGCCGAACCTGTGTGTTGGCTTTTTAACGGCCAAGTGGGGCATCGCTTTCAGCGATTCGACCCTGACTCAATCGGCGGAAGAATCATCGCATCGCGCGCTGCGTTGCCAACGCGGGTAAGGCGTGTGACCGCCAAGAGGATGATGTGGCTAAAAAACAGGACCAGGCAATTGCCCGGTCCCGCCATGTCATCTTGAAACATCAGACGCTGAAACTCAGCATCCTTCCCCTTTTTGATCCCACGTATCGTCGCCCGGGGATTTTGAATATGTGCCGTCGAGCTGTTCGTATTTCGTCGCGTTGGTCGA